>NZ_DALZEG010000012.1:65484-72678 GCF_031979465.1 Moraxella sp. CTOTU46934
GTCGTCTAATATCTTATATAAGCCTTGGTGTAGGCGACTTGCGGCTTATTTAAAAACTATTAAAAGTATTTAAAAACATTAAAAACCTACTTTTCTCATTAAAATAGTGAGGTAATGAAACGTCGTCTTATTTTTTTATCAAAAACAGTAAATAAAATATAGAGCTTTTTTAGCTAACTAATTGATCAGCAATTACCTCTGCTTGATGTAATACGAGTTCTGTAGCTAAAAGCTCCATATCAGGCGGATAGCCATATTTTCTTAGTAATCTTTTGACTACAGTACGAATTTTGGCTCTAGCAGATTCTTTGATTGTCCAATCAACACTTATGTTATTACGAATGGTTGATGTTAAAACAATGGCGAGTTCTCGCAGTTTATCTTTACCCATGAGTTCTTTGGCACTGTCATTTTCGGCAACCGCAGAGCAAAACGCATATTCAAAGTCAGTCAGTTTCAGCTCATTAGCCAAACTATCGGATTCCTTGATTTCTTTGGCTAACTTAATAAGCTCTTCAATTACTTCAGCTGCAGTTAAGACTTTGTTTTGGTAGCCTTTGATAGCGTTGTTGAGCATGTCCATGAGTTTTTTGCCTTGGGTAACGCTGTGTTGCTCTCGCACTTTTATTTCATCATTCAGTAGTTTTTTAAGAGTTTCTAGAGCAATGTTTTTGTGTTCATAATCTCGCATTTCTTCCATGAATTCATCAGATAAGATAGAGATGTCGGGTTTTTGAATACCAGCGGCATCAAAGATATCGACGACCTTTTCACTCACTAAGGCCTGGTCAATGGTCTGTTTAACTCTAGTTTCCAATTCGCTGTTGCCGATACCTGCAGAATTGGTCGTCGGTTCATTGAATTTGACCAAACGTGCTTTAACCGCTTGGATACGGTCATGGCTACCGATTAAGGCTTCGGCTTTGACCCATTTGGCTCGTGCTTGTTGGGTGGCGGTGAGTTCGTCTTCGTTAAATTCTTCATCAAAGTCGGCTATCAATTTTTTGCCTTCGTCACTAATCGCCACTTTGGCAAGCCGTGATTCATAGAAAATCCGCACCGTTGCCCCATCTTCAACGACTTGGGAGATGTCGTAAATATCAACATAATCACTAAACACCGCTGGGGTGTTGATATCGTTTTTTTCAATCGGTGTGCCTGTAAAGCCTAGATAAGTGGCATTGGGCAAGGCATCACGCAAATATTTGGCAAAACCATAAACCGTGCGTTTGCCCGTCACGTCGCCAGCATCGTTTTTGACATCGACTTCTTTGGCGGCAAAGCCATATTGCGAGCGGTGCGCTTCGTCGGCGATGACGATGATATTATGGCGTTCGGACAGCGTGTCATAGACATTGCTACCGTCTTCTGGCTGGAATTTTTGAATGGTGGTAAAAATGAAACCGCCAGAATTGACTTTAAGTAGTTCTTTGAGCTGCTCTCGATCTCCGGCTTGTTTTGGAGATTGCCTAAGCAATTCAACCGATGCCGAGAATGTAGTAAAAAGCTAGTCGTCTAAGTCGTTACGGTCGGTCAATATAACCACGGTTGGGTTATTCATGGCAAGCACGATTTTGCCTGTGTAGAACACCATTGACATAAGGCTAAATTATTGCTGACATTATTGGGTGTGGTGAGTTGGTTATTTTGGCTGATACGCTAATAGGCTTCAAGTCATTGTTCTGGGGTAAGTTGTGGGTTGATGGTAGCGATAGCTTGCAGGACATTGTCTTGGAGCAAAACTTGGCTATAGGCTCGTAGCGGTTTTATGCCGTAGGGTTCGATATCGACGCCTTAAACGTGGCGATAGCCGATGTCTTGGAGTTGTTCGATAGCTATTTGTTCGATGTCAGATTCGTAGATTTCGCTCATAGGAACATCCGTTTCTGTTTTTTAAGTTTTGGGAAAGTGTGGCAATTTGCCACAGTTTTATTTGTCTAATTCTAACTCATTCAACATTTTTTCTAATTGATAAACTGCAACGCCAATCGGCTGGGGGTTTTGATTGAGTGCATATTCAACCACGACTTCGTTACGACTTTTACAAAGTAACAAGCCTATTGTTGGTGTGTCATGTTGGGTTTTGAGTTGCCTATCGACTGCAGTCACGTAGAAATTGAGTTGCCCGATATGCTCAGGTTTAAAATCGCCAGTTTTTAATTCGATGACAACGTAACAGCGAAGTTGCAGATGATAGAAAAGCAAATCGATATAAAAATCGTCACCACCAACTTCAATATGCCGCTGTTTGCCAACAAACGCAAAACCTGTCCCTAACTCGAGTAAAAATGCCATAATATGCTGGGTTAAAGCGGTTTCTAATTCTCGTTCATGATAGGCTTCGCCTAAGCTGAGAAAGTCAAAAATATAAGGATCTTTGAAAGTTTGGGTCGCCAAATCTGAATGTATCTTGGGCAATGTTTGCGAAAAATTATTGACGGCTTGTCCTGTGCGTTCTAGCAGACCGCTTTCTATTTGATGGACTAAGACATTGCGTGACCAACCATGTTCAATGGCTTTTTGGGCGTACCATAGTCTTGTTTCATTGTCAGAAAATTTATCCAATAGTACAAGATTATGACCCCATGGTAATAGTGCAACAGCCTGCTGCACTATTTGCTTATCTTGCCATGCTTCGGCAAACTTACGCATATATTTTAGGTTGCGAGTAGAAAAACCTTTGATTTCTGGGAATTCGGTGGATAGGTCTTTGGATAGTCTGTCAATAACTTTTGCACCCCAACCTTGTTGGTCTTGACGTTGTAGGATGTTTTGTCCGATTTGCCAATATAACAGCACCAGTTCTTGATTAACCGCAAGTATAGCTCGTTGTTGAGATGAGCGAATCTGTGTTTTGAGCTGATTGAGCCAGTCTTGGTAGCTCTGTTCGCTGGTTTGCTCGGTTAAAGACATTGATAATTTTCTCTTGTTTGGAAAGTGTGGCAAATTGCCACAGTTTCGATTTTTCATGATTAGTTAAAAAGTGTGGCAAATTGCCACAGTTTTTCTTTTTTGGATAGAAAGTTTAAGATGACACATTTTTTGTCATTAACATTTCGATAAATTGCTCAATCTCAGTGCGTTGTTGTTGGTCTAAGTCTTTGGCATTGATTTCGACCACATACTTTTTGCCTTTGTGATGAAATTTTCCAATCGGTTTACCATTAGAAATGATTGGTTTTATATCTAAAGGTGCAGCAATAGCGGGTGTTAAAATATCTTGGCTTAACTTTAAGCTTTGTTGCCTAATAAATTCTGCAATTTTTCCTTGTTCGAGCTTACCAAGCTCTAACATATCCCAGACATGGGATAAGATTTCTGTTGTTTGTTGTTCTGATAGTTGTAGTTCATTAATAACTTGCTTGATATCATAGGCTGCCGAGCGAGAGAGCAATTTAGGATTGCGTTCAACCTTTTCTAAAAAACTTGCTGGTAAATCGCGGTAAGCGAAATATCGATACATCTCTTTGCGATCAATACCAACGGCTTCTGCTAAACGAGACTTATTTGGAAATAACGATTCGATACTACGCAGTGCTTTACCAATTTCAAAATCGCAAAGATCTTCTCGACTCGCATTTTCTGCTAATGCTAAAATGGCAATTTCACTATCATCTGCTTGGGTCACAATTGCATCGATATGAGTTTTGCCCAGTAACTCATGCGCTTTAAATCGGCGTTCACCAGCGATTAGCTCGTAGTTTCCTTCATCGATCTCTCGAACTGTAACCGGCTGTAAAAGCCCCATCTCTTTAATAGATTCAGCCAAACTAGCAATTTCTTTTTCATCAAATACAGTACGGGGCTGAAAACGGTTAGGACGTACTTTATTTAGCGGTAACTTTTTTAGTTCATTGCCCAACTCTAAATGAGCTGACTGATTTGCATTAAGATGCTTTGCGCTGTTCTCAGCTAACTTCTGGGCTAACAATGCTTTGATATCTTTACTCATCATCAGCCTCATTATTTCCAATGACTAAATCTTCTTGATTATCTTTATGAATGGGTAGATTTAATTCATTCACCACCCATAATGCAAATTTTCTAAATTCACGAGCGACCTTGGAGGTACGGTCAATTCTTTGGATACTGGTTTGGGCCATAGCAGCCTGATTAATTTTGGTACTAGTAGGAATTTTAATAGGAATCAGTTTTCCAAGCTGCTCTCTGGCTGAACTTTCGATGAGCTTGCAAACCGTTTGGCGTTCATCATGGCGTATCAGCAATGCGCCTAATAAATTAAGTTTAGGGTTAATACGATAAATTTTTTGAAGGTGTTTAACCAAATCAGTTACGCCATACATTCCGTACTGAGAACCCGATTCAATCGGTATAATTAAATCGGTTGCCGCAGCTAAGGCATTACTGGTCAATAGTTTCAAACTAGGTGGACAGTCAATAAGAATAACATCATATAAACCTATTAACGGAGATATTTTGTCTCTTAATTCCTCTGAAGGACGTGGCGCTTCTTCTTTCAATTTATCTTCTGCAGCACCTAGCGCTAATGATCCATAGATAAGTGATACCCCCTCTATATTAGTATCCTCATGAATAGCTAGAGGAAGTTTTTCAGCTTCCGATAGTAATAGTTCAGCGATGGTGACGCTGACTTCGCTAGGGTGGTCTTTGCCAATATGTAGACTTGCATTAGCTTGAGGGTCAAGGTCAATGACTAGGACAGATAGTTCAAGCTTTGCCAGTTCTGCTGCCAGGTTGACCACTGTAGTGGTCTTACCACAGCCACCTTTGTGATTGGCAACAGCGATAATTTTAGTCTGCTTTTTTATCATTTTGTGTACGATACCATTAAAAAGTGTGCATGGTATTATAGCTTATAATCAACAGTATTAGGACTTTGCTTACATAAAAAAGTGTAGATAGTTGAGATGCTAATTGAAAAATTAAAAAGATGAATTGGTAAGCTATCGGGCATATTTGACCTATGTTAGGCTATAACATTTTACATATACATAACCATAACCATAACCATTGAGTTTAACTATAATACTCCCCAAAAACTAGACCAAAAAATTGTAGTAAATAAGATAGAATAACCTTTAGAAAAGAGGTCTATCTAATGACAAAAGTTCGTAAACGTCATAATGCTGAATTTAAAAGCAAAGTTGCTGTTGAAGCAATTAAAGAGCAAAAGACGATCAATGAGCTGACTGCTGAATACGGTGTTCATGCAACCCAAATCAGCAACTGGAAAAAGCAAGCTTTGGCTGTCATACCCACTGCCTTTAGCACCAAGCAGCAAGACAACGAACAAGCCCAGCAAGCCATTATCGATGAACTGTATCGGCAGCTTGGGCAAGTCATCAGCGAGAGAGACTGGCTTAAAAAAAAGTCCTCACAGCTCGCTTAGATTCTCGTAAACAACTGCTAGAAACTGACAGCAAGGACTTTAGTACCCGTAAACAATGCGAACTGCTCGGTATTAACCGCTCAAGCCTGTATTATCAGCCAAAGCCCATCAGTAAGCTTGATATCACCTTGATGAACCTACTTGACGAGCAATATACCAAAACCCCATTTTATGCGGTCAAACGCATGACAGCGTATTTGAGACAATTAGGCTACTGTGTCAATCACAAGCGAGTACGCAGACTATTACGGCAAATGGGGCTAGATGCCATCTATCAGTATCCTAACACAAGTAAGCCGAATCCCGAGCATCAAGTTTACCCGTATTTGCTTAGGAATGTACCCATTACACGATGCAACCAAGTGTGGAGTACCGATATCACATACATTCGCCTGTCTAAAGGGTTTGTGTATTTGATGGCGGTGATTGATTGGTACAGCCGTTATGTTTTAGGTTGGTCGCTATCCACCACGCTTGAGGCAGATTTCTGCATTGATACGGTGGGTAAACTACTGCACAATGGGTTACGCTGTGAGATTTTTAATACGGATCAAGGCTCGCAGTTTACCAGTCCAAGATTTACCACGCCGCTCATTGATTCGGGCATTGCTGTGAGCATGGACGGTCGTGGCAGGGCGTTGGACAATATCTTTGTGGAAAGGCTTTGGCGGTCAGTGAAATATGAGTGTGTGTATTTACGCCAGTTTGATACCGTTAGCCAAGCCAGAGTTGGTTTGAAAGACTATTTTGAGTTTTACAATTATGAGCGGTTGCATCAGTCGCTTGATTACCATACCCCTGCACAGGTTTATTTAGATAACAATAGTTCGGTTAATCCTGTGCTTTATCAACCCAATTCTATCTTAATTTCGTGATTATTTGGTCTAGACATTGGGGAGTACCTTACGGTACTGCGTCAAGGCGATACCGTCACAGCACAAGGTAAACAATCCTTTACTGTCGAAGATTATCCACCCCTGCAAATCGGAAGTATCGGAAATTATGGGCAAGTGAACTTTGCGGTCGTGGGTCGTGTGCAATTTGCCTATAGTGACGGTATTTGGAATGAATGGTATCTGCAATTTGCTGACGGGCGTAACAGTTGGTTGTCCGAAGCATTAGGCTTATATAGCATCAGTTTTGACCAAGGCAAACAATCGCTACCCAGTTACAATCAACTGACGGTCAATCAATCCTTTGTCTATAATGGTATCAGCTATGTGGTGACTGACCGCCGTGAAGCAACTGCCATTGCCGGGGAAGGTGAATTGCCAATGGTGGTTGGTAAAGGTTGGCAAACCTGGACGATAGACGCCCGTTCTAAGCAACAGTTAATCACCCTTGACTACACCAAAACAGGGATCGCAGGGTTACCGTATGTGTCAGCTGGGCAAGCAGTTGCTTTATCCGATTTATCGATGCAGTTGCTAAAAGACAGTCACCAAATCAATCAAAATGTGGCAATAGGCGATGCCCAAGCGTCAAGTTTAAGCGATTTGAGTATAAGTGATAACACTAAACCCACTAGCCAAATTCATTCATTAAACTGCCCTAATTGCGCTAGCCCTGTGCCTTATGTGGTGGGAGCAACTCAATTTTTGTTGTGTCCAAGTTGCCACACTGAAATTGCATTGACAGGCAATACTGCTGAAGTGCTGCAAACCCATGCCATGATGCAAGCGTTCCCCACCTCGCTACCGCTTGGGGCAAAAGCAAGGATTATTGAATCGGATTTGGCAGAAGTCAGTGAATTTTCACACACCACTATTAGGTTCTGTTGAACATTCAAAGCTTCAGCCAATGATAAGCAAAGGCTAGAGCGA
>NZ_DALZEG010000013.1:0-35518 GCF_031979465.1 Moraxella sp. CTOTU46934
TGGTAGTGTGGTTCGCCCATGTGAGAGTAGGTCATCGTCAGCTCCCTATTCCAAATACCCCCCTTACACCAGTAAGGGGGTGTTTTTTTACGTCCCTGAAAGACTTAGAGAAAAACTCAGAATAGAAAATTAATGTTTTTATCGCAGACTTTGGGTAAAATAGGCGAAAATTTTTGGTGTGAAATTTAAAGCGAGTGTTACCATGCAAATTACCGTTATTGACCATCCCTTAGTTAAGCATAAATTATCCTTGATGCGCGAGGCAGATAGTAGCACTTATAAGTTTCGTAGCTTGACTAAAGAACTTGCCCGTTTGATGGCGTATGAGGCAAGCCGTGATTTTCCTATAGAAACAATTAGCATTCAGGGCTGGGAAGGTAACCAAATAGAAGGCATTCAAATCAAAGGTAAAACCGTTACTGTCGTACCTATCTTGCGTGCAGGTTTGGGAATGCTCGATGGGGTTTTAGATCTTATTCCAACGGCTAAAATCTCGATGGTTGGACTGCAACGTGATGAGGATACCCTTGAGCCCGTGCCTTTTTTTGAAAAGTTGGTCAAAGATATTGATGAGCGTCCTGCGTTGATTTTAGATCCTATGCTCGCGACTGGCGGTAGTATGGTAGCAACGATTGATATGATGAAAAAACACGGTTGTAAAGATATTAAAGCCTTAGTATTAGTGGCAACGCCTGAAGGGGTGAAAGCGGTGAATGATGCCCATCCCGATGTGAAGATTTTTACCGCAGCCCTCGATAGTCATTTGAATGAACAGGGGTATATTATCCCAGGTCTTGGGGATGCAGGGGATAAAATTTTTGGCACAAAACAGCACTGAGGTGCAAAACAGTAAAAGTAGGAGAAAAGCTAGATGATTTATCTAGCTTTTTTATTGACAGTTGTATAGTGGCTATTTTTTGGTGGGTTGTAAGCTATCGGCTAACTCGATAAGCTTGATAAATTCGCGGCGAATACCTTGTGGGTCGTTGCCAAGATTGGCTTGGGCGAGTCGCTTGCTATCGTTTAGTTGCCAATTACCGAGGTATTTGCTTTGCTTGAGGGTTTCACCAAAACTTGCCACACTTAGCGCAAATGCCAGTTCGCTGCTCGGCTGTTGGGTAGTATTGGTAATGGGCAGTGTCAAAAGCGTTGATGTGTTGCTATTTGGCGCTTTATAGCGCAGTTTTAAAAATCCCAGCTCAGTATTTTTGCTGGTGTGACTGATAGGGGAAGCTTGGTAGCGGCTATCGTCTAGCCAACCTTGCTGCCCCACAGGGGTAACTTCAAACAGCGCAACCACGGATTTGCCTGCACCTAGCTCACCTGCGTCTACTTTATCGTTGTTAAAGTCTTCTTTTGCAAGGACACGATTTTCATAACCAATCAACCGCCATTCTTTAACCGTCTGGGGATTGAATTCCACTTGGACTTTAACGTCTTTTGCTACGGTATTAAAGGTCGCTGACATTTCATCTACCAAGGCTTTTTTGGCCTCAGACAGGCTGTCAATGTAGCTATAGTTACCATTGCCGTTATCTGCGACTTGTTCCATCATATGGTCGTTTAAATTGCCTTCACCAAAGCCAAACGTGGAAAGTGACACACCGCTATCACGTTCACGGCGGATAATATCTAGCATTTCATCGACGTCCGATACACCGACATTAAAATCCCCATCGGTCATCATCAAAATGCGGTTGATGCCGTCTTTTTTATAGTGGATTTTTGCTTGTTGATAAGCCAGCTTTATCGCCGCTTCGCCATTGGTCGAGCCACTGGCATCTAAACTATCAATTGCGGCTAATATTTTTTCAGTGTCACTGCCTTTGGTGGCAGGAAGCGTCACTTGGGTGCGCCCTGCATAGGTCACGATACTGATGGTATCTTGCGACCTCAATTGTTTGGTGAGCATTTTTAGCGAAGATTTGACTAGTGGTAATTTATCGTTGTCTGACATCGAGCCTGACACATCCACCAAAAATACCAAGTTTGCAGGGGGTAAGACGCTTTGTTTGGTGAGGATAGGGTCATCTGCTTTGATAGCCACTTTGATGATACGATTGGCGGTACGCCACGGTGCGGCAACTGTTTCGGTGCTTATTAAGAAAGGGGCGTTGGCAAGGCGCTTGGCTTGTGAAAAGTCATAGTTAAAATAGTTGATAAGCTCTTCAATACGCACCGCATCAGTGGGCGGTAATTGTCCGTCGTTGAGAAAACGGCGCACATTGGCGTAGCTGCCCGTGTCGGTATCGATACTAAAAGTGGCAACGGCATCAGTGGCGGTTTGGTGAATGGGGTTGACTGCAAGGTGTTGATATTTTTCGCTATTATTGTGTGGTATCGGCAGCACCGGCATGATAGGTGAGTAGCGTGCCATCTTGCTCATTGCTGCTGCATCCATCATCATGGCAGGCGCAGCAACTACGGGCGTTGGTTGGGCAATAACGGGTGTGGCAGGGCTCATATCACGGCTATTTGACGGTGAGGGGCTACAAGCCGTCAATAAGCTTTGGGCGATGACGAGGCTCAGTAGTGTTGGCTTAAAAATGTCGCGCTGCATGACTAACTCCTTTTCAATCGTGGCTGGCGTAATCACAGTTTACGACATTTTTTGATGAAAAAGGCAGTTTTTTGCGATAAAACCCGCTAGAAATGGCTGTGGTTACCACGCTGTTAGCGATTAAATAGGTTAAGAATAATAGTGAGAATGATACTCACGATAATCATGGTGACGATGGGAAAATGAAAACTAAAGCCGCCGCCTTCAGAGCGATAATTAACGTCCCCCGGCATACGACCAAACCAGCTAAAGGCGTTTGGGAAAAAACAGATAAATTAAGCCAATGATGAGAAATAAAATCCCTATCCCAATAAAAATTTTTGCCATGCTCAGAACCTTTTTGTTTTTATAATGGCTTGTATTCTATTGATTTACGGAAGTTGGAATAGCAAATTTTAGTTGTAGGGCTGTGGTGTTGGTGTAAATTTTTTCAAGCAAGTTAATTTGCTAAGTAAAGAATTAAAGTCTAATATAATTACACAAGTACATTCTCTTTAAGGTGGTGAGTTAGTGAAAATTTTATCGGTTTTCAATAATAAAGGTGGAGTGGGAAAAACAACTCTTACTTATCATGTGGCAAATGCATTAGCAGAAATGGGATACAAGGTTCTAATGATCGATGCTGACCCACAATGTAATTTAACAATTTATGCTTTGGATCAGGAATATATTCATAATTTGTGGGCTATAGAGGATATTTTTATTGATGAAGGTTATGAGTCATCAAAAACTAAACTTCCCTTAAAAGATTATAATTCCATTTTATCAAATCCTAGAAGTCTACATTTTTTATTAAAACCTACCGAGGAGGGAACTGGAGAGCATTCAATGTTACCTCCTCCTCAGAATTTATCAAATAATCTTGACATAATTCCTGGTCGTCTAACGCTTCATTTATACGAAGAAAAGGTAGCAAGTCGTTGGACTGATATATATCGTGGTGAACCACTTGCGATAAGGACGATTACTAAGATAAGAAATTTAGCTGAATCTTATTCAACAACTCATAATTATGATTTTGTTATTATTGATACTTCACCAAGTTTAGGCTCTTTAAATAAAGTCATCATATCTACAGTTGATGGCTTTTTTATACCAGCACTTCCAGATTTATTCAGTTTATATGGAATAAAAAATATAGGTAGATCATTATCTGCTTGGAAAGATGAATTTGATATAGTATACAAATTAATATCTAATGAAAAAAGAGAACTTTTCCCTAAAGACTTCGTTAAATTTCTAGGATATACAATTTATAATGCTAAACCTTATAAAAATAATACAAACATATTCCAACTCGCACAGGCACATCTCAATTATGCTAATAAGATTCCAGAAGTTATCATAGAAAATATACGTGAAGATATTCGTTCGCACCTCACTAATGAATTAATTAGAAATCCCATTGGGCATTTGTCAGTAATGTATACTCATAATACTTTTCCATCAATGGCTCAACATTACAATTTACCAATGTGGAAAGTTCCAGATTGTGGCAGAATCGAAGAAGAGCATAAAGATACCTTAAGAGGATCAAGCCCTAAATATAGACAAACTAAAATTGACTATACCTCTTTTTCTCAAGACTTGTTAGAACGAGTAAATTTATTAGGTTAGGTTAAATAATGGAAAAAGAATTAATTGAGAAGATTGTTCAACCTTATATAAATGAAAAATATTTGTTTGAAAGATTTATGAACGGTATAGTTGATACCTTCGTTTTGGAACCTACTCTGAACCAATACGGAAATCCTATTATTCACACAGTTAAACATAGACTTAAAAACGTTGAGCATTTGAAAGAAAAAATTCAGAGAAAATGGGATGTGGAAAACCCCCTAACACCTGAAAATCTTTTTGAAAGAGTTACAGACTTGGCTGGCGTTAGAGTTTTGCATTTATATCAAGACCAGTTTGAAGCTATTCATAATTTAATTACTAAACAAATTGAGAATGGCGATTGGGTTTATCATGAAAATCCCGTTGCTTATTCTTGGGATCCTGAATCACGTCAGTACTTTGAAGGCTTAGAATTGACACCAAAAATTAAAGATTCATATTATACAAGTATACACTATGTTGTTAAACCGAAGTCTGATTCAAATATTTGTTGTGAAATTCAGGTAAGAACTTTATTTGAAGAAATCTGGGGTGAAATAGATCATACAATTAATTATCCTTCACCAACTGATAATAAAGCTTGTCGTGAGCAGCTACGAGTTTTATCAAAACTTGTTTCCACAGGTACAAGATTAGCTGATTCCATTTTTAGAACGCATATGGAAACCTTTAAACATGAATAGCTTTTAGACTACTTCTGCTTCCGCGGTGGTAAGCCTGTATGCTGAGTTTGGAAGTTACCTTTTTTCGGCTGTTTTTGGTTTGACGGTTTTTTGCCAAAACTGGTCGGTGTTGGTTTCTTGCCCGATTTTTGAACCGTGTTATCCTTAGCACTACGCTTGACAGAATCGCCGCCTGCCGAGCTGTTTTTCTTTCTCGCCGATTGGTAAACGTCTTCGCCCTCAAGCTTTGGATTATAAGGCGGTATCAAACATTGACTACCATGCCCAATCAAATCTTCACGCCCCAAGTCTTTAAGCGATTGACGCAGCAGTGCCCAATTTTTTGGGTCGTGGTAACGTAGATACGCTTTGTGGAGTTTACGTTGTTTGCCCGATTTGACGATTTCCACCCCTTCGCTGTCACGGGTGACTTTATGCAGCGGGTCTTTGGCAGTATGATACATGGTAGTAGCAGTTGCCATCGGGCTTGGGTAAAAGGCTTGTACTTGGTCGGCACGAAAGCCATTGCGCTTGAGCCAAATCGCCAAGTTCATCATGTCCGTGTCGGTGGTGCCAGGGTGCGCGGCAATAAAATACGGAATCAAATATTGCTCTTTACCTGCTTCACGGCTGTATTTGTCGAACATCTGCTTGAAAGTATCGTACGTCCCCATACCCGGTTTCATCATTTTGGAGAGTACATTGGTTTCGGAATGTTCGGGGGCGATTTTGAGATAACCGCCGACATGGTGGGTGACCAATTCTTTGACATATTCGGGGTCTTTGACCGCCAAATCATAGCGCAAGCCTGACGCAATTAGGATTTTTTTTACCCCTTTGATATCACGAGCTTTACGGTACAGTTGGGTGAGATGACTGTGGTCGGTGAGTAAGTTGTCGCAAATATCGGGATACACGCAGGAAGGTTTGCGGCAGTTTTTTTCAATGGCATCGTCTTTGCAATGCAGACGGTACATGTTGGCAGTCGGTCCGCCAAGGTCAGAAATTACCCCGGTAAATGATGGCTCGGTGTCGCGGATTTTTTTGATTTCGCCCAAGATAGACTCTTCTGAGCGGTTTTGGATAATGCGTCCTTCATGTTCGGTAATCGAGCAGAAGGTACAGCCGCCAAAACAGCCGCGCATGATATTGACTGATAATTTAATCATGTCGTAGGCAGGAATTCTTGCGTTGCCGTAGCTAGGATGGGGCAGACGGGCATACGGCAAATCAAAGATATAATCCATCTCTTCCATGGTAAGTGGAATCGGCGGCGGATTGAGCCATACATCAATGTCGCCATGTCGCTGCACCAAGGCGCGGGCGTTATGCGGATTGGTTTCTAGGTGCAAAATGCGGTTGGCATGGGCGTAAAGTACGGGATCGGATTTGACTTGCTCAAAGTCGGGCAAGCGAATTACGGTTTTGTCACGGGGCGGCAACGGGCGTTTGTGTTTTAAGGCGTTTTTATTGGGGTCTTTGAGGTTGACCACTTGGATGTCTTGGCTTTCAGCGACCTTATCAGCATTGAGCACTTTGTGCTCGACTTTATCCGCCACAAACCCTTTGTATTGACTCTCAAGGGTTTTTTCTTGTTCGATGTGACAGTCGCCCACATCTTCCATCATCACATACGGATTGATAATCGGGTCAACGCGCCCAACGGTGTCGACGTCGTTACTGGCGACTTCTATCATGTCGCGTTGCCAATGTTTTTTGGTTTGTGTCGACAGATACGCGGTGCCACGTACTTTGGCAAGGTCTTCAAAACGGTAACCTTTGGCAAGTGCGTGTACAACATCGACAATCGCGCGCTCGGCATTGCCATACAGCAAAATATCAGCGCGGCTATCCATCAAAATGCTACGGCGCACTTTGTCTGACCAATAATCATAATGGGCGATACGGCGCAGCGAGCCTTCAATCCCGCCCAAAATAATGGGCACATCGGGATAGGTTTCACGGCAGCGCTGGCTATATACCACAGCCGCACGGTCGGGGCGTTTGTCGGGGGCATTGTCTGGCGAGTAGGCATCGTCACTGCGAATGCGTCTATCGGCGGTGTAGCGGTTAATCATGCTGTCCATATTGCCTGCGGTGACGCCCCACGCGATGGTCGGTTTGCCGAGTGTCATAAAAGCGTCTTTGCTCGTCCAGTCTGGCTGGGCGATGATACCGACGCGAAAGCCTTGCGACTCTAACAGCCTGCCGATGATTGCCATACCAAAGCTTGGGTGATCGACGTAGGCATCGCCTGAGACGATAATGACATCACAGGCATCCCAACCAAGGGCATCCATTTCGGCTCGGCTCATCGGCAAAAATGGCGCAGGCTCAAAGCAGCTTGCCCAGTGTTTGTCATAGTCAAATAAGGCTTTGGCGCCTTGTTTAAAGGCTTTGTTGGCAATAGTTTCGGCGGACATAGGCTTGGATATTAAATAAAATGAATATGGCTCATTTTATCATGAATCAATTTTGCGATGGGGGTTTATAGGGCGAAATAACAAAAAAACCTGATTAAATTAGTCGGGTTTAATTAAAGGGTAAAGCGATTCAGTATTTTTGTAAAAATTAACGGAAAAAGTGACTGTCAAATGGCTAGATGGTGATTAAAATGGAGGGTAATGGAAGGTATTGAATATTACCCTATTATTTAAACCAAAATAAACCAATCGCAGCTTGTTAAGTAGGTAGAATTTTTTTAAATAACGGGTAGTTTTCAACTTTTTGCTCATTTTTATTCAGCTTTCTTAATCAACTTTTTAATCAATAAAGCAATACTGATTCACCCTGATTTTATGCTAGTTTAATGCTAAAATGAGATATCAAGGTTATTAAAATGATGCTATGACCGATACCTTTGCTGATGCCCTAGAAGCGCTTGATCCGCTAACACCTGAGCCTACTAAGCTTTCGCCCCCGACAGAGCCGAAGCCTAGACGGCGGTTGCCGTATATGGCGTATGAACACCAGCAGCAAATCACCCGTCTGTGTGTGCGCTGTGGACTGCTACTAATGCAATATGGGGCAGAGTCGGCAACGGTAACAGATTTGTGCCGCCGATTGGGGTTAGCGTTGGGGTTGGCCAGCGTGGAGTGTGGGATTGCCTATAATGGCTTGACCATCACCACAATTTATAATAACCGCTGTATTACCACCTTGCGCGCGTCAACCACCCATGCTATCAATGTCAATATCATTGTACAAATTCAGCGAATTGTACTGGATTTGGAAAGTATGCCGGTGAC
This sequence comes from Moraxella sp. CTOTU46934, assembly GCF_031979465.1. NCBI lineage: Bacteria > Pseudomonadati > Pseudomonadota > Gammaproteobacteria > Moraxellales > Moraxellaceae > Moraxella > Moraxella sp. CTOTU46934. The sequence goes on from NZ_DALZEG010000013.1 coordinate 8,091, forward strand.
GAGTACCCTAGAGCACGCAACCTACCGATTTGATGAGATTGATCGGGACACTTATCCTGCCAAGATGGTCGCGCCGATGGTCGGTGTGGCGTGTGCCTGCTTTGCGTATTTGGCAGGGGGCGATATACTGGTGTGTTTGGTGACTTTTATTGCTAGTATGATGGGGTATTCGCTGCGGCTATGGCTGAGTAACCGCAACTTTAACCCCTTTATATCCGCGCTCATAGCGGCGTGTTTTGGCTCCATCTTTGCCAGTACCGCGCTGTTATTGGGAATTGGTAACGACCCGCATATTGCCATGGCATCAAGTGTGCTTTGGTTGGTTCCCAGTTTTCCTTTGATAAATTCGTTGTCGGATATGCTAAAGGGTTATATGAACATCGGTATCGGGCGCTTTATGTTTGTAATTATCTTGACGTTATCGAGCTGTATCGGCATCGTGTTGTCATTGCTACTATTAAATATCAGTCACTGGGGGGTGGGTTGATGAAAGCGTTTGATAAAATTTTATTGCCAATATTGGGTAGGGTGAAAAATGGCTGTTGATGCGATTGCCTTGATACGCGCAGCAACTTTTGCTTGCTTGATGACGCTTGGCTGGACACTGCTTGTCAATGTACCGCGCCGCTATATTTGGCAATGCTTATTGTTGACGGTGCTGGGTTACGGACTTAGAGAGCTATTAAAACAACTGTCAGTCAATTTGATACTAGCGACATTTGTGGCAGCGGGTATTTCATCATTTGTGGCAATTTATTTGGCAAAAAAATATTTACTCACCCCAAAGATGATTTTGGTGCCTGCCATGCTGTGTATGATGCCGGGGATTACCGCGTACAAAGCCATGATTAGCTTTGTACAGCTAGGCTACTATGGCTACAATCCACAAGTATTTACCCAAATGATGGATTTTAGCTTCAATGCGATATTTGTGACCGCTGCGTTGGTGTTTGGCATTTCGTTGCCAACGTCATTTTGGTATCGAACTAAGCCCATTGTTTGAGCCCATTGTTTGAGCCCATTGTTTGAGACCATTGTCTGATGGCGCATTAATCTAACTAATCTAACTGGATTTTAGTGCCTACCTTGGAAAAATTCATCACAAATTGACTTTTAAAGCGTCGCACATTGTTTTCATAAGTTAAATTATCACGGGTAAAACGGTGATATTCCGCCATATTTTTGGCATGTACCAATAGTAAAAAGTCATAATCCCCTGAGATTTCATAACAACTCATCACGTTGGGCAATCGGTTCATCAAGCGCTCAAAGCCATGCTGCAGCGCGGTATTTTGTTTTTCCATTTCAATCAGCACAAACGCGCTTAAATCAAAGCCTAATTCGGTGGGGTTGACAATCACTACTTGGCGAGTAATCACCCCAGTCTCTGTCATCATTTGGATACGGCGCTGACAGGTCGCTACCGATGCATGCACTTTTTCGGCGATGTTCTTAAGCGGTAGCGTCGCATCTTCTTGCAACAAGTTTAAAATACGTTTATCGATATCATCGATTTCATGAATCATAGCCATTTCCTTCTAAAAATACACAATAAGAAAAATTGAGAAAAATATAGCAAATTTATCTTATATTAATGTTAATTTATCATAAATAGGGGGATTTTGAAATAATTTACCAAAGATAATTGTTATACTGCTTGGCAATTTAACCGCAAAAGCAAAAATATAACAAGGTCAATTATGTCAGTCTTCAGCGTTTTATCACCATCGTCTATCGTTGTCCAGCCCAAGGCAACAAATTCTCAGCCCGCTACCGCTGCCAAAAAGTTGCGTTTTGGGGTGGTGTTGGCATTGATTTCTAATGTGTTGTTTGGCGTGCTGTATCTGTATAGTCACTGGCTTGCGCCGTTGTCAGGCACGCAAGTTTTTTTGTGGCGCATGGTGGCGATGTGGTTTGGGTTGGTGGGGTTGTTGACGATGACGCAAAGTTTTGGGCAGCTCAAAGCATTTTTGATGGGATTAAACAAACAACAATGGGTTTTATTGCTGTTGCCGACCCCGATTTTGGCAAGTCAGCTGTGGCTGTTTATGTGGGCGCCTATCAATGGACAGGCGGTCAATACCGCAATGGGGTATTTTTTGTTTCCCTTGATGATGGTACTGATGGGCTGTGTGGTGTTTAAGGAAACTTTAAATCGATTGCAGTGGGCGGCGATTATCGCTGCGGCAGCAGGGGTAGGATTGCAATTTTGGCTCGCGGGGAGTGTATCGTGGGCGACTGCATGGGTGTGTTTGACGTATCCGATTTATTATGGACTGCGCCGCTGGCAAGGGGTGCCTGCGCTGATGGGACTGTTCGTTGATTTGTCAGTGATTGCCCCGATTGCCCTAGGTTTTTTATTATGGCAAAACACGAGTGTATCGATAGTCACAGGGTCAATAACAATGGGGCTGTTAGTGATTGGGCTTGGCATGATTAGTGCGCTTGCCATGCAGACCAATCTCAAAGCCAGTCAGGTGTTGCCGATGAATACCTTTGGTATGCTCAGTTATCTTGAACCTGCGCTGATGTTTTTATTGTCCATTTTTGTGCTGCATGAAGCTGTCAATGGTACCATGATTGCCAGTTTTGCTTTAATTTGGATAGGGGTGTTGCTGATGATCGTAAATGCAATACAAGCGTCCAAAAAAAGCCACTCAACCGCTATTTGTGACTAGGTAAGTTAATATTCTTGATTTAATGGATGGATTATTATGTAAGAAATTGTTAAAATTGCGCTGAACAAAAATTGTACAACGATAAAGACTGAGGTGCTGCTTGGGGCAAATTCATTATCTAACTTATGTGAGCCGTATGACGTTGAAAGCTGGCGTAACCCCTAGCACGCTGTCTGATATCATGACGGTGGCACAGCGTGAGAACCTTGCCCATCAAATTACCGGTTTTTTGTGTTTTGGTAATGGCTATTTTTTTCAGTACATTGAAGGCGAAAAATCAGCGATTGAGCAATTATTTAGTAACATTCAGCGTGATGGGCGCAACCGCGATGTCACGCTCAAGTCTAAAGGGGTGATTGAACAACGGCTGTTTCAAGATTGGCAAATGTTGATGGTCAATATCAATAACCCAGAAACGCATGAAGATGTTATCAATGGGTTTTTACCCGTGTTGCCAGCTGGGTCAACAGCGGCAGCGGCTGATAAGTTTGTTGAGGTTATGCGGTCACAGTATCATCGTCGTAGCTTGGTGGATTTTCAAAGCTATTCTCTCAAAAATGTCAGTTATTATGGGGTCAATCTGCGCGGATTGCTCAAAGTGCATCAGCATTTTTTATTGGTTCAAAGCATTTTACTGGTATTGATTTTGATTAGTTTTAGCCTATTTTGGGGTTTGTAGCATCGAGAAATCTGTAACATCGAGAAATAGGTTATCCGCTATTGACTATTGAACCTGCTTACCGAAAATCACACGCCGCTACATGGTCATTCACCATACCGACTGCTTGCATAAACGCATAGCAAATCGTCGAGCCCACAAATTTAAACCCGTCTTTTTTAAGCACTTTTGACATGTTATCTGAATATTGCGTGTTGGTGGGGATATCAGCAAAGGTTTTTGGGTGATTATCCTGTGGTATTTTTGCCAAGCCGCTGGGTGACAAGTTCCAAAGATAATCGCTAAAAGCTTGCGTTTGGGTGATTTTTAGATAGCATTTGGCATTGTTGATGATGGCTTTGATTTTACCGCGGTGGCGAATAATGCCCGCATCGGTCATCAGACTATCGACCATGTCATCATCAAACTGCGCGATAATTGCAGGGTCAAAATCAGCAAATACTTGGTAATAACGCTCGCGTTTTTTGAGTATGGTAATCCAGCTGAGTCCCGCTTGCATGCCTTCTAAACATAACATGGCAAATAGATGACGGTCATCATAACTGGGCTTTCCCCATTCATTGTCGTGGTAAGCTTGATAAAGTGGGTCTGTGCCGCACCATTCACAGCGATTATAGGCTTTCATCCTAGGTCTCATGGTATTGAAAATTTTATTATAACCGCCTTGGGCAAAAAAAACGCCAGCATTTGCCAGCGTTTTTGAGGTATCAGTTTTTAGTCTATCTTTTCTTTTAATCCATCAAATCGATATTTTTGGTTTCTTTAATTGAGAATAACGCGATGAGAGAAATCAAACCGTTAATAACAATATATATAGCCACACCTTTCATGCCATATTGCTCATTGATTTTGATGGCATAAATCGCAGGAATCGATGCACCCACAATCGCCGCTAGATTGTAAGCCAGTGACGCACCTGAATACCGTACTTCGGTGGGGAACAGCTCTGGTAATAGCGCTGCCATTGGACCAAATGACATACCCATACATGCCATGCCCAAAATGAGGAAAATAAATACCGTGGTTGGTGTACCATTGCTGAGCAGTGCTGGCATAAAGCAGGCAAACACCATACATAATATAGTCACGCCAATCAGCCATTTTTTACGACCGATTTTGTCAGCGCCAATCCCTGAAATACTGGTAAAAATACCAAACACAATCGCAGCCACCAATAAAAAGCCAGTAAAGGTATTTGGGGCAATACCTAACCCTGTTGGAAAGCCAAAAGAAGATAATTTTGCCGGGCTTTTTGAATAGGCTTGTACGAAGGCAGTCATGATATAAAAAATCACATAAGTCATCGCCATCAAGAATGTGCCTTGCACCATCGGACGCCAATACTGGGTGATGACTTTTGACACAGGGGCATTAACTTTTTTGCCTTCGGCCTCAGCGGTACGGAATACATGGCTTTCATGCAGGCTTAAACGTACCCAAAGACCCACACCTACAAGCACGATTGAAATAAGAAACGGGATGCGCCATGCCCACTCGACCAAGGCATCTTTTCCTAAAAAATAACTGAGTAAAAAGAACACTAAATTAGCTAAAAATAACCCAATCGGCGCGCCTAACTGCGGGAAAGTACCATACCAAGCACGTTTGCCTTCTGGCGCATTTTCGGTGGCGACCAAGGCAGCACCGCCCCATTCACCGCCAAGCCCAATCCCTTGACCCACACGAAGTAAACATAACAATAATGGGGCAATGACGCCTACTTGGGCATAAGTCGGTAGCAAACCAATCGCTACGGTTGATAAACCCATCGTGAGCAGAGAGGCCACCAAGGTTTTTTTACGACCGAGTTTATCACCAAAGTGACCAAATAATGCTGAACCGAAAGGGCGGGCGATAAATGCCAATGCCAACGTCGAAAGCGAGTAAAGCATCGCCGCTTTTTCATCGGTTTTATCAAAAAACTGGGTATTGAAAATCAATACCGCCGCGGCGGCATAAATGTAATAATCATAAAACTCAATAGCCGTACCAATCATAGATGCCACGGCGACCTTTTTTGGGTCATTGCGTAGCGCGATATGCTGATGATCAGGGGGCGCGGTTGAAGCCGTCGTCATGATGTCATCCCTCCTTAGATAATAAAAGTTTAAGTTAAAATTAAGATGCATAAAATATTGGAATGAATTATAAATCATAATTTGCCAAAAACTTGATAAAAATAGTTAAGGTGATGCAAAAATTTGGTTATTAATCGCTGATTTGATAAATTTCGTCAGCTTATCCATAATAAGCCATCACAAAATACACATTAAAAATTAAGAGGTAATCATGATTCGTGAACTAGCCATTACCGAATTTTCTGCCACGGCAAACGATACCGTTTGGGATGTGCGGGATAGTAAAGCGTTTGCGCAAGGACATATTGAGTCTGCCAAAAACCAACCCTTAGATACGCTGACGGCAGAGTTATTGGCAACCACGGATGGCACTATCTATGTGCTATGCGGTGGCGGCAGCAAAGCCGCCAAAGCCGCCGCTTTGCTCAATGAGATTGACCCAAAGCGGGATATCGTCCATTTGACGGGTGGTACGCGTGCAGCAAAAGCGGCAGGTATGACCATCGTGAGTGATAATCTGTCATGAGTGAGCGGCCAAAAAATATTATCTATACGGGCGTAGCAGGGACAGGCAAGACCTACCGACTGCAACAAATCGCCAAACAATATACCGAGTTTTTGCCTGTAGCCAATGCCGATGATTTGCTCAAAGCATTAGTTAACCCTATGAATTGGCTAGAGGTGATTTCCTTAGTATTTTTAGATGAAAGAAAAAAAGGTAAGTTGCTATTAAAAGTACCAGAAATCATGCAGCATCCATTTTTTTTACAAAAAGCCGCGCTAAGAGAGGGTAATGAAAATTTGAGTCAAACCGTATGGGGAACATTACAGCGATTTAGTCATCCAAACTCTCTGACGGTGAAGCAAACAAGCCGCGCTAGTCAATCGTATTTTGATAAAGACGATAGCAGTAATTGGTTTTTATTAGCAGACAGTTTGCCGTTATTAGCAGACTTGCAAAACAAACTCGATGATTACCAAGCGGCAATTCACAGCCAGTTTCAGCCCAACTATTTACAGCCAAAGCTAGAACGCTTTAGTTTTGTCAGTTTTCATCAAGCGTATGGGTATGAAGAATTTGTCGAAGGCATTCGTCCCCACATCGCGGACAATGGACAAATGAGCTACCGCGTTGAGTCAGGGGCATTTCTTAGACTGTGTCAACAAGCCAAACATGATCCTAGTCACCGTTATGCCATGTTGATTGATGAAATCAACCGCGCCAATGTCGCCCGCGTGTTTGGGGAATTGATGAGTTTGATTGAACCGACCAAACGCGCAGGACAGACAGATAGCCTGTCGGTGAATTTGGCGTATTCGCGTCAGCCGTTTAGTGTGCCTAGCAATGTCGATATCTACGCCACTATGAACAGCCAAGATCATTCATTGGCGCCGCTCGATATGGCATTTCGCCGCCGTTTTGAATTTATTGAATGTCAACCACAGCCACAGTTATTAGGTAAAGTCATGGCAAATGGGATTGAGATTGATTTAGCCAAATTGTTGACCGCACTCAATGAAAGAATCTCGCAAAATTTGGCAAAAGACAGCCAGTTAGGGCATAGTTTTTTGTGGGGTATTGATTCGCTGCAAGCGTTAAGCGCTGCATTTAGCCAGTCTATCATCCCCCAAGTGGCGCAAGCCTGCCAGCAGCATGGACAAATCTTGCAAGCAATCTTTGGGCAGCGCTTTATCAGGCTAGTTGATAACAAAAAAGCAACTGGATTTATGGCGCAGCAAGCGGGTTTTGATATCAATATTCAGGCGCTTGATGAGCCAAATAGCTATCTTGCAATCTATCAAAGCGCCTCATGAAAGCCATCACCACCTTTGAACATAGTTGCCTGACCGCGGCAGATTTTGATGATGGGCAGGATTTTGACTGGCTTATCGAGCAGAATTTTGACGTGTTTCGCATTGAGCGTAAACAGCAGCAGTGGCAACTCAAAGTGCGCCACTATATCGGTGTGATTGGGTTGCCCAGTGGCGGGCAAGTGGAGATTTTGCCAAAACTTGCACAAGCCCAAATCACCCATGCTGATGAAGTTGCCCAAACCCGTCAATGGGTGCAACAGATGCTGACAGTAGTGTGGCAAGCCTTATTGCCCAAGTCGTTACCCAATCTAGCCAATCAACTACTCATCAATCCTCCAGCTCCCAATCCTCCACCAATCAATCATTCGCTATCGCTTAGCGAGTGGCTGCAAGCGTATTTTTGGCAGGGGTTTGCGCAGTACGTGCCCAATCAGCAGTATCAGCAATTTGAGCAAAATCAGCCCTATCTGCAGGGTAAATTGTTGGTCAAAGAGCAATTGCAGCATAACTGCCACCAGCCGCATAAGTTTTATCATCAGACTGAAAATTTTGTGATGGATACCGCTAGCAATCGTTTGGTGAAAACCACCGTCGAGCGAGTGATTGGCAGCATGGCTAGCAGCCCATTGTCGAGCCCATTACTGCCGCAGTGGCAGGCAGTGGGTACAGTTGCCAACGACTTATACGACACCTTATTGTCTCAAGCGCTACAAGAGTTGACCGCCTTGCCCAGTCTGCTTGCCCAGCGTAATTATACTTTTATCAGCTTTTGTTATGCGCTGCTGACGCTACAACAAGCCAGCAGCCAAGGGCAGTTTTTGACCCCAACTTGGCTGGTGAATATGCCATTTGCCTTTGAAAAATGGGTGGGCAGAAAAATCCAAGAACAATTTGTAGGGCAGAATTTTGAACTGGTTGAGCAAAAAAGACAGCCATTGACCGTGCAGCAAGGGTTAACCATCAAACCCGATATTTGGCTGAAGTCTGCCGATAAACTTATTATCGCCGATGTAAAATGGAAAAAAACGGCTACTTTCAACGATATAAGCTTGGCAGACATGTACCAACTACTTGCGTACGCCAATGAATTTGATGCCGATGAAGCGTGGCTGATTGTCCCAACACTAAGCACGCAATTGCTGGCACAGCAGATTGAATTTTGCCAACCCAAAAAAACCCGATTTTATCTGATACCTTTTGCGGTGACGCAAGGGTGTTTAAACCTTTTTCATTAAAATTATTCAAAAAAAAGCTAATTTGTTTTATTTTATCAATGAGAAAGGTGAGAATTAACAACTTTTCTTGCTACCAAAACTTGGTAAAATAACCACATATAACTTTGAAAATGACCAAAAAACAGGAAGAATTATGAGCAAACATTATGATTATATCGCGATTGGTGGTGGGTCAGGGGGGATTGCATCCATCAACCGTGCTGCCAGCTATGGTAAAAAATGTGCCTTGATTGAAGCCAAACAGCTAGGCGGTACTTGCGTCAATGTGGGCTGTGTGCCCAAAAAAGTGATGTGGTATGGCGCTAATATGGCAGCGGCGATCCATCATTATGCGCCTGACTATGGCTTTGAATTGGAGGTTAAACAATTTGACTTTGCCAAATTGGTACAAAGTCGCCAAGCTTATATCACCCGTATTCATCAGTCCTACAACAACGGCCTCAAAAATAACCAAGTCGATGTGATTCATGGTTTTGCCAAATTTGCCGATAAACATACCGTTGAGGTGTATAAAAATGACGGCACGGTAGAGACCATTACCGCTGACCATATTTTACTAGCAATGGGCGGTCGACCTGTTCGCCCAGCCATTGAAGGGGCAGAGTTGGGTATTGACTCGGATGGTTTTTTTGACTTGACCGAGTTGCCACCGCGGGTAGCGATTGTGGGGTCAGGCTATATCGGTGTCGAGATTGCAGGCGTGATGAATGCATTGGGCTCAAAGACCCATCTGATTGTGCGTAGCAAACGGGTGCTCAAAAACTTCGATGCCGACATTGTCACCACGCTTACCCATATCATGCACGATGATGGTATTGAATTTCATTATGGATTGCTGCCACAACAAGTACGCAAAAACCAAGATGGCTCATTGAGCATTGAATTGTCAAACAATGAGACCTTGACGGTGGATTGTTTGATTTGGGCAACGGGTCGCGAACCTGCAACCGATACCATCAATCTTGATAAAGCGGGCGTTGAAGTCAATGAGCAAGGCTTTGTCAAAGTCGATGCCTATCAAAATACCAATGTCGAAGGTATCTATGCCGTCGGCGATATTATCGAACATGGTATTCAATTGACCCCAGTGGCGGTGGCAGCAGGTCGCAGACTATCTGAGCGCTTGTTTAACAACAAACCCAATGAGCATTTAGATTATAATCTAGTGCCGAGCGTGATTTTTAGCCATCCACCGATTGGTACGGTGGGGCTCAGTGAAGAAGAGGCGGTCAAAGGCTATGGCATCAATGGGGTTAAAGTCTATAAATCCAGTTTTACCCCGATGTATAGTGCAGTGACCAAGCACCGTGAGCCGTGTCACATGAAGCTGATTTGTGTGGGTGAGGAAGAAAAAGTGGTGGGCTTGCATGGCGTCGGTTTTGGCGTCGATGAGATGATTCAAGGCTTTGCTGTTGCTATCAAGATGGGCGCAACCAAACGTGACTTTGATAACACGGTGGCGATTCATCCGACTGGCTCAGAAGAGTTTGTCATCATGCGCTAAGCGGATTTTTAGGGTAAAAAAGCGGGCTTATGATTAAGCCCGCTTTTTTTTATAGTTGTTTTTTTATGGATGTTTTAATAACCGCTAGTTTAACAGTTACATATCCACTTTGAGCCTATCCCAATACTGCTGATATAGCGCCATTATCTCATCGCCTACGTCTTCACGGAACATGGCATGTTTTAGCAAATCAGCTGGCGGATACACAATCGGATTGTTGGCAAGCTCAGGCGGCATTTCTTTTTTTGCCGCCTCATTGGGCGAGCCGTAGCCGATTTCTTCGCTAATCATGGCAGCGTATTTGGGTCGCAAGATAAAATCGATAAACTTATGGGCGTTGTCGTTGTTTTTGGCATTTTTGGGGATGACCATGTTATCCATCCACATAATAGCGCCTTCTTTTGGATAGACAAAGTCGAGCTCTGGCATTCCTTGGTCTTGTGCCATGATGACTTCACCGTTCCAAGTCAAGCCCAAGTAAGTTTCCCCTTCCATAAACGGCATGCGCGGTGCATCTGAGTTAAAGGTACGCACATTGGGCATCAGCTTGGTGAGTTTTTCATAAGCCTGTTTGATGGCTTCAGGGTTTTTGGTACTGCCGTTATAGCCAAGGGTCAATAGACTCATGGTGAACACGTCACGGATGTCATTCATCAGCATGACACGCCCCTTGTACTCTGGCTTCCATAAGTCATTCCAGCTGCTCAAGCTTGCTTTAGCAATGCGTTTGGTATTGACGGCAATGCCTGATGAGCCCCACAGATAGGGGACACTAAACTTGTTTTCAGGGTCAAAAGGGGCATTGATAAAGGTTTTGCCCAGGTTGCCAAAATTGGTTAATTTGGTATGGTCGAGCAGCTCAAGCATCCCTTCTTTACGCATTTTGTCGACAAAATCCGTACCCGGAAATGCCACATCATACTCACCACTGCCATTCATCAGTTTGAGTTTGGCATACATGGCTTCGTTAGAATCAAAGGTGCTATAAATAACGTCAATACCTGTCTCTGCGGTAAAATCTTTAAGCACTTGGTCAGAGATATATTCCGTCCAGTTATAGACATTGACGACCTTGCTACCTTGATTGGCAGTAGGCGCGGCAGCGCTAGTGGCGGTTTCGCTCGCTTTTTGACAACCCGTTAAATTACTTGCCAGCCCCCCTGTTAAAACAGCGCTGCCAACACCCAAGCCATATCCTAAAAAACGTCTTCTATTGAGCATCCGAGATATCATATAAGTCTCCTTAACGTTTTTGGGTCGATGGTAGATTTATCGACTTTTTGGCAAGTAATAACTGCGAGATAATCAGACCCAGCAGCGAGATTACGAGCAAGATTGTGCCAACGGCATTGACTTCAGGTTTTACCCCGACACGCACCATCGAGTAAATCTGTAAGGGTAAAATCTCAAAGTCAGGTCCTGTATTGAACGTCGATACCACCACATCATCAAGTGATAGGGTAAAGGCAAGCACCCAGCCCGCCAAAATCGCAGGCAAAATAATCGGTACAAGCACGGTACGAATCATGGTAAATTCATTGGCACCCAAATCACGCGCCGCTTCCAATACGCGGGTGTCGAGGCTAGATAGACGTGCAGTCACCGTAATCACCACAAAGGGCAGACAAAAGGTAATGTGCGCAATTAGCAACGTCACAAAACCCAGCTGTATCCCCACAATCAAAAATAACGCCAATAGCGAAATCGCCAAGACAATCTCAGGCGACATCATCAGCACAAATAGCAAGCTTTGTAGTATCGATTTACCTTTAAAGTCATAACGTTGTAACGCTAACGCCGTCAAACCGCCAATCGCAGTGGAAATCGTCGCAGCCACTACCGCCAATATGACCGAGTTGATGGCAGCTTGTACCATCGCGGCATTACTAAATAACTCGCTGTACCAATGGGTACTAAAACCGCCCCATTGATAGCCGACTTTTGAGGCATTAAACGAGAAGATTACCATCACCGCAATCGGCGAGAACATCAGCAGATATACGATGGTCAAATACAGGCGAGACAGCCATTTCATAGTATTAGACATAGCGTCCCCCTTATGCCACTTCGTTGTAGTCAGTTTTGCCAATGCGTTTACTACTGGCTCGATACGCCATAATCAGCAATGCCATGGCAAGCGTCAATAGCACGGACGCCGCGGCACCAAATGGCCAGTCACGGGCATCCAAAAACTGCGATTTGATGATATTGCCCACCAGCAAGTTACGTGAACCGCCCAAGATATCCGCCACATAAAACATGCCCATGGCAGGCAACAGCACCAGCAATACCCCTGAAATAATCCCTGGTGTAGTGAGCGGTAAAATCACGTGCCAAAAGGTTTGTAGCTTGTTAGCGCCCAAATCTTTGGATGCCAAAATATAATCGTCACGCAAATCCACAAATACCGCATACAGGGGCAGTACCATAAACGGAAACAGCAAATACACCAAACCGCCAATCACCGCTTTTTGGGTATATAAAATTTGCAGTGGCTCGTTGATAAGCCCAAGGTTAATCAGCAGGGTGCTGAGCAGACCATTGGCCGCCATAATGAGTTTCACCGCATACAGACGCACCAATGAGTTGGTCCAAAACGGAATCACGAGCAGTAACATCAATAATGACTGCCATTTTTTATCGGCTTTACTGACCAAGTAGGCAAATGGATAACCGAGCAGCAAACAGATAATCGTCGTCATCCCTGCCATCGACAGCGAATGCAAAAACACTTTTAAATAAAGCGGATCAATCAATCGAATATAGTTGCCCATGGTGACAGGCAGTGTTAAAAACTTATCTTCATCACGGGTCAAAAAACTGGCGGCAATCACCAAGATATTGGGAATCAGGGCAAAAATAATCAACCATGCCCAAATCACAAACAGGGTCGCACGCTGAAAGCCACGCCCGCCTTGTTTTGTCATAACAGGGGCAGGCGTGTTAGCAGCCGAAACGCTAGAGGTCGAAGGTGAAGTAGTATTATTCATCTGGCAAAATCCACTCCCAACCATCGACCCAGTCAATACGCACTTCTTGACCCAGTTTATAGTTAAAATTCGGATCGTCTTCGTTAAAGTACTCTGACGTTTTGACGATATTGCCGTTTTTTAATCGAATCACAGAATCTAGGGTACTGCCTTTATAAGCACTGTCTACCACGTTGCCGATTAAACCTTCATGACCTTCATGGGTGTAGTACACGCGGATATCTTCAGGACGCAGCAGTAAGTTGACATTTTGACCGACTTGCACGTCAAATTTTGGACGGGGCAATTCACGAATCGGATGAAAGCCGTCATTTTGCTCGACCACTTCCACTTTGATGGTGGCTGGGTTGACCTCTAGCACTTTACCTTTAAACAAATTGGTTTCGCCAATGAAGCTTGCGGTAAATAAATTGGCAGGCGATTCATAGATACCAATGGGCGTATCAATTTGCTGGAATACGCCGTTTTTCATGACGGCAATCCGGTCAGACATCGACAAGGCTTCTTGTTGGTCGTGGGTCACGAACACAAAGGTAATACCCAGTTCACGCTGCAAGCGTTTGAGTTCTGATTGCATTTGCTCACGTAGTTTGGCATCGAGCGCTGATAGAGGTTCATCAAGTAGCAGCATTTTTGGGCGATTCACCACGGCGCGGGCGATAGCGATACGCTGCTGCTGACCCCCCGACAAATCTTGCGGACGACGATTGATGGTATGGTCAAGTTGTACCATCGCCAACGCTTCCCGCACCCGCTGGTCGATTTCGGTTTTGGGCACGCCTTTAAGTTTTAGTCCATAGGCGATATTGTCGTACACATTCATGTGCGGAAACAGGGCATACTGCTGAAATACCGTATTAATCGGACGTTTTTCCGCAGGTAAGCCTGCAATATCAACCCCTTCTAACTGCAAACTACCGGCATTGGGTAGCTCAAACCCGCCAATTAAGCGTAGCAGGGTAGTTTTGCCGCACCCAGAAGGCCCCAGCAGCGTCAAAAACTCCCCGTCATAAATATCTAGATTAATATTTTGCAAAATTTGGGTATCGCCATAAGATTTGGATAAATGACGGATTTGTAGTAGTACCGGTTTTTGGTTGGTCGGCTGGGCGCTATCAGGCATAGCTGATGGTGCGTTTAGGGTGGTTTGTGGCGTTGATGCGGACGTTGATGCAGACATAGGCACAATCTCACGGCAAGGCTAAAATAGCGGGCTAAAATGGCATATTTATGCTCGGGTCAAGCAATTAACATGACAACATAAATACAGAGTTTTTCGATAGTTTCACCTGTGAAAATACAGTTAAAAGTTGCGTTCAGTATAACGGCTAAAATTAAAAAATGTTACTGAAAATTCACCTGCTATTCATAAAATTTTAGTGGCTAATTTTAGTCGATAATAAGGGGTTGATTTGGCACAAATAAGCAACGTAACTTTTTACCAAAGTCATTAAAATAGCAAGCTTGAACGACTTTTATGTGATGATAATTTAGCCAGTGACCTATTGAATATTTACCTATTGAACATTTAAGAGACACTCCATGCCTAGCAAAAAAAAGCCTCAAAAACCAGCGACTCAAACAACAAATGCCCAAACAACAACTACTCAAACAGGCGCAAACAATACGGCTTCTCAAACCACGGCTAACAAAATACCCGCAAAAAAACCAGCCGCTAAAGAAACAGCCACCAAAAAAACAGCAACACACGCAACAGCCGCGCTGCCCATCGCTATTGCTTTACCAAAATCCTTACAGCATGCTCAGTGTGTGGATTTGACGCGCCATCGCTACCAAGGCAAACTATTAACCCAAGCAGATAGTATTGCACTTGGCAAACAGCAGCGTAAGGCGTATCCATTAAAAACCTTGGCTGCCATCAGCCAACGTCCGACTGCCATCGACGCGCTCAGTCTTTATCATTGGTCGAATCAAGGTCGGTTGACAGCGTTACTACCCATACGAGCCAAGCGCATGAGTGTATCGCCGTTTACTTTTTTTCGCGGGATGCCTGCTTTGATGCTGTTTGACCAAGCATGGCAGGGGCAACATTCTGGCTTATTTCAGCAGATTTGCGGCGATTGTCATGTCAGTAATTTTGGTGGTTATGCCAGTCCTGAGCGCAATTTATTATTTGGTATTAATGATTTTGATGAAACCATCGTTGCGCCATTTGAATGGGATTTGCAGCGACTGGTCGCCAGTATTTTAATCGCCAGTCAAAGTTTTAAGTATGTAGAATCGGTGGGCTATAAGGCGATAGAAAAACTGCTGACCAGTTACCTTGATGCATTAGAAGCGCATTGCAGCTTGTCACCGTTACAAGTGTGGTATGAAAAAATCGACACCCATAAAATATTGGCAAATACCGAAGACGTGACTGTTCGTAAACGCCGTCATGCCGATTTTGAAAAAGCCAAAAAAAATGATGCGGTAAAAATGCTGCCAAAATTGACTGAGCGTGATACTGTCACAGGGTTGCGCGCGTTTAAAACTGACGGTGAATTGCAGCGACCACCACGCCAAGGGCAGCCATTTTTTGGTGGTAGCCACGCTTTTTTTGACGCTTATCGAGATACCCTAAAGTCAGATAGACAAGTGTTGTTTGACCGCTATGATTTTACCGATGTGGCACTCAAAGTAGTTGGGGTGGGGAGTGTCGGTACTGTGTGTGCGGTGGCATTATTCCAAGATGCCGACCATGAGCCGCTGATATTGCAAATGAAGCAAGCCAAAGCGTCTATCTTGACACCCTTACTGGCAAAACAATTTAGCCATCAAGGCAAGCGCGTGGTTGAAGGGCAACAATTGATGCAGGCATCGAGTGATATTTTCTTGGGCTATGCATCGCTTGATAACTTTGAGATGGATTTTTATGTCAGGCAGCTGCGGGATATGAAGTATTCCGCGTCTCTTGAGAGCATGACGGCTGCCCATTTTTACGAATATATTGAAAGCTGTGGCCATGCCTTGGCGCATGCGCATACCAAAGCGGGCAATGCCGATACGCTTATGGGCTATCTGGGCAATGGCAGTGAATTCATCCCTGTCATGCAAGCCTATGCCGAGCAAACTGCCGCTCGCAATGCCCAAGATTATGCGCAATTTATGAACCAAATAGCTGATGGGCATATTGCTGTGGCAGGCGATGAGGTATTATAGTAGCTATAGAACCATCTTGGAAAAATTTTGAGTTTTAAAAAGTTTGAATTGATAAAAAATATCGCGTTTTATATCATCATAAAGTTCGTTATTGTCCCTAGGTGAAAGGAGAAAACCAAATGCCAAACAGTCACTTACCGCGTCCCGAAACTGCCGAGCAAGCGCTCGAGATGCTCAAACAAGGCAACGCACGATTCGTAGAGAATGTGCAAAACCCCCAATCAACCTTGCTAGCGTCTAATGCGCTCACCCATGTGCATGAACCGTTTGCGATTATTTTGGGTTGTTCTGATGCGCGCGTGCCTGCTGAGATTGTCTTTGATCAAGGTTTGGGTGATTTATTCGTCATTCGTGTAGCAGGCAACGTAGTCGCGCCGTCTCAGATTGGCTCGGTTGAGTTTGCCGCGGAGAAATTCGGTACCAAGTTAGTCGTGGTGTTGGGTCATTCACATTGCGGCGCGGTGACGGCTTGTGTGGAGACACTGATCAATCCTGACCAGCAGTTTTCCCCCAATTTACGTTCGATTGTTGACCGTATCCGTCCCAGTGTTTATAACTTGCATGAAATTTATACCGCCAATGGACAAGACATTGACACGCAAGAGTTGATTAATCGAGGTATTAAAGCCAACGTGCGTATGTCAGTCACCCAGCTCAAACACGGCTCTCGTATTCTTGAAGATGCGGTTAATAATGGTAGCTTAATTATTGTTGGGGCAGTGTATGATTTGGACACCGGTAAAGTGACCTTTATTGAGTAGCGAGTATTGAATAGCGAATATTGAATAGTAAATAGCGAATTGAGCAGCTTACCTAAGCGTAATGTTATGAGCAATGATTTTATAAGCAATGATGTTATGAGAAATGAGGGCTATATTTTTAACCAAAAGTTAATTAAAATTAAAAAATATTGAATTTTTGGCAAACTGTCGCTATTAATGACGTTTAGTCAACGTCTTTTTCTTTTAACATTTTTTCTTTTAGAGGCATATTACAATAAGGATCACTATGTCAAACTTGTCCGCTACCAATGGGTTTATCTTTAATCACACCATGCTTAGGGTGAAAGACCCGCAAGTGTCTTTGGCTTTTTATCAAGACGTGTTAGGCATGACGCTACTACAAACCAAACGCTATCCACAAGCGGAATTTGATTTGTACTTTTTGGCAAAGCTCACCGATGAACAGGTGGCAAATTTGCCGACCGATAGCGCCGCGCTAGCAGCATTTACCTTTAGTCAGCCAGGGGTACTAGAATTGACCCATAATTATGGCACTGAGTCTGATGCAGAGTTTCACTATCATAGTGGCAATAGCGAACCACAAGGATTTGGGCATATTTGTTTTGCCGTGCCAAATTTGCAAGAAGCGGTTGCTTGGTTTGAGCAACACCAAGTCACCTTCAAAAAACGCCCTGAAGAAGGCACGATGAAAGATATTGCCTTCATCTTGGATCCAGATGGTTACTGGATAGAAATCGTACAACCAAACTTAATGGGTTAATCGCCCATTAAAAAAAGGGCAATTGTGATTGCCCTTTTTTATTGTTTTTTATTAAGATTGCGTTTTGTTAAGCCTTGAGATTTAGCCAATCTCTGGGTTTTAGATAAAAATCCGTAAGTTCAAATTCAGGCGTTCCTGCCAGAGGCTCATAACCATATTCCCAGCCAGTGAGCGGCGGCAGACTAACCAAAATCGACTCAATGCGCCCGTTTGACTGCAAGCCAAACAAGGTGCCGCGGTCATACACCAGATTGTATTCGACATAGCGACCGCGACGGTACAACTGAAAATTACGCTGCGGCTCGCTATAGCGCGTGTGTTTGCGTTTCTCAAAAATCGGGATAATGCCTTCAAGATAGCCATTGCCTACCGCCTGCATAAAGGCAAAGCACTTATCAAAATCCCAACCCATGCTAAGCGTGTTCAAATCATCATAAAACAAGCCGCCGATGCCGCGTTGTTCGTTACGATGCTTTAAATAAAAATACTCATCGCACCACGTCTTAAACTTGGGATAAACGTCTGCCCCAAACGGCGCGCACAAATCATGACACACTTGGTGCCAATGCACACAGTCTTCCATCACGGGATAAAACGGCGTCAAATCAAAGCCCCCACCAAACCACCAAATCGGCTCGTAGCCTTCTTTTTCCGCGATAAACATGCGCACGTTGGCATGACTGGTTGGCACGTTGGGATTGGTCGGATGAATCACCAGCGAGACACCGAGTGCTTGTGCTTGGCGACCGGCAAGTTCAGGGTGGCGAGCGGTGGCGGTGGCTGGTAGATGGTTGATAACAATGTGGCTAAACATCACCCCGCCTTTTTCAATCACTTTGCCACCTTGGAGTACATTGGAGCGACCACCGCCCAAATTTTGATGAGTGCCTTGTTCCGCGGGTCTTTCCCAAACATCGGCGACAAATTTGGCATTGCTGGCACCTTCAGCATATAGATTAAAGCCGCCAGTGGCTTCTTGGTGTTCTAGCGCTTGGCAAATACGATCTTGTAAATCAAGTAAATAAGCGCGAACGGCTTGAACATTGGGTGAGGAGAGCAGCATAGACATAAGCAATAGTTCTTTTAAAAATTTTTAGCGATTAAATTTTAGTGGTTAATTTTTAATGGTTGATTTTTAATAATCATTGTAACACATAATCGCGTGGGTAAAATTTAGCGTATTGACTGATGATACGCATAAATATTTACATAAAACCGTTAAAAAAATCGTCACAGCCGCTATCCAAACGGTCAGAAAACGCATAAAATGCCATGACGTCTTGATAAAATTAAGTTGAGATTTCATAAACTGATTAGCCGAGTGATACTGATTGATTTAGTGATATAGTTATTGGGATCATATAGTTATCGGACTATCAAGTTATCAGATGGATGATTACATTAACCATTTTTGGAGAAAACTATGAATAAATTATTAATCGCATTAGTGACGGTCATCAGCCTTGTGGGTTGTGGCAAAAAAGAAGAAGCCAAAACTGAAACCACCACCACGACGACAACGACCACCACAACAGCGTCTGCACCCGATAATACAGCAACTGCAACGGCAAATACCGC
The DNA here is from genome assembly GCF_031979465.1 of Moraxella sp. CTOTU46934. Lineage (NCBI taxonomy): Bacteria > Pseudomonadati > Pseudomonadota > Gammaproteobacteria > Moraxellales > Moraxellaceae > Moraxella > Moraxella sp. CTOTU46934. Next base: position 27,313 of record NZ_DALZEG010000013.1, read on the forward strand.
GACTGCTACGGCATCACCGGCAAAATAATAGTGGCGAAAACATGATTGATAAAACCGCTAATCCACTTAGCGGTTTTTTTTATGCTTTTTTTATGCTTTTTTTATGCCATGGTAGATTTATCAGCTTAAGGCTTTAGCAGGTTTAGCCTGATTTCTGTGTACCAATTCAGCATAGATCAAGTCAGCATAGATTTAATGAATAATCGCTAAAATTTTGCTAAAATAAGCGCCTTTTTTTGATACCTACACTCTAGCAACATGCGGTTAAAACAGCTCAAACTGGCAGGCTTTAAATCCTTTGCCAATCCTACAACGTTTCATTTCCCCAAAACCATCACCGCGATTGTCGGACCCAACGGCTGCGGCAAATCCAATGTGATTGATGCCATTCGCTGGGTGCTGGGCGAATCCTCCGCCAAGCAGCTTCGTGGCGGCGCGATGAGTGATGTTATTTTTGCAGGCACGCAAGACAAGTCCGCCAAAAGCTTGGCAAGCGTAGAATTGGTGTTCGAACATACCCACGGCGAAGATGGTAGCAGCGGCATCCACCACGCGCTTAATCTGTATCAAGAATTATCGGTGCGTCGGCAAATCAATAAAGAAGGCAAATCCGATTACTTTATCAATGGCACCAAAGTACGCCGCCGTGATGTGGTCGATATTTTTTTGGGCACAGGTCTTGGCGCGCGCTCGTATGCGGTGATTGAGCAAGGTATGATAGGGCGCATCATTGATGCCAATGCGTTGCAGCTACGAGAGTTTATTGAAGAGGCGTCGGGCGTATCGCGCTACCAAAGCCGGCGTGATGACACCCAAAAACAGCTCGATACCGCAAGCGATAATTTAGCGCGGCTGCATGATATGGTCAGCGAACTGACCAGCCAACAAAAACGCCTAGAAAAACAAGCCAAAACGGCACAACAAGCCCAGCAATGGCAACAAGCGCAGCAAGCAATCAGTGAGCAGCTACTCATCGATGACTATGGGCAGGCGTGGCAAAAACAGCAAACACTCGCGGCAGATTTTCAAGCGATGCGTGAGCGGGTGGATGCTCAGCAAGTATTGATTGAAGGATTAATCGAGCAGCAGCAACTTGCCCAGCAGGCTCTGACTGAGCAACAGCAGACTCTACAAATCCAGCAAAATCTTGCTAAGGATTATTGGCAGCAGCAGCATGAAACGCAAAGTCTACTGAAACAAGCTGAACAAGCCCTTGCCAATGACCAACAACGCCTTAATATCCTCAATGTTGAATTGGGTCGTTTTGCTGAGTATCAACAAGCGTTGCAAGCACAAAAACAGCAAGCACAAATGCGTATTGAAGGCTTACCTGCAAAGCTTGAACAGCTCACCGCACAGTTGCGCCAATTGCGTGATGAACAAGATGATTGCAAACAGCAGCGTGAGCACATTGCCAAAAATTTAGTGGCATTAAATAAGCAAAAGCAAGACGTAGAAAAAAATCTTGCCGTCAGTGAAAATGCCCTCAAACACCATGCCAGCCAGCAACAGCGCCAACAACAGCGCCAAAGCGAACATGACAAAGCCGTATTGGCATGGCAGACTGCTAAGGCCGCATTTGACCAGCAATTTGCAGCGTTTGAGAATAACGAACTAGACACGCAAATGACGAGACTCAGTGATGAGATTGAACGTCTTGAAGCCAATATCATCGCCCGTCAAGAATCTATCGCTGACCAAGCCGATGAAGTTGACAGCTTAACCCGTCAGCATCGCCAAGCTGAGCAGCAGTACCAAGCGTGGCAAACCGAGCAAGCGACACTCCAAAATTTGCTAGCACAACAAGAAACTGCCCTTGCCCAAGTTATCCACCAGTCAGCCAATCAAGAACACACTAGCAGTTTGCCAAAACTTATCAGTCAACTGCAATTGACCGAAACAGGTAAGGGGTATGCCAATATTTTTGATACCCTAGTTACGGTATTTGCCAAATGGTCTATCGCGGCTGACCAAGATTTTGCCCAAATTATCCATGACCATGCGCTGTTTATTGATAATCAATCAACTTTAGCTAACATCTCGAAAAATCACCCAGCGAACAGTCAGCTAATAGAAGGTTGTTTGCCACTGTCTGCTTTGATTGCGGCGCCCAATCTGGCTATTTTTCAGCAGGTTTGGATCAGTGCGACGCCGCTTGACTGGGCAGATGTGCAGGATAAAGGGCTGCTCGATAACTTACCAACGGGCGATTGGTTGCTGGTGCAGACATCAGCGCAACAGCTGATACTCTGTAATAATCAGCTGCTGATTAACCTAAGCCATTTGTTGCAAGCTGAGGGTCAGCAGCTTATCAGTTTTAGCCAGCAGTTGATGAATGAAGCCCGTATTGAAGAGCTTGATGAACACTTAGCGCAGCAACAACCGCAACTGCAGCGTCTAGCCAATCGCTTGCAACAAGCGAAGGTTAGTCTGCAAGAATGGCAAGCGCAAGACCGAACCGCGCGTAATCAACTGCTAAGCCTAACCCAGCAACAACAGCAATGCCAGCAACAAAAACTACAACAGCAGTATCGCTATCAATCTGCACTCGATAAACTTAATCAAGATAAAAAACGCCTCGACAGTGACAGCGAGCGTCTACAACAAGAGGGGCTAGGTTTTGCGGACAAATTGCACCAAGAGCAACAGCGGGTTTATGAGCTAAGCAACACGCTTTCGCATTTACAACCGCAATTACAGCAACAAATCAGCGAACGCCAGTTACTCGATGAACGCTTAAACCAGTTTGCCAGTCAACAGCGCGAGCTAGAACAACAACAAAATCGCATCACCCAAACACTGGCAACCGGACAATTGCAAATCACCGCAAGTGAGCAGCAACTTGCCAAAGCTGAGCAAGACCAAGCAAGATTCACCAGTGAGCAGCAGCTGCTGAGTCATAAAATTAGCGAGCAGCAGGCACGCTTGCCCCAGCTACAACAGCAACTCACGGTGGACTCGACGCAACTGCAAACCGTCAATGACAGCGTTACGCAATTGACAATCACCTTGCAAACCATGGAAACCAAGGTGCAGCAAGCGCAATTGGCTGTGCAAGAGTCTCAGCAGCAGTTGAGCCAACTACAACAGCAATATCACACCACCGACACCGCATGGGCACTAGCAAAACAAAACGTGGCATTGATTGGTGAGCAATTGACTAGTCGCAAAATCGCCGTACCAAAAACTGACGACATTGAGTTACTGAGTGGCAGCAAACGCGAACAACTACAACGACAACTCGAGCAGTTAGCATCACAGCTGCTTAATCTTGGGGCAGTCAATCATGCCGCGGTGGCTGAGCTCAGCGAAGTGAACAGCCGCTTAGCGCCCCTTGCTGAGCAAATCTCGGATTTGACCGCCAGTATTGATAAGTTGCAACTTGCTATCCAGCAGATTGACAGTCAGACCAAACAGCTTTTTATGGATATGCTGACCCAAGTCAATATTGAGCTTAACAAGCTATTTACCCAAGTGTTCGGCGGCGGGCAAGCGCAGCTGGTGTTATCAGACCATACCCATGACAAAGATGGCAGCGGCAAAGGCTGGCAGTCAGGGCTAGAGCTTATGGCACAGCCAAAAGGCAAAAAGAATAGCCGGCTAGCCCTGTTATCGGGCGGTGAGAAAACCTTGACGGCGCTAAGTTTAATCTTTGCGATTTTTAAACAGCAGCCTGCGCCATTTTGTGTGCTCGATGAAGTCGATGCACCACTCGATGACGCCAATGTCGGGCGCTTTACCCGCTTAATTGAGCAGCTTGCCAAAGACGTACAGTTTGTTTTTATCAGTCATAACAAACTTGCCATGCAAATTGCCGATGAGCTCAAAGGTGTGACCATGCCAACGGCAGGGGTGTCCAAGCTGGTCAGTGTGGATATGACTGAGGTGGAAGCTTATTTGGCATAAGTGATTTTCACCTGTCAAATACGCAAAAAGTCAAGCCTTGTCACGGTTTTTTCTAGCTGATTTTATGAAGTCATGGTAGTATAACGGCAAAAATACCGATGTAAAAATTTTTACACTACAAACAGGGTCGTTATCGTCTTTCTCAAAGGTCGTTGTTTATGTCTATCACTCAGCTTATTCTTATCATTCTTGCGGTTGTTGCTATCGTTTGGGGTATTTACACGCTACTAAAATCCATTCGTCAAAAAAACCAAGATGTATTAGCGACTGACGCGATTGAACATGACAAAGATGGTCTACCTATTATTCCACGCCATCAGCGCCCTGAGCCGCAAGAAAGCCAGTTGTTTAAAGCAGAAATTACACCCGACAATCCTAAAGGCGAAGTAAAGCTAAGCGCTGACGATACCGAGTTACACCTAGATAACTATCCAGCCAATGGCGGTTTTGCCAATGCCACTAAATCTGCCAATGACAAATTATTGGCAGAAACCAATACATTTGTGGAAAACGAAAACGACGCTTTTAGCATGCTTGCTAATGCCACAGAGACTATCAGCCCTGTTGTGCATACTTTCGATGAAAATCAGCTAAAAAATGACAGCTTTACCGATAACAGCCCAATTTTGGATACCCATATCCAAGCGCAAATTGACGAAGAACAAAACAGCCCACTCAACAATGCGATTCAAAATATCAACATCAGTATTTTTCCTAATCAGCAGTTTGTCGACATTAAAGGCGATTATTTGTTAGAGCTGATTGACAAGTATGGCTTGAAGTTTGGTGCGATGAATATGTTCCATCGCTACGAAAACAAAGACGGGACAGGCTTATTGTGGTTTAGTCTGATGATGATTGACAATGAAGGTATTTCACCTTTCGATCTCAATCGATTACCGACGCAAACCATGAAAGGCTTGGTATTATTTTTATCGCTACCACACCCACGCCCTGTTCAAGGCTTTGATAGCATGATGAGTATCGCAGGATTGCTTGCCAATGACTTAAATGCCACGGTCTATGACGACACAGGCGAGCCGATTAACAAAGAAAACACCCAAGCCATGCGCGAGCTTGCCATTAATTTTGGTCGATAGATTTTATTAAAATGAAACAAGGTACTCCTCGCGAGTGCCTTTTTTTATTGTAAAAAGTTTTATTATCAAAAGTTTTATGGTCAAAATATTTATTGTTTTGACTTAGGTGATGACTGAAAAAATTGACCAAGTAAACCATCACTTTGTTGTAAAATATCCGTTATCTTTTTTAAATCATTATGATTATGAACACAGCCGCTATTACTGCGCAAATGCGCAAACTCATTGCACAGCTAAAACAACATAACCACGCTTACTACGTCCTAGATAATCCGCTGTTAGAAGATAGCGAATACGACCAACTTCGCCAAGAACTGGTGGCGTTAGAAACCGCGTATCCTGAATTGGTACAAAGCGACAGCCCTACCAACCAAGTAGGCGACAAGCCGTTGCCGTTTTTTACCCAAGTCACCCACCAAATACCCATGCTATCACTGGGTAATTTATTTACCTTTGACGATTTACAGAACTTTATGCGACGGGTCAATGACCGTTTGGCAGTCAATCAGCAAAACCCTGAATATGAAGTCGAGCTCAAACTTGACGGGCTTGCGGTTTCACTGTTGTACCAAAACGGGCAGTTGTCCCAAGCAGTCACGCGCGGCGATGGTCAAACAGGCGAAGATATTACCCAAAACGTGCGTACTATTCGAAATCTACCGCTGCAGTTGCCGATTGATATACCACGGCTAGAAGTGCGCGGTGAAGTACTCATGCCCAAAGCGGGGTTTGCAAGGCTCAACCGGGATGCCCAAGCAAAAGGGGAGAAAACCTTTGCTAATCCGCGTAACGCTGCCGCAGGGAGTTTGCGCCAGCTTGATCCCAATATCGCCAAAAGTCGTCCGCTAGCGTTTTATGCCTATTCCGTCAATCAGGGCTTACCCGCTGACATTACCACCCAATCCGATGCGCTATTTTGGCTACAAGCGTTGGGCTTTAGCATCAGCGATATCAGAATCGTGCAAACAGCCGCGCAGCTACAAGCGTATTATCAATCGGTGATTGAAAAACGCAGTCGCTTACCCTTTGAAATTGATGGCACGGTGATTAAGGTCAATAGTTTAGCCTTGCAAGAGCAATTAGGCTTTTTAAGCCGTGAGCCACGTTGGGCAACTGCGTATAAATTCCCTGCCGAAACTGTGATGACGCGTCTAAATGCGATTGAATGGCAAGTAGGGCGCACAGGTCAGTTGACGCCCGTGGGCAAGCTTGAACCTGTCAATGTCGGTGGCGTCACGGTGAGCAATGTGACCCTGCATAATATCGGTGAAATTCAGCGTTTAGATATCCGAGCAGGGGACATGGTCAGCGTACACCGTGCCGGTGATGTCATTCCCAAAGTTACGCGCGTCTGGACGGACGAGCGCCCCGCCAATGCCCAAGTGGTGAGCTTGCCGACGCATTGCCCGGTGTGTGATTCACCCGTTATCATGCCAGAAGGTGAAGCGCTGGCACGATGCACCGGCGGGCTATTTTGCCCAGCCCAGCAACAAGAAGCACTGATTCATTTTGTCAGTCGTAAAGCGATGGATATCGATGGGCTCGGTGAACGCTGGTTGATTAACTTTTTTGAGCAAGGTATTGTTAAAAATGTCGCAGATATTTATGCGCTGAGCAAGCACCGCGATGCGCTCATCAACCTTGAAAAATTGGGGGAAAAATCTGTCGAAAATATGCTAGCCGCCATTGAAAAAAGTAAAGATACGACCTTACCGCGGTTTATCTTTGCCTTGGGTATTGGTGGCGTGGGTGAGAGCACAGCGATGAATTTAGCCATGCAATTTGGCGACTTGCAGCCGCTCATGGCAGCGAGTATTGAAGCGTTACAAAAAACCCCCGATGTCGGTGAAAAAACCGCAGACTCGATTTTTGAGTTTTTTCATGCCGAGCACAATATCGAAGTCATCAATCGATTATTACAAGCGGGCATTCATTGGCAGCCTGTCAGTCAAGTGCCTGAAGGCAATCAGCCGCTTAAAGGTCAAAGTTGGGTGATTACAGGCACGCTTGAAGGCATGGGACGTGATGAAGCCAAGGCCAAACTGCAATCATTAGGGGCAAAAGTCTCAGGCAGTGTTTCTGCCAAGACCACCGCACTGCTCGCAGGCGAAAAAGCGGGCAGTAAACTTGCCAATGCCGAAAAACTGGGGGTAAAAGTGGTGACTGAAGCGCAATTCACCGATTTATTAAACAGTTATCATGCTTAATATATGCTCGGTATTGTGGAAAAAGTTAACGCAACCTTGAGTAAGTTATTTGTTGCCCAAATTATAGCAAGGTTACTTACAAAACACGTATAAATCAGTCTTTATTCATAACAATAGGGTGAAAAATTTACGCTAATATATCTTCCGTAAGTTGCTAAAAGCACCTGACATTTTAGCAAATGGAAACCCTACTGGAGAAAAGTATGAAATCACTTAAAACACTTGCGGTACTTGCGACACTTGTTGGTTCAACAGCATTGACAGCGTGTGCAACCACTGATGCCTATGGCAACCGCGTCACTACCCAAGGCTCTTCTCGCGCGGCGACGCAAGGCGCGGTAGCGGGTGCAGCATTAGGTGCACTGGCAAAATCAGATGGCAACCGTAACGACATCGGTAAAGCTGCGGCAATCGGTGCAGCAGCGGGCGGGGCAACAGGCTATGTATTAAGTACATCACCTAACTACCCATACCAAAAATAAGCTATACTAAAAGTCATAGCCTATCTCGACAGCATCCGACAGCGATGCTGTCAAAAGCCAACCCTTTAATGGTTTGGCTTTTTTCTTTGCTAAACGTTAGGTAAGCTATTTGATACAATCAAAGATAAGTTCAACTAGGTGATTTTTATTTTTCTAACCTAAACTGCTAGCCTAAATCATAGCGTTACAAAATCAAGGGTATAAAAAAGCCCTTATCAATTCGATAAGGGCTTTGGATATGGTGGATCGTCCGCGACTCGAACGCGGGACCAATGGATTAAAAGTCCACTGCTCTACCAACTGAGCTAACGATCCTGAGAAGCGTTAAGAAAACGTCTGGGAGACGTTTTTAGCTTCGCAAGAGCAAATCTATGATTTGCTAAAGCATTAAAAAATTGCAAAGCAATTTTGATTTCACAAGTCAAATTCATAAAACGACATTGTGAAACTTTCAAAATATGGTGGATCGTCCGCGACTCGAACGCGGGACCAATGGATTAAAAGTCCACTG
>NZ_DALZEG010000013.1:35618-69460 GCF_031979465.1 Moraxella sp. CTOTU46934
CTCTACCAACTGAGCTAACGATCCAAAACTGTTAAGGCAATCAAAAACGATTTTCACGTTTTTATTTTGGCTATTGCCGTTAAGTGAGTGCATATTATACGCATTAAATCTTGGTTTGCAAGCCTTTTTGCACAATTTTTTTAACTAAAGATTTGCATCGAAATAGAGGCGTAAATTCATCGACTTATCATACCTTTAACTTATCTCGTCTTGATTAGATAAGTCTAATTAGTTAGATAAGTATTGACGAGCTAGATGATGACTAAATAGGTGATAAAACTTTTATTCACCACCTGATAAGGCATCAACAGGATTGAGTCTGGCGGCATTGCGCGCCGGAATAAACCCAAAAACCACACCAATGAGAGTGGAACACACCACAGCCGCTACAATGGAGGTGGTTGAATACACCACTTGGAAATTACCCCCTGCAAATTTGTTAATTAAAGCGCCGATACCAAACGCTAGGCTAATACCTAAAATCCCGCCCAAGATACATACCAAAATCGCTTCTATCAAAAACTGCTGCATGATATCAGATTGTCTTGCGCCCACTGCCATGCGCACACCAATTTCACTGGTACGTTCGGTAACTGAGACGAGCATGATATTCATGACGCCAATACCCCCCACGATCAAAGAAATAATGGCTATCGACGAAACCAGTAATGTCATCGTGCCTGTGGTGGATTCAATCGTCTGACGAATTGAATCAGAATTTTGAATACGAAAGTCATCGGTGCCGTGTCGCTGCTCTATCAAATCAGAAACAGCTTGCTCAGCGGCACTAGACGAGATAGTATTTTTTAGTAGCACAATAAAACTATCTACATGACTAGTACCAACCATTCTATGCATCACAGTGGTATAAGGCATATATAGGGTAGGGGTGTCTGAACTTGGACCAAAAGCTTGCTCAGACGGCTGCAATACACCGATGACGCGAGCGGGCACACTACCCACCAACATCACTTCACCAATGGGATGGCTGACATTGGCAAAAAAGGCGGTTTTTGCATTATTATCAATAATCACATCTTGGGTCATCGAGGTGATACTATTGTCATTAAAAGTTTGCCCAAGCGCGAGTTTTTCGCCTTTCACCGTTAGATAATCTTTGCCCACGCCACTGACATTCACAGAAGCTTCTGTTTCACGGTAACGGGCGGTGGCGGTATTGCTGCTGACTTGTGGACTGACGCTTTGCACATAAGGTTGTTCTGCGACAGCATTGGCATCGGCATCTGTTAAATTATTATCATGGTATTTACGGCGAGGGTCACCAAATTTATAGCCATCTCGTACGGTTAAAGTATTGGTGCCTAAGGAGCTGATATCATTGAGAATTTTTTGTTGAGAGCCTTGCCCTAGACCCACTACCGATACCACAGAGGCAATACCAATGATAATACCTAGCATGGTTAACAATGTGCGCATTTTATGGGCTTTCATCGCCAAAACCGACATCTTAAAGGCTTCAGCTAATCGGTCTAAAAACGCGGTCACACCAGATTTTTTGGCAAAATTTAGGTGTTGAACCGCTTTGGTTTTATCAAATCTATTGTCGGTATAATAATCTTTAAGAATCTGTCCGTCTTTGATTTCAATCACGCGTTCGGCTTGGGCAGCGATAGAAGGATCGTGGGTCACCATAATGATGGTATGACCTTGGCTATTTAGATTTCTCAAAATTGCCATCACGTCTTTGCCCGATTGGCTATCTAATGCCCCAGTCGGTTCATCAGCCAGGATAATGTCGCCACCATTCATTAAGGCACGAGCAATAGACACACGCTGTTGTTGACCACCGGAGAGTTGGCTTGGGCGATTTTGGGTTTTTGCCGCAAGCCCTAAGTCGTCTAATAATTGAGTGGCGCGCGCTTCACGTTGCCGCACCGGCATCCCTGCATACACAGCGGGGACGGCGACATTGTCTTGGGCATTGATGTCACCGAGTAAATGATAGCGCTGAAAAATAAAGCCAAAATGCTCACGGCGAAGCTCGGCAAGTTCGTCTGCGCTGAGTTTGTCCACCGCTTTGCCATAGATGTGGTAACTGCCCGCAGTCGCCTGATCTAGGCAGCCTAAGATATTCATTAAGGTGGATTTACCCGAGCCTGATTGACCGATAATTGCGACCATTTCACCTTCATAAATGGTCAAGTCAATCCCATGTAAAACCCGAATTTTTTCATCACCTGCAGGGAATTCGCGGATTAAATCCTTCACTTCCATAATAGGTTGTTTGGTATCTTGCGTTATCATCAGCCGTGTGTCTCACAGTTAGCATGCGTCATAGGGTTAGCATGCGTCATAGGTTACAATCAACGTTTACAATCTAGGGTTATCATCTACCGATGGTTACATCATCGGTGGACGACCATTATTTTTAGACGATGAACTTGATTTACTTGCCGTTGCTTGACCCACAACCACCTTATCCCCTTGGTTGACGCCGCTAAGAATTTGGGTGGTAATACGATTGGTGACACCTGTTTTGACCGCTTGTTTTTTGGTAGTACCGTCGGCTTGTACGACTTCAACATAACTGCCCATTTTTGGGTCGGTTTTGATTGCCGCAGCGGGTACGCTAAGCACATTACTGACTTTATTTTCAACAATATAGACTTGCGCTGTCATGTTGATGCGTAGCGCGCCATCGGGATTGGGGACAGTAAAATAACCAATGTAATAAATCGCTGAATCCGTTGACGTTGATGAATCACTGGCGGTAGTGCCATCGGGCGCAGGTCCAATGGTCGACAGTGTGGCTTGGTATTTCTTATCTGGGCGTCCAATGATATTGAAATAAACAGGCAACCCTACTTTTAGGTTAACGACATCGGCTTCTGATATTTTGGCTTTCACGCGCACACTGCTCAAATCTGCCAATGTCACAATGGTGGGGGCTGATTGATTGGCGTTTACTGTTTGCCCTTGTTTGGTGGTGATAGAAATCACCGTGCCTGACATTGGGGCAACAATTTGGCTATATCCAAGATTTTTTTCAGCCGTATTGACGTCCGTTTGCGATTTTTTTATGGTTTGTTGTGCACTAACAATATCGGCTTGCGATGAGGCAATATTTGCTTGGGCAGTCGCAATCGCTTCTTTGGCACTGTCTACATTGGCTTGCGCTGTTTTGACAGCGGTACCCGCTTGCTCCAGCTCTTGTTTGGAGATGGCATTCATGGCAAGCAAGGATTTTAGGCGATTGTATTCTGTTTGCGATTGTTGCAAGGTTGCTATTTTACCTTTCAAGTCGGCTCGCGCTGTGGCAAGCGCGGCTTGTTTGGTCTGATAGGCGGACTTGGTACTTTCCAAATTCGCTTTGCTTTGCTGTAAAGTAGCCTGCTGCGTGGTTAAGGTATTTTGGAGGGTAACTGGGTCAATTTGAGCAATAACATCGCCTTTTTTGACCGTATCACCAACCTCGACATACAATTTTGTTACTTCCCCTGACACCTGAGCCCCCACATCCACTTGTTTAATGCCTTCAATTTTGCCCGTCGACATCACACTGTTTTCAATATCGCTACGTTCGACATTGGCGGTGATGTAATTGGGTTTTTGGGGTTTGGGTTTAAAGTACCAATAAGCTAACGCTGCCAGCGAAATAACGATCAAACTTAAGATTGCCCATTTGAGCCATTTTTTTTGGGTAGCGGTCATCGTGCCAAGCCTTATCAAGGGATAAACAATTGAAAAAAAATTAAAAGTGAACAAACAAAGTTTTTTACCACTGAGCATTAAAAGCTAAATGAGAATAAATTGCAATAAAAATAGGTAAGTCGCAAGGATTTTTAATTATAACGACATAATCTTACTGGATTATAAAATAAATGTTATGAGTAACAAAAACGCATTAAAAATTTGGGGGGTGGTGGATTGTATTGTAATTTGATGGGCGGGTTGTTTGAAGGGTTGCAAAGATTGCAAAGGTTGCGGAGCATTTTTAAAAGCAACTTTTAAAGTAACTTTTAAAGCAACTAGTGAAATAATGGTTGACCCGCTAGACGAAAAGCGAGTTGGTAGAGCAGCTCCCAAGCCGGTTGTTGCACCAGACCTTTGATGGCTTGGTCGGCTTGGTACAGTGCATCCGACCAGTTTCGGGTGGCGTCATGGGAATGACGATGCAGGGCTTTACTGTACAGCTGTTGCTTGCTTTGCCAAATGCCGAGGCTTTGATAGCTTGCCCCTGATTGCAAGCTTAAAATATTGCGCATATCTTTGGCTATCATCCATAACACCAGACTCTCTGGTTCTTCACTGGCTTTGAGTTGCTGCAAGATTTTTGCAACCTGCGCGGTATCACCTGCCAACATGGCATCCGATAAATCAAAGGTGGTAAACATAGATTGACTCACCAACCCATCAAACAGCTGAGACTCATCGATGGTCACAAAATGGGTAGGGGGATTCGCATCTGTTGTAGCATAGAGATAGGAGAGTCGCCACAGACTTTGGTAAGCCGCTAGCAAATTATGCTGAGTTTGTGCCATTAGCATTTGCCAAGCGGGTTTGGTGAGTTCGAGCCCAAAGTCTTGCGCGTGTTGCTGTAGCAGTTGTTCGCGTTGCTGTTCTTGATAAAGATGACATTCGATGACCTGACCAAATTTATCGCAAAGCGAAAAAAACGCACTGCTTTGGCTTTTCTTATCGTATTTATCACTGATAATGACTAAGCAATTGCTTGGATTGCTCGTCGCAAATTGCGCTAATTCTGCTAACGCCTCTTTATCGGGTTTATGATTACCGTGAACGATAATGGCTTTGTTGTCGTCAAACAGTGACAGACTGTTCAGCTCTGCCAAAACCGCTTGCCATGATTTGGCGCTGGTAATATCCATGCGCGAAATTGCCATATTATGCTGCCGCCAATTGGGCGACATTTTTTCTATCAGCCACTGTGACAGCAAATCTTCATCGCCATGCATTAGCCACAGGCCAGTGGCTGGGTCTTGCCTATTTTTGAGATGTTGAAAGGCATTTAAAAAATTGTACTGCATCAGCGTATTATCAATTAGGTTAGGTAGGGTTAGGGGGTAGTTGCGGTCGGCACTTTGGTGATTTTTGGAAGGCTCAGTGCGACATATTGGTCAGCAATACGCTGCGCCAGGTTATCATACAACCATACTTTAATTTGCTCGGCTTGGGGATTGTCGGTCGCTACCACGCCTTGGTCATACTGATAGCTGCGCTGTACTTGAATCGTATTGGTCAGCGTGCGGGGTTGACCATTTTCAATGGCGCGATAGCTTACCTCTGCGCTTAGTACCATGCGAATTTCGGTCAAAATACCGCGTAGCTGGTAGTTTTGCAGGCGAATGTTTTTGACTTCAATACTGGCAGGCAAGGTAGTATTTGATTGGTTGGTTGTATTTTTATCAATCACCCTATCTTGGGTATTGATGCTTAGCTGGTGGAGTTGTTTTTTTAACGAATTTTTGACCGCATAGGCTTCAGGCGTGTTGTTAAAAATCAGCTCAGTGGTTGGGATATTCTGTGACATAGGCGCATCATACCCGCGTAGATGAAAACCACAGGCAGGTAGCTGCGTCAGTAACACACTGCTTAGGAGGATACGAAGTAATGGCTGATTCATATAGTTACCTGTCTGTTAGTTACCCATCTATGATTGTCGGTATTGCTTGTGATAATACTATATTATGAAGCTTTAAGTTATTATAAAGCTTTAAGGTCAAAAAGGGCTTAGGTTGCCAATAAGCCCTTGTAATCAATTAGGCTTTTACCACAATATTGACCAGTTTATTGGGCACCACGATTTCTTTGACGATATCGCCGGTGATAAATTTAGCGACGCTGTCGAGTTGTTTCGCTTCGGCTTTTAACCAATCGCTATCACTGTTTGGCGCCACATCCATTTGACCCCGGATTTTGCCGTTGACTTGCACCACCATGGTAATAGTGTCTTGTACCAAGGCTGAAGTATCAACGGTTGGATAGGTTAGTGTCATCACATCAATCCCTAACTCCTCAAGTAGGACTTCTGCCATGTGCGGCGCGTACATGGTGAGCAAGGTCAATAACGTCAACAGTGCTTCATTGGCTACCGCCAAGTCGCTGTCTGAATGAATGTCAAATGCAGTGAGTTCGTTCGACAGTTCCATTAAAAATGACACAGGCGTATTGAGCGCCAAATTTTTGCCAAACGCGTCATCTAATTTGCCGATAGTATCATGTGTTTTACGGCGTAGATTTTTAGCGGCTTTACTCAGCGACTGGGTGTCACTCACCGATAGCGTTGTTGCGGTTAAAGATTGTTGTGCCAATGTTTCGGCATGCTCGATGGTATAACGCCATACTTTTTTCAAAAAGTTATACGGACCTTTTAGTCCATCGTCAATCCATTCAAGCGTCTGGTCGACAGGCGCGGTAAACATGGTGTAAAGTCGAACTGTATCTGCGCCATATTGATCAATAGTCGCTTGCGGGTCGACACCATTGTTTTTTGACTTTGACATTTTTTCGATTTTGCCAATTTTGACTGGCTGACCATCGGCTTTTAAGGTCGCTTCGATGGGCTGACCTTTGTCGTTGTAGCGGATATCAACTTCTTCTGGAAAGTAATAGGATTTGCTACCATCGGCATTTTCGCGCAGATAAGTACCCGCCAAGACCATGCCTTGGGTGAGTAAATTGGCAAAGGGTTCATCTCCCTGCACCAAGCCTTCATCACGCATAAGTTTGTGGAAAAAACGCGCATACAGTAAGTGTAACACAGCGTGCTCAACACCGCCTACATATTGATCTACAGGTAGCCATTTATCGGCCGCGACTTTATTAATCATCCCATCGGTATAATTGGGTGAGGCAAAACGCGCGTAATACCAGCTTGATTCTACAAAAGTATCAAAGGTATCAGTTTCACGTTTGGCAGGCTTACCACAACATGGGCAGTTGACATCAGTAAATGAAGCGAGATTGTTGAGGGGATTGCCACGTCCATCGGGCACTACATCTAAAGGTAATACCACAGGCAGCTGATTTTCAGGAACAGGCACTGTACCGCAGTCGGCGCAGTTGATCACCGGAATTGGGCAACCCCAATAACGCTGGCGAGATACTCCCCAATCACGTAGCCGATAATTAATGGTTTTTTTACCCAAGCCTTTTGGCTCAAGTTGGGTTAAAATTTTGTCAAAGGCTTGTTTAAAATTTAAACCATCTAACTCACCCGAGTTAATAGCCACGCCATTTTGCTTATCGCCATACCAGTCTTGCCAAGTCGTCGCATCAAACTGTTGACCTTGCTTATGGTTTTCGTCCAGGTCAATCACTTGCTTAATAGGTAACTGGTATTTATTGGCAAATTCAAAGTCGCGTTCATCATGCGCAGGGACTGCCATGACAGCGCCAGAACCGTAGCTCATTAATACATAGTTAGCGACCCAAACAGGCACTTGCTGACCTGTCAACGGATGGGTGACAGTCAGACCCGTATCCATACCCATTTTTTCAGCTTTGGCTAAGTCTGCTTCGGCAACTGAGCCTTTTTTGCAGGCTTCAATAAAGCTTTGTAGGGCAGGATTGGTCGCGGCAGCGTGTTTTGCCAGTGGATGCTCAGCTGCCACCGATACATAAGTCACGCCCATTAAGGTATCAGGACGGGTAGTGAATACATCTAGGGTTTTTTCTTCACCATTTAAGGTATAGGGAAAATGAATTTCCATGCCTTCAGAGCGACCAATCCAGTTGCGCTGCATGGTAATCACTTGCTGTGGCCAATGACCTTCTAGCTTATCCAAATCATTTAACAGCTCGTCTGCATAGGCGGTGATATTAAAGTAGTACATGGGGATTTCGCGTTTTTCAATTAGCGCACCTGAGCGCCAACCGCGACCATCCACCACTTGCTCATTGGCAAGGACGGTATTATCAACAGGGTCCCAATTCACAGTTGAGAGTTTTTTGTATACCAAGCCTTTTTTGAACAGTTGTACAAATAGCCATTGTTCCCACTTATAGTATTCGGGCGTACAAGTAGCAAATTCACGTGACCAGTCAATCGATAGTCCTAATGATTTAAGCTGTGCGCGCATGTTATCAATGTTTGAAAACGTCCACGCAGCAGGGGCAACAGCATTGGCAATCGCTGCATTTTCTGCAGGCATACCAAACGCATCCCAGCCCATTGGCTGCAATACTTCATAACCTTTTAACCGGTAGTAACGGCTCAACACATCACTAATCGTGTAGTTGCGCACGTGCCCCATATGCAGCTTGCCACTGGGGTAGGGAAACATAGACAGCAAATAACGTGACGGCTTATCAGATGCCGCGTTGTTTACTTGATAGCGATTTTGCTGTTCCCATTTTTGTTGTTGGGCGGGCTCAATCTCTTGGGGTTGGTATTGACTGGTTAAAGCTGAATTACTCATAATGGTCTGAATTTGCAGTATTTGAATGGGAAGGTATTTTAAGCCCCATAGCATAGCGTAAAACCGTAAAAATTGCGATAAAAAAAGGAGCCAATATGAGCATCACCATCTACGGTATCAAAAACTGTAGCACCATGAAAAAGGCGTTTGATAAATTAACTGCGCTAAGTTTGGAGTATGAATTTTTTGACTACAAAAAACAGGCGATAAGCAAACCAACATTAGCCCATTGGGTCGAAACAGTTGGTATCGACAAAATCATGAATAGCAAAGGCACAACCTACCGCAACCTTAGCGATGCGCAAAAAGCCCAAGCCAAAGCCGATACCGAGTTTGCCATCACTTTGATGACAGAGCAACCCAGTATCATCAAACGCCCGATTGTCGTCTCAAACAATGAGTTAATCATTGGTTTTGATGAAATTGCCTTTGAAAAACTAGGTATGTAAAACTAGGCAAGTAAAGAGGGACAAGGAAAAGTCAATCCGCAATAAAAAAGCGAGTAACTAAAACTCGCTTTTTTAAATGGCGGGTAAAAATTATTTTACCGCACTAGCAACCGCAGATTTGACCGCATTTGCAGTTTCAACTGGGGTAGAGGCTGCACCACGTTCTTTATTGACGATAGTTTGTGGCGTCATCACAGAAGCGTCTTGTTTGTGATCGCTTAATGAATAAACATACGCCGCCAATAACATAATACGCTCGTTACCCAATTTGGTATCCCAATGTGGCATCACACCGGCACGGCCGTTACGTAACGTAGTACGAACCGTTTCACGGTCGCCACCATATAACCAAATGTCATCCGTAAGATTCACCGCACCGATATCATGGTTACCTTTACCATCTTTACCGTGACATACCGCACAGTTAGTATCAAAAATAGCCTTACCTTGATTAACCAAAGTTTGGTTCAACTGACCATTTTCTTTTGAACCATGACCGGGTGATAGTGATAGTACGTATTCAGCTGCGGCGCGAACACCATCTTCACCAATCTGCGCTTTCCAAGCTGGCATACCACCCACGCGACCATGATTTAGGGTTAACAAGATTTTATCGGGTGTACCGCCATAAATCCAGTCATTGTCCGTCAAGTTTGGATAACCGGGTGCACCATGCGCTTGTGAGCCATGACACACTGAACAGTTTTGTAAGAACAAACGCTGACCAATTTTAATCGCTTGAGGATCTTGAGAAAGTTTTAGAACGGCAGGTGCCAGTCCTACAATACCTTTATCAATTTGCGATTTTAATTCAGCATTGGGCTCTGCATTTTTAGCTTGCTGCGCTTGTAATTTAGCAAGGCTATCAATTTGCGCCGTTACCGCTTTGTCTTTTAAGATTTTATCATTGAACGTGCCAGTAAATACGGCATTATTGCGCTCAAGATCGGATGCTAATTCATTAGCACTGGTCCAAGGAACATCTTGACCATCTACTTTTACCGTAGTGATACCTTTCCATGAGCCTGGCATTACTGATGGGAACAATAGCATGTATAGTAGTGCCCAAGCTAATGTACCCCAAAAGATTACTAACCACCATTTTGGTAATGGACGGTCAAACTCTTGGATACCATCGTATTCATGGCCTGTAGTACCGTCATCCGACATTTTTGGGCGATAACCCAATACACCGACTAACCAGAACAAAATCCAAGCCCAACAAGCGATGGAAAATAGGGTTATCCAAAAACTCCAAAATCCACTCATTTTTTATCCTTATTGCGTTGTGATGCTTCTGTTAGGTCTTCGTCATCTAACGCAAGTTTTGCATCTTCTTCAAACCGTTTGCGATTCTTTGGCGAGTAAGCCCACCAAACAATCGCAATAAAAGCGATAAACGCTGCGACCGTTGCGATACTGTGTAATGTGCCCAACATTAACGTTGACCTTTCATTGCAGTGCCCAGTTGTTGTAAATATGCAACAACAGCATCGAGCTCAGTTTTACCTTGTACCGCATCAGGTGCACCTGCAATATCAGCATCGCTATAAGGCACACCAAAATGGTCACGGAATAGACGCATTTTTGCTTGTACTTCTCCAGGGTTAACGTCATTTTTTGCTAACCAAGCAAATGATGGCATCACAGACTCAGGTACCAATGATTGTGGGTTAATCAAGTGTTCACGTTGCCAGTCATCAGAATAGCGTCCGCCCACACGCGCAAGATCAGGTCCAGTACGTTTAGAACCCCATAAGAAGGGATGATCCCAAGCGGATTCAGCTGCGCGCGAGTAAGGTCCATAGCGTTCCACTTCAGCCCGAAGAGGACGAACCATTTGGGTATGACAGACGTGACAGCCTTCACGAATATAAATATCACGACCTTCCATCTCAAGGGCAGTCCATGGCTTCATATTGGGCAAAGGTTGGTTAACCTCTTTGGTATAAATCAATGGCACGATTTCTACCAAAGTTGCAAAACTAATAGCTACAACGATTAGGATAACTAAAAGACCCGTGTTTTTTTCAATAATTTCGTGATTGAGTTGCATGAGTCTCTCCTTAAATCTGTTTTACGGTAGCAGTTTCTACTACAGGTGTAGTGGTATCCGCTACTTCAACAGTTTTAGTGCTTGGCATCGTGATAGTTTTGTAGACGTTGTAAGCCATAACGACCATACCTGTGACATACAATAAACCACCAAATGCACGACCAATGTAAGGATAGTGCGAGAACAAGACAGTATCAACGAAACTATACACCAGCGTTCCATCTGGATTTGTAGCACGCCACATCATACCTTGACCAATACCTGAAATCCAAAGCGATACGATGTAGAAAATAGTACCTGCGGTAGCCAGCCAAAAATGCGTGGTGATTAAGTCAGTTGAATACATTTTTTGTTTGTTCCAAATACGTGGAATCAATACATATAATGAACCAACCGTAATCATACCAACCCAGCCTAACGCACCAGAATGCACGTGACCTATCGTCCAGTCAGTATTGTGGGATAACGCATTGACGGTTTTGATTGACATCATCGGACCTTCAAACGTTGACATCGCATAGAATGACAGTGCAACAATCAAGAAACGAATAATAGGGTCTGTGCGAAGTTTGTCCCAGCTACCAGATAAGGTAAGGACACCATTAATCATACCGCCCCATGAAGGCGCAAATAAAATGATAGAAAATACCATCCCTAAAGACTGTGCCCAGTCAGGTAGTGCTGAATAATGAAGATGGTGACCACCCGCCCACATATAAGACGCAATTAACGCCCAAAAGTGGATAATAGATAAACGATAAGAGTAAATAGGACGACCGATTTGTACAGGCACAAAGTAATACATCATACCTAAAAACGCGGCTGTTAAGTAAAAACCTACGGCGTTGTGACCATACCACCATTGCACCATAGCGTCAGTCGCACCGCCAAACAAGGAATATGACTTCCAAAAGCTCAGAGGGATTGACATACTATTGACAATATGCAGTAACGCAATGGTCAAAATAAATGCAGCAAAGAACCAGTTAGCAACGTAGATATGCGAGGTTTTGCGTTTCAATAACGTACCAAAAAACACAATAGCATAAGATATCCACACCACGGCAATTAAGATATCAATGGGCCATTCAAGCTCAGCATATTCTTTCGCTGAGGTTAAACCCAAGGGTAGGGTAATAATTGCGCCAACAATAACAAGGTTCCATCCCCAAAAGGTGAACCAGGCTAGATAAGGTGCGAATAAACGCGTTTTACACGTTCTTTGAACGATATAATATGAAGTTGCGAATAACGCACAACCACCAAATGCAAAAATCACCGCGTTGGTGTGCAATGGACGCAAGTGGCTAAATGTTAGCCAAGGGATACCAAAATTGAGGGCAGGCCATGCCAATTGTGATGCAATGAACACCCCAATTGCCATACCGATAATACCGTATACTACCGCCATGATTGAGAACAACTTAATGATGTCCACTTCATAATCATCGGTAATAGGTATTGCTGTGTTTTGTAAATTCATTCGATGATTTCCTTTACAGCCTATATTATCAACAAGTTTAAGCAGAAATCTCCTTTGTGCCTGTCAATAAAACTATCAGGTCAGATACGTTGGCACTAGTTATTTTTTTATAAGATAGGCTAACTGTTTAGTGGCTAGTTTCACGATGAATTTTAAAGAAATTAGCGGCTAAATCTTGACGCAAAACAGTAAATTTACAAGCAGTAAAATAGGCTCAAACTCACGATTCTCACCAAGTATTGTAACTTAATCTTTGCTAAATATCATCTAATGTAACGTTCATACCGCAAAAAAAAATTACATACCAACTATTATAATATGAAAAATAAAAAAAACCATGTAAATTGTGGGGATTTTTTTTAACATCCCATACACTATCTAGTAACAATGCTAAAAATGGTTAACCGAGCGCCATTATCGTTGTTCTATAAATAGGTTTATTATGGGTTAGAGAATTGTCATTCTTACAAAATCTCGGTAAGATGCACAAGTTCTAATACAACTAACGACAATGAGGATTTAAAATGGCTAAAATTTTAACACAAGAATGGTTTGATAAAGTTGACGAATTAACCAACAAAGCAGGTGACCTAAATCTCCCACCCGCGATTAAAAATATGTCGATTAATTTACAAGTCACCGATAGCGACAATCAAGAAGTCAATGCAGCTTTTTACGATGGTACGATTCATCAAGGTTTAAAAGATGGCGCTTTAACCACCTTAAAACTTGATGCCGACACCTTAAAAGCAATCTTTTTAGATCGTGATATGAACCGTGCGATGGAAGCCTTTATGTCTGGCAAAATCCGCGTTGAAGGCGATATGGGACAGTTAATGTCTATCCAAACTGCAAGCCCAAGCGCTGAGCAAAAACAGCTTTTCAAAGACATCTTAGCCAATACACAAGTGTAATCGGGTTAATAGCATAATAGATGTTATTGCTAGCATCATCCGTGTGTTAAGCGAAATATCACTAACACCCCGAGCACAAAGAAAATCATCGATAATATTCGGTGATTTTTTTTATCGGGCGCTTGGGTAGGGTACAGTAGCAAACCTGTGGTATAAACCATCAGACCATTGACTGGGCTAGTTTGAGTGGCTAAGGTGGTTTGGGGTGCTAAGGTCGTTTGAGTAGATAGTCGGAGTGGGCTGTGATTTACCAATCCAGTCTGGGCTTGGATAGCGTCTGAAGTAGAAACTGCGGATTTAGTCGACTGATTTGGCATGGGTCATCTTCCCAAAATAACTGATAGAACACTCACAAAACGCTAGCGGCTGATATTGGGTAGGCGGTTGAGCCGCTATAGAATTTATGACGTTGATTGATAAAAATTGATTAAAATCAAATTTAAAATAACGATAATATAAAATTATAGTCAATTCAATGAATTAAATAAAATAACGCGCAAAATTTACATTTATTTACAAAATAATAAAGCCACTGTCATAGTCGGCAGTGGCTTCGAGAAATTTAACCAATGATTTTAGCGGGGAAAGGCTTAAAACGCTCTATAATTGGTGGCTGCTTTTTTCTGATTTTCCATAAAAATAGCACCCTGTAGCCAAATATTGGCTTGAATATAATCGTTGACTTGAATGGTGGCATCGATGTTATCGGCATTGACCGCTAAACGAATAACGACAGGATTATCAAGGCTTTCACGTAATATCACCACATCAAGCAATACAAATTCAACGCCGTTAAAGCTGGCAGTTTGTTTGCCAATAATTTGACCTTGACACCAGGCTTCATCTTGTTGACCGATGGTTTCACCAAATAAATAAGCACACATGTGACCGACATTGATTTCAATTGGCTCCAGCGGCAAGTCGTTTTCGCTAGGTTGCCAAGCGGCGATTTGGGCTTCAAGATCTTTTGGGGCAACGTTATTATTTTTGGTCAAAATATCATTAAAAGCGCGGTGATAGCGAATCGCTTCAGGCTCATCAACCACAATAGTTTCTGAGCGGTTACTCAAGCTTACGGTGTAAGCAAATGCACTCAGATTGATTAAGTAGCGGTGATTTTTTTCATAGTTGTGGGCATTGATGGCATAATACTGGTCAAATACATACAGCACGGTATTATCATCAGTTTTTAAGCGCAAAATCGCCTCTATCTGATTGTCACATTTATAGACACCTTCAATCGTGACCCATTGCCCATACGGACTATTGACACAAGGAAACGCATTAATCAAACGTTTGGGTGAGCGATTGCTATCAATTTCAATCACTTGATTGATATGAATCGGCTGATTACCCGATAGTAAAATATGCGAAGACGTGGCGTTGGTAGTCTTTAGTGGGGTAGGGAGAGTGGCAGTATCGATATGCGATTGCAACCAATTTGGGACGTCATCGGGAATATTGTTGGTAAAACATGACCAGTGATCTGCATGACCAACCACTTGATCACAGTTTAAACTAATCGTATTGGGGGCATTTGAAGAAGGGGGTTGGTGAGTATTGGTCATAAGACGTCCTTTAAGTAACAACAGGTTTATCAACCCTTGATTAAGCAGGGATGAAATTTAATTCTGCTATGTTAATGGGGACATGCAGAATTTTTTCACCTTATTTTGCTTAAAACATCCACAATTTATTGCGCAGATATGTTTGATTCTGCGAATTTTTAGCAAAATTGCAAAAAAACTTTTGCCAAAATGGTAAAAAAGTGTGTCAGACTAACACGCTTTTAGCAGGCTTGAATAATAGTTTTGAAATAAGCTATTTCATTGCCTGCTTGTATCATCAAAATAGTGATAATTTTTAGGAATGCTATGTTTCGACCGTTGGCTTTGTTTTTAGGATTACGGTATACCCGTGCTGAGCGAAGTAACCGATTTATTTCTTTTATTTCTTTGATTTCAATGGTGGGTTTGACGCTTGGCGTCGCCGTGCTCATTACTGTGTTATCGGTGATGAATGGCTTTGACCGCGAACTCAAGAGTCGTATTTTGGGGATGGTGCCGCAAGCCACTGTCACTGCCAGTGAAATTATCCCAAACTGGCAGACGCTGGCGCAAACGATTCAACAAAACCCCAAAGTTGAAGCCGTCGCGCCTTTTATCCAATTACAGGGTATGCTCACCGCAAATGGACAAGTCGCAGGTATCATGGTGACAGGTATTGAGCCAAGCTATGAGAAAAAAGTCTCGATTATTCATCAGCATATGGAAAGTGGTAGTGTCGATAGTCTAAAAGCAGGTCAATTTGACATTGTGATTGGCAAGCAAATGGCGGATTCACTGGGGGTGAAACAAGGCGATATGGTCACGCTAGTATTGCCAGAAGCCTCACCATCGCCTGCTGGCGTGATTCCGCGCTTTAAGCGTTTTACCGTCACAGGGGTGTATGACATCAGCCCTGAAGTCAACAATATTATGGCATTCATCCCGATGAATGATGCGGCTACGCTATTGCGTCTGCCTGCGGGGGCGCAGGGTATTCGCATGAAGCTAAAGGATTTGTTTGCCGCACCACAAGTAGCTCAGCAAGCAGCGAGCCTTGCACCCAATATGCTCATGCCTAGTGACTGGACATCGACGCATGGGAATTTATTTGGTGCGATTCAAATGGAAAAAGCCATGGTGGGGTTATTGCTGTTTTTGATTATTTTGGTTGCTGCATTTAACATCGTCTCATCCTTGGTGATGCTGGTGACTGATAAAAAGGCGGACATCGCGATTTTAAAAACCTTTGGGGCGTCGCCTAAGCTCATCACCCAAGTGTTTATGGTGCAAGGATTGTTTATCGGGGTGATTGGTACCGTCGCGGGAACTATCTTGGGCGTGATTTTAGCGTTGACCGTGAGCGATGTGGTAGGCGGCATCAATAATTTATTTGGGTTACATTTATTTGATGCGTATTTTGTCAACTATTTACCTTCACAACTTGAATGGAAAGATGTATCCATCATCGTGGTAGCTTCTCTGGTAATAAGTTTTGTGGCAACCATTTACCCAGCACGCCGAGCAGCTAGCATTCAACCGGCTCAAACATTGCGTTATGAATAGGAGTGAGCCATGACGGCGATTTTAATAGGAAAAAATATCACCAAGACCTATCAAGATGGTAAAACCACCACGAATGTGCTCAATCATTTGGATATCAGTATTAACAGTGGCGAGCGCATCGCCATTGTTGGCACTAGTGGGTCGGGTAAAAGTACCTTACTACATATCTTGGGTGGCTTAGATGTGCCGACCAGTGGGGAAGTTTGGCTACATGGGCAACGCATCAATGATTTGAATGAAACCCAGCGCGGTGAGCTTCGTAACCAGCATTTGGGCTTTATTTATCAGTTTCACCATTTGTTAGCGGAGTTTACTGCGATTGAAAATGTGGCAATGCCGCTATTGATGCGAAAAGCAGTGCCAATTGCAGCGGCGCGTCAACAGTCTATTGAATTACTGGAAAAAGTAGGGCTGGGGCATCGGCTGACCCATCGCCCAGGCGAGCTGTCTGGCGGTGAACGTCAACGGGTGGCGATTGCTAGGGCGCTGGTGACAAAGCCTTCTTTAATACTGGCTGATGAACCCACAGGGAACTTAGACTACGCCAATGCACAGGCGGTGTTTGAAATCCTCTCAGAGCTACAAAAAGATTTTAATACCGCGCTGTTGATGGTGACTCATGACCGGCAATTGGCACAGTTAGCGGATAAACAATTGGCCTTACAAAATGGCACGTGGGTGGCTTAATACTCATCGAGTAGCCAGCCGCTGATAAAAGCAAAGTATTCGCGAAACCAAACATTTGGACGGATATACCAAGGTGTGTCAGACCCGACCACCTGTAAATTGGTATATCCTTGTCGTTTGCCAATAAGGCTTGCGCGCAAGGTGTGAAAATCACTGGTGACTGCGATTATCGGTTGATTTAAGGCAATCCCTTGCTGCGCTAAAATCTTTTTGCTATTGACAAAGTTAAGCTCGGTACTGGTGCTTTGTTCTTCAAGCGCAATATGCGCTAAGCTGATGCCATAGGTGTCATGTAAATAGTCCGCCATCGCTTTGGCTTCACTGACATCCTCCCCCGCATCAAAACCACCACTGGTTATCACAACTGCGTTTGCAAAACGCTTGATGACTTCAGATGCTTTATCCAACCGCAGTTTTACCGCATCGGTCGGCTTATTATCTTTTGTTCCGCCACCTAAGACAATAATCGCTTGCGCTGCTTTAGGATGGTTATCAGTGTTAAAGTGCTGTTTTAAATAGCTGACAAAGACACAAAAACTTATCAACCAGACAAAAAATAATAACCAAACCAGCTGCCATAGTTTTTTTAATGACGGCTGTGACGCCAAATAAAGTTGGATACGCTCCCAGTACACCGCATGGACTAAAAAAATTAGCCCTATGCCCAATGGCACTAGGGTGCCAATATGAAAAACACGATTGGCCAGCAATAGCCCACAGTCACTAACCAGTATTAATCCTGCAATCCCTAGACTGATTTGAATACTTTTTTTCCCTACGGCTGAGGCATTGTCATTGCCGCTACTAAATTGAGTCAACATCGATTAATAATTTCCAAAAGTTGCTATTTGTTTTACTATATCGCTCATTCGATAATTGTAAGGGAAGTAGCGAGCTATCGCTATCTTTATCAAGGATGAAACATGATTTGGCTCATCACGGTTGCCAGTTTGTTGGGTTTTTTAGTGGTAAATACACTAGCAAATCAACCCTTGATGACAGGTTATGCGCTAGCCAGTTATGATGCAAAAATTTGGCAGATGTTATCAGTAGTACTGTTAATAGCGCTGCTAATCAATTTAGGTTTATACCATAGCTGCAACCGTAAACAGCTAAAACGAGCATCGCCAAACTCTGCATTCGCCTACCGTTTTGCCTTACCGTTATTATCAAGCTTTATCTTTTTGCTGACGCTCATGTTGAGTGCCAGTTATGGTTTATATCATTATAAGCGGTATGAAAACACGTTATTGCCCTCAGCGCTCACAGTGGATGCCATCGTTGAATCGCATCAAATCAGCGATACGGTGGCGCAAATCAGCCCATTATCAAATGATAATGCCTTAATTGGCAATGGTTTCATCAAACAAATTTTGCAAGTCCGCGTTGATAAGGACGGTGATGCTGATGCATCGTCAGCAACCCCCCGGCCACCGCTAACGGCACTCATTACCGCTAACATCAAAGACAACCCTGATTGGGAAGCGCCCTTATCTCAGCTAAGACCTGGCATGCAGCTTAACGTAAAATTACAGCTTGAGCCCATTGCACAGCGTAAACCTACAAGTTTACCCAGCAATGCCAAACCGCTCAGGCTAGGATTTGATGAAGCGCAATGGTTAAGACAGCGGGGTGTGCAAGCAAAAGGAGTGATCATCGGTATTGAAAAAACGAGCCTACGGGAATTTAACCCATCCCATGTCACAGACCGTACGGTTATTGCTATTGAAAAATTGCGCTGGCAACTACGCCAAAAAATCCTCGCCAATTTGCATAGAGCCCATCTGAAACAATCCACCTCTATAGTCAATGCTAAAAACGATATTGCCCAACCCGTGCTTAAAAGTTCTGGTCAAAATTCTAGTCAGAGTGCTAGTCAAAGTTCTGGTCAAAGCGCTATTCAAAGCCACGCAATCTTATTGGGATTGTTAACGGGTGATAAAAGCCTGATGGATAGCGACCTTAAGAATCGCTATCAAGTCACGGGGATTAGCCATTTATTAGCAATTTCAGGCCCGCATGTGTTGATGCTCGCTGCTATCGTATCCATTCTTGTATTATGGCTCGTTAAGTGGCTTGTGCCCCAGCTGTTGGTCAAATTACCGAGTAGTTTATTGGTGCTTTGGGTGAGTGTGGTGATAGCAGGGTTTTATGCGCTGCTGGTGGGTTTTGAAATACCTGCCCAGCGGACATTTTGGATGCTGTTACTGCTTACGCTGTCGAAACAGTTATTGGTTAATTTTTCTGCTTATCGGCTGTTGGCTTGGGTTGCGCTAGGCATGATTTGGCTAGAACCGACAGCAGTCGGGCAAGCAGGGTTTTGGTTGTCCTTTGTGGCGGTGGTTTTACTGTTAAAATTTAGCGAGACAATAGGGACAGTTAGCGCCATTGAAATTAAGGATGTTAGTCAGTTACTAGCGCCTACTGCACGCAGCGAGGTGCTGAGTGGTTTTGTTAAAATCATCAGCCATCAATTCAAGGCGTTATTAAAACTACAAATTTGGCTATTTGTTTGGATGCTGCCCATCGTGGTGTGGTTTTTTGGCAAAGTATCAGTCATTGGCATTTTGGTAAACTTGCTAGCCGTACCATTTTTAGGGTTGGTGGTTGTACCCTTGGATATGTTGGCAGGTGTCGTTAGTTGGCTACCCGTGGTAGGGGATTGGCTGAGTCAAATCATTTGGTCGATGCTAACAACCCTGCTCAATGTATTTCATCTTTTGCTCAACCAACTTATCAACATGGGTGTTGCCAATCAATCATTTTTCGCCTTGTCACAAACGCAGCTTGCCCTGTGTTTGTTAATTGCGCTACTGGGATTGTTAAAAGGCTTGTTGCCTAAAATGCTGATGTTGCCACTGGCTATCCTATTGATATTACTGCCACTGCAGCAGCGAAGTTTAAGTAACAACAAGCCGACTCTGGCAGTTGGTGATAACCCTAAACTGGTGATCAGTTTGTTAAAGAAAGGCGATGATAGCTGGCTTATTTTGTCCGATAACCAAATCAAAGCCACTCAGGCGGATAAACCCAATTTTTTGAAAACCAAACAAGCTATCAGCAATGTTGCGGCTGATGAAGAAATCAGTTCGCTGTTGAACCGTGATATCTATCCGCTGTTGGCAAATCAGCAAGTTCACCAATTAACTGGGGTGATTAGTCAAACGCCCAGTGTCCGCGTCAATGAGCTGGTGCAACAACTGGCAACCCATGTACCTGTTAAAGCCTATTGGCTGGCAGGGTATGATGTCGAACACAGCAGGCTTGATGTGACAGATAAGGCTGTATCTGCAAGTTTTCGTGCGATTACACCGAGGAGCTGCCAAACCGCCCAACGTTGGCAACAAGATGGCTTGGAAGTGACAGCGGTGTCGGGATGGCCCTTGGATTTAGCCTTAACCGATGAGCAAAAACTAGCGACCCAAACCTGTTATATTCACATCCGTTTTATGCCACCAACCAGCAAACCCTACGATGTGCTGATGTTGGCAGGTAATAGCGATATCCCCATGCAAATGACTGAAAAATTATGCACGGTATCGGCGACGCATTTACTCATTCAGCCCTATACGTTATCCATTAAACCATCGTGGCTAGCATTGACGAAACCTTCCTTACTGCATGTGGTGACAGGCGTGTATAAGTCACAAAAACTGGGTGAAGATAGCCAATTATCGCTGACTAGTTGGTCAGTGGATAACCCTGCCGACCACCCGTTCGAAGTCCTGTATGCCGATCAAGTGGGCGCAGTAATGTACACGCTCACCCCAGATGATACTGACTGATAGTTGACGATTTGGCTACAAGGCAGTGATTGTAATTTTGACCGCTTCCCCCTATCATGGGCGGTAAATTACCTATTGCTAAGGAACTTTTATGTCAGATAATTGGCCACCCGATCCCAACCAACCCTCACAATCAAAGCCACCTGTTCATCCAAACCATACGCAAAACTTGCCACCCAATGCGCCATACGCAGGCCAAGAATGGCAATTGCTAGAAAAAACCCTCATGGCAAGCCTTGTGGAGCAGCGCCGTGCAAGACGCTGGGGTATTTTCTTTAAGCTCATCACCTTGGGCTATGTGCTACTGTTTGGCGCGGCGGTGGCAAAAGGCTGTAGTGGCTCTGCCAAAAGTAGCATGAGTGATATCGGTATGAGCAAACCGCATTTAGCCGTCATCGATGTCAAAGGCGTCATCAGCAGCGACAATGAAGCCAATAGTCAAGCGGTGGGCGAAGCATTGACGGAAGCGTTTAACAACGACCAAGCGCAAGCGGTGGCGTTACGCATCAACTCACCGGGTGGCTCGCCTGTACAATCCGATGAAATCTGGCAAACCATGACCGAATTGAGAAAGGCGCATCCTAACAAAAAACTGTATGCCGTTATCGAAGATATGGGCGCTTCAGGCGCGTATTATATCGCATCTGCGGCAGATGAAATTTGGGTTAATCCCTCAAGCTTGGTCGGCTCAATCGGCGTGATTATGCCAAGCTACAATGTCCAAGGTTTGATGGATAAACTAGGCGTTAAAGATGGCACCATGACGGCAGGTGCGCACAAAGATATTTTAAGCATGAGCCGCCCGCTTTCCGATTTTGAGCGCCAGCATGTCCAAGGTGTCCTTGATAACACCCACGCCCATTTTATCAATGCTGTCAAACAAGGTCGCGGCAATCGCCTCAAAAATCCTGACGCCAATCAGCTTTTTTCCGGGTTGTTTTGGAGTGGTGAGCAAGCGATTAATCTCGGTTTGGCGGATAAAAAAGGCGGCATCAGTACCCTTGAGTCTCAGCTAAAACTAGACAATGTAGTGGAATATAACCCAGAAGACCCGGTGAAAAAAGTGTTCGGTAAATTTGCTAGCCAAATCGGCTATGGGTTTGGCGAAACGGTCTCCAAAGGCTTTGCCAGCCAATTAACTCAAGCGGCTGCAAATGATAAAGGGATGCAATAACCATGTCATCTGAGACGAGTCAGCATCCATTAGCCAATGGTTTGCCCTCTGCCCCAACGCTAGCGACAGGCATAGAGGGGATAACAGCGATAGAAGTGACAGGGCAAAAACCGCTGATACACTTCGCGCATGCCAATGGTATTCCATCGCGAACCTATCAATATCTGTTTGATTTGCTGAGTGATGAATTTGATATTGTCTATATCCCAGCGTTAGGGATTGACCCGCGTTATCCGGTTGATAATCATTGGCAAAAACTGACCCAACAAGTGATTGATAGCATTCAAGCGCACCTAAGCGCGCGCGGGCAAACCAAGGTCATCGGACTAGGGCATTCGCTTGGCGCATTGTGCACACTGCAAGCCAGCTATGAGGCGCCCGAGCTATTTAGCCAAGTGATTGCCTTAGACCCACCGCTCATTCATGGCTACTATTCAATGGCACTACATTGGGCAAAACGCTTCAGCCCACGGTTGGTAGATAGGCTCACGCCTGCAGGTCTATCAAGCCATCGCCGTGACATCTGGCCAAGCCGTGAAGTTGCCTACGAGCATCTGCGACATAAAGCATTCTATCGACACTTTGATGAGCGCTGTTTTAATGATTTTATTCGTTATGGCTTGACTGATACGGCAGATGGGCAAGTGACGCTTACCATTCCAAAAGCGGTGGAAGTAGCGGTGTTTCGCACCAATCCCTCGCTATACTGGCAAAAACCTAACCATCCGCCGGCTGTCCCTGCCAAGCAAATAATTGGTAAAGATAGCCTGTTTTTCAAACGCGGGTTTCCTGCGCTGGTCAAACAGCGTATGGGCATTGATTTTGAAGTGCATGAAGGGGGGCACATGTTCCCGCTAGAATACCCAGCCAGTACGTTTGAACGAATCAAAGCGCTTATTTACTCAGTCAATCATGATATCCAGTGACAACACAAACATCCATTCAAAGGTTTAATGTGCAAAATTTATCGTTACAGCCTAGCACCCCCATCTATGATTTGCCAAAGACCATTGTGCTATCTATGGTGTTATTGGCGGTGTTTTTTGCCAGTCAATTGATGGGCGTGGTGTTATTTGCACCATGGGTGCTACAAGATGCAGCAGATTTGGATATCGCTGAAAAAGTGTTGCAGGGCAGTGAAAACGGCACGTTAATGAGTCTATCGTTAGGCTTTACCTTAGCCATGGTGATAGGCTGCGTTTATTTGTTTATCCGCTTTAAAAACAGCCGTGTCAAAGATTATCTTGCCCTTAAATCCTTTACTTGGTATCAGTTGTTACAATGTAGCGCGCTGCTGATTGTGCTAAATGTTATCATTAATCTAGTCACCGTCTGGCTGGGTCGCGAGCCCATGATGTTTATGGACAATCTTGCTGAGTCCGCACATCCACGGTGGCTGCTGGTAATGGCGATGGTGGTATTTGCGCCGATTTATGAAGAAGTGATATTTCGCGGGTTTATGTGGACAGGGCTTGCCAGCTCAAAGCTCGGTATGTGGGGTGCCAGTGTGCTGACCAGTATTGTATTTGCGGTGATTCATATGCAATACGGTGTGGTCGAGTTGTTGGGAATTTTTTGTCTAGCAATGTTATTTAGCTATGGGCGTATCATGTCAGGGTCACTGTTATTGCCTGTGGTGTTGCATATGATGAATAATGGCTTGGCGATGGCGCAGTATTTATACGGCTAGTCTTTTTTAGCTAACTTTTAACCCGCATTTAACGCCAAAACCGCTTCACCCGCTTCACGAACCTGGGCGACCGAGAGGGATTTTTGCCCGCTAAGTGCCTGACGCCATTTACGACTGCCTGTCAATCCTTGAAACAAGCCCAAATAATGGCGCATAATGGCCGTCAACGGTGTGCCACGCGCGTCACTGGCTGCCAAAAAATCCAGTAACTGATAAAAAATATCCGCTCGGCTAGGTACTGGCTCGCCCCACAGCTGCATGGCTTCGGCTAGAATATAAGGGTTGTGATAAGCTTCACGCCCAATCATCACACCATCGACTTTCGTCAGATGGGTTTTGATTTCATCAATAGTGGTGATACCGCCATTGATTTCCACGAATACATCGGGAAAATCCTGCTTTAAGCGGTACACATCCTCATAGCGAAGGGGCGGAATTTCACGATTTTGTTTAGGGCTTAAGCCTTGTAGCCAAGCGGTGCGCGCATGGACGATGACATGCTGACAACCTGCTTTCACCACATGATCTACAAAATCCGCCATAAACTCATAACTATCAAAATTATCAATGCCAATGCGATGCTTAACAGTGACGGGAATATCCACCGCATCGCGCATTGCAGAGACAATATCTGCCACCAATTTGGGCTCTGCCATCAAGCACGCCCCGATTTTGTAATGTTGTACCCGATCGGACGGGCAGCCGACATTTAGGTTAATTTCATCATAACCGTAGTCTTGCCCGATTTTTGCACAGCGCGCCAATTCGTCAGGATTCGAGCCGCCAAGCTGAAGCACCAAGGGATGTTCATTGGGATAAAATCGCAGCTGATAGTCTGTATCGCCCTGCAATATCGCCGAGGTACTGATCATTTCAGTATAAAGGTAAGTATAAGGATTGAATAATCGAGCAAAGTAACAATAATCGCGGGTACTCCAATCAATCATCGGTGCGGTGGACAATCGTTTATGTTGCATGGTATTCAAAGGCAGGGTCATAGGCAGGGTCATAGGCAGGGTCATCAGTAAGCATTCAAAAAAAGTGGCTAATCTATAGCTAATCTATCAGCCAATCAATAAAAGCAGGCGCTAAAAAAGCGAGGGTAAAACAACTATCAGCGATGAAAAAGCTTAGGAATTCATCAGCCGCTTGTCTTCCATGCGATACAAACCATGCAAATTAGTCAACAACATACCCATGATAATGCCAATCACACAGACAAACACCAGATACAAGGCGCTTGAAAGCATTAATTTACGGGAAAAATAAATCAATAGCACAGGCAACAATGCACCTGCCAATGCATACGCCACGTTATAGGTAAAGCTAATACCACTTAGGCGCACACCAACCGGAAACAGACGCACACAAATACTTGGGACTAAGCCAATCACACCAGAGAAAAACCCTAAAATTGCATAATTAATCAGTAGTAACTCACTACTGTTTTTTAGTGAAACAAAGAAAACAACACTGGCAATGCTTAAAAATATACAGCCTAAAGTAAATACACGACCTGAGTTAAAACGATCGGCAAAATAACCATAGGTTAACGCCCCCAATCCACCAAAGATAATACCCACCCCATTGGATATCATCATCAAACTGGTATCGACATCAAAAAACTGGATGCCCAAAATCGGTAAAAGCAAATAAATCGTCAAATAAACACTGGCGGTAAACCAAGACAAACCCAGCGTCATCACTGTACCATAACGGTATTTGATAATAGCTCGGCGTATTGGCAGACGTTTAACCAAGCGCTTTTTAGACTTAGCCATCAGCCAAAGCGGGGTTTCTTCAAGCTTGGTTCGTAACAGCACCGCAAATAGCGTACCGATACTGGCGATGACAAAAGGAATACGCCAACCATACGATTGCATCTGGGTGGGGGTGAGCATATTTGATAACGTGGCGCTTAAAATATTGCCCATCAACGTCGACAAAATCACTCCACTGATGAGGGCGCCACACACTGACCCTAATTGACGACGTGGCATATGCTCAGCAATATAGACCCATGAAGCGGGCACCTCAGCCCCATAGCCAAAGCCTTGAATTAAACGCAATAATAGCATGAGAACAATCGCTGCCACACCTATATGATGATAGCTAGGCAAACAGGCAATCACTAAACCAGACGCACCCACTAATAGCAAACTATACAGCAACACATGTTTTCTGCCATAGCGATCGCCGATATCACCCAATATCAAACCGCCTAGCGGTCTTGACATATAACCGGCTAAAATCAGCAGCAAAAAACAAATCGACTTTAATGACTCAGGTATATTTTCTGGGAAAAAAGCTTGATTGATACTATCATTAAAATAAAAATAAATTGTAAAATCAAAGGAAGCAAAAAAAGCCCCAAAAATCGTTAAATACACCACGTTTTTTTCGTAGCGATTTAAATCCCTAATTTCTTCGTTGGCATCATGAAAAAATGGCATAGTCGACAATATCACCTAGAAGCTGGCTAAAGGTTTACAAGCTTTATAATCAATGGAAAAATAGGTTATTTAACGTGCTAAAAAATTAAATTCGTCACTATTCACCTGACAAATTAAATCACTTGACAAATTGAACAGTAATTTATCAAAACTGTAATAAATTTAATTATTTAAATAAATATTACAAGCAAACGTCATGATTTAACAGTTGAGATATATTACTTTTTGAAACCGCATACTATAGTGATTTTGGTACTATTTTTACTATCAAAAATGTGTGTTTTTTGTAATATATCAGCTTACAATAAGCGCTTAAATGGCAAAGCAGAAAAAATCTTTAGCCAAAGTCCATTGACAAACGTCATATGCGGCTCTTTATCCAAGCTGATAAGCTTTTTATTGGTTTTATCATCATGGGTTTGCCACATCAGTTGTTCATTATCCTTAAGATGTAC
The DNA here is from genome assembly GCF_031979465.1 of Moraxella sp. CTOTU46934. Taxonomy (NCBI): domain Bacteria; kingdom Pseudomonadati; phylum Pseudomonadota; class Gammaproteobacteria; order Moraxellales; family Moraxellaceae; genus Moraxella; species Moraxella sp. CTOTU46934. The sequence goes on from NZ_DALZEG010000013.1 coordinate 62,277, forward strand.
GCGGTAACTGATATTGAGCATAGAGTTATCAAACGTATTATGAAAGGATTTGGCAAGCGCTTTATCTTCAATCAGCACACCAAGCTCAGTATTGATGTTGGCAGAGCGCGGATCCACATTGTAAGAACCGATAAACGTATATTTGTCATCCACCGCAAAGGCTTTGGTATGCAAACTGGTGCTATACTTACTGCGATATAAGCTACGTTTTTTGCGGCGAAAGTCTGCATCGGCAGAGGATTTTAGCTCATACAGTCCAATTCCTGCTTTGAGCATCGGCACGCGTGCCACGTTATACCCGGAATGCACGATAGGCACATCGGTTGATTCATACGAGTTGGTAAAAATATTGATTTTTACCCCGTTTTCCATGAGTTTGCTTAGTTGCAGTACGCCCAAGTCAGTGGGCACAAAATACGATGAGACAATGGTCAATTGCTGTTTTGGGGTGCCAATACGGGCCCGAAGCTTGGATACCAATCGGCTATCTTTATCATCTTGATTAAGCAGTTTTTTGACATCATCTGCCAAAAATTCCATTGGTTGCCAACGAAATTGGATTTTTTTGTTATACAGTTGTTTGTCAACTATTGCGCCATTTTGTACCCGATAAAGTTGCGAGCTTTTATGCAGATGGGACTGGCTGTTGATCGGTGCAATTGCAGTCAAAGTCCCCAAAAATGGCTCATCGCTTTTATTACGATCGGGATTTTTTGAGGGTTTGACCAAACGCTCGATATCATACGATAGAGGACTATCCCAATAATCTTCAAAACTATCATTGATTTGGTTGACCACTTTGCCGGCAAGCAAAACATCCAAATCAGCAAACTCAGCGATGCTATCTTTACGCAGATATTCATCGCCAATATTGCGCCCACCAATGATGGATAACTGGCGGTCAAAGGTCATGCTTTTATTGTGCATGCGGCGTTGGTAGCGGGGCAGTGCTACCACAAAATTGGCGGGGGTAAAGCTGCGCACCAATTTGGGATTAATCAATCGCACTTGGATATTAGGATGTGCAGCAAAGGCAAGCAGCTGTTGGTCAAGTTCAGGATTGGTATTCAAATCATCGAGTAACAGTCGTATTTTGACACCCCGATTGGCAGCTTGGTACAAGTCTTTAAGCATCAATTGTCCTGCTGCATCGTTGTGCCAAATATAATATTGGATATCAATGGTTTGCTGAGCCATTTCAGTCAAAATACTGCGTGAGGCGAACGCATCACTGCTATCAATCAACGGATAATAACCGGAAAATTTGCTCGGTGAGGGGTTTTTGCTGGCACTGATACGGCTGATTAAATAATGACCTTGTATACGCGATTTTTCGGAAAATTTTTGCGAACTTGGCAACCGCGTTGATACAGTTGGCGTAGCGGCGATATGGGGGTTGTTCGGCAGCATTTGGCAAGCGGTAAGTAGCGTAAGTAGCAGCGTAAGTAGCAATGGCAAGCAAAACGTCACAATTTTGGTGGTGAGTTTTTGCGATGCTAGTCTGACAAAGCCAACAGATACCGAATAAAATGCTGCTACCAAAGCCTGAATCCTTTTAAAAAAATCACTGATTAACGTGGCATTCACCTTAGAAAAGTTGGTTGTCATGGCGTTTTTGCATAAAATACTGACTTGAAAGCCACCGTCAAATCCAACTTATGCTATCATAATTTATTTGATGCACAAAAGATGTAACATTATGACCCAACTAGATCCCAACTGGCAAAGTGATGCACTTGATTTAAGCCTAGACTATGCCGACCAAACCATCGCCGTGCGCGGCGGTTACCACCGTACCGACGAAGGCGAACATAACGAAGCGATTTTTACCACCAGCTCCTACGTATACAAAAATGCCGCCGATGCCGCCGACCATTTTAATGGCAATAAAAAAGGCAATGTCTATTCGCGCCATACCAATCCAACCGTGCGCGCTTTTGAGCGTAGATTGGCAGCTTTAGAGGAAGGCGAGCGCTGCGTTGCAACCGCATCAGGCATGGGCGCGATTTTGACCATGTGTTTGGCGTACTTGCAAGCCGGTGATCATCTGCTAGCAGCCAAGCAATTATTTGGCTCATCCGTCGCCCTGTTTGATACCTACTTTAAAGCGTTTGGCGTTGAGGTGAGTTATGTCGACTGCTTTGACAATGACGCTTGGCAAAACGCGATGCAACCAAATACCAAGGTGCTGTACTGCGAAAGCCCTTCCAATCCTTTGGCGCAAATTGCCGATTTAAGCTTTTTATCAAGGCTCGCGCATGACCACGATGCGCTATTAATCGTCGATAACTGCTTTGCTACCCCTGCCATTCAAAAACCTTTAATGTTGGGTGCGGATGTGGTATTGCATTCCGCCAGTAAATATATTGACGGTCAAGGTCGTGTGCTAGGCGGTGCACTGGTCGGTAACAATGAATTGATGGAAAAAGCCTTTGGGGTAGTGCGTACCGGTGGGATTAGTCTATCGCCATTTAATGCGTGGGTGTTGCTAAAGGGTCTAGAAACCTTGTCACTGCGTATGAAAGCCCACTGCGAAAATGCCAATCAAATCGCTAAATTTTTGCACAATCACCCAAAAGTCAGCAAAGTGCATTTTTCAGGCTTGCCCGATCACCCATCCCATGACATCGCCAAACGCCAACACACCGCACTCAAAAATGTGCAAGGCGGTGCGTTTGGTGCCATTATTGGCTTTGAGGTGGCTGACCAAGCAGCAGCCTGGCATGTTATCGATAGTACCAACATGATTTCGATTACCAATAACCTAGGCGATGCCAAAAGCACCATTACCCATCCTGCGACGACGACCCATTTTCGCATGACACCTGAAGCAAGAATCGAGGCAGGCGTGAATGAAGGCTTAATTCGCTTCTCGGTGGGGCTTGAAGATGTTGATGATATTATCGCTGATTTAAAACGCGGTTTGGATACACTCGCCTAACAGAAAGCCAAAAGCCACTAGTCAGAACCCAAAAGCCAGTAGCAAAATTTACTGGCTTTTTTATGTCACTGTTTTATTGTGCTTTTTTATTTCAGCGTATTGACCAACAACGGCAATATTTTCCCTGCGTTGTTGGGTAACACGATGTCAACCGCTGTGGTGTGGGTCGGATTGGGATTAATCTCGATGACGGTTGCGCCCTGTTGTTTCGCCAAATCAATCAAGCCCGCCGCGGGATAGACCACGCTTGATGTGCCGATACTCACCAATACGTCGCAATTGAGTGTTGCCGTTTCTGCCGTTTGCCAAGCGTCTTGGGGCAACATCTCGCCAAACCACACAATATCCGGGCGAATCAAACCGCCGCATTCACAATGCTTTAACTCAGTATCTGTGACAGCAATCGCTTTGTCATACGGCTTGCCGCAATCATGACAGCGATTTTTGGCCAAATCGCCATGTAGTTTTGCCACCGTAGCGCCGCCTTGCTCGTGTAGATTGTCGACATTTTGGCTAAACAGTGTCCAAGTTTTGCCTTGCTGCTTTGCCAATGCTTGCCATTTACCTAAGGCAAAATGGGCAGGATTGGGCTGTTTATCGGCGATTTGTCCACGCCACCATTGGTGCCATTGCCACACCAAGGCAGGTTCCTTTTCAAACGCTTGAATGCTGACCAAATATTCGGCTTGGTATTGTTGCCACAGTCCGGTCAGTTTATCCCGAAAAGTCGAAATGCCACTTTCAGCCGAGACGCCTGCCCCCGTCAAGATGGCAATATTTTGGGCGCATTTGATAACATCAGCGGCTTTATAGAGAGCGACCTCTAGCGATGGGGGTGTATTTGTTGTCATAGTCATAGTTTGCTGCCGTTAATGGGTTTATGGTAGGAGGTTATCTTAGCATTTTTATGTGAGTGATTTTAGATTAGCAGTTTTAGGTTAGCAGTTGTAGGTTAAAAATTTGGGCTAACGATTAGCAATAGACAGTTTGCGGTCAAATTCGCTACAATGAGCCACCAACATTAGAAACAAACAGGAACACTCATGAACTTACAAGCCCTTATGCAACAAGCGCAAATGATGCAGAAGCAAGTGGAAAAAAACGTTGAAAACGCCAAGAAAAAACTGGCAGAAAAAGAAGTGCATGCCGAAGCGGGTAGTGGCTTGGTGAAAGTCACCATGAATGGTCGCCATGTGGTCAAACGTTTATCAATCGATCCAAGCCTACTGCAAGATGACCCTGATATGATTGAAGATTTGATTGCCGCTGCTATCAATGATGCCGTGCGTCAGGCCGATGAACTACATGAGACTGAAATGGCGAGTGCCACCAACGGCATGGGGTTACCACCAGGCATGAATGGTTTATTTTAAACCCACTAAGCCTATACTAGGGCTATCCAGTAAGGCTGCAAGTAGCGCTATAAAATAGTGGAAAATTGCCTTGCGATTAGGCAGCCAAACCCCCATAAAAAGCTGATAGTTGACTGTCAGCTTTTTTTATTTTCCAGCCAGCTTTTTTTATTTTTTATCATGTTTATAAGAATGCGCCTATGCTTACGCCAAAATTTGATGAACTTGTCAAACAACTCAAAGTGCTGCCTGGGGTCGGACCCAAATCTGCCCAGCGGATGGCACTGCACTTGCTTAGCTATAAGCGCCCGCAAGGTCAAGCACTAGGCGAAGCCTTGATTGTGGCGATGCATGATATCAAGCAATGCCAAGTATGCCGTGGTTTATCCGATGAGGATATTTGCCCGATATGTAGCGATCCGCGCCGCAATGAGCGCGTGCTTTGTATCGTAGAGACGGCAGCAGACATGATGGCAATCGAGCAAACCGCTGGGTTTAATGGCAAATACTTTGTGCTTGGCGGGCATTTATCACCCATTGATGGCATTGGCGTGGAGCAGCTCGGCATCAATCAGCTGATTGGGCTGTTAAAGCAACACCAAGCCGCGCAAACCCCGGTGGAAGAAATTATCTTGGCAACCAGTACCACGGTAGAAGGGCAAACCACCGCGCATTTTATCAGTGAAGCGGTCAAGCCTTACGTCACTCATATCAGCCGGATTGCCCAAGGGATTCCGATGGGCGGCGAGCTTGAGTATTTAGATAGTATGACACTGGGTCAAGCCCTGCAAAATCGTGGACGGTTATAAAATCTTTTCATCAGTTTGACAAGACAAAATCCTAGATTCATCATAAAATACGCTTAAATTATCCGTCCACAAGACCCAAGTTATGCTCATCCAAAATCCGTTAAGCCCAGCCCAATTACAACAACTTCATGACTTGCCAATCCATTGGGTGAAAACTCAAGACGCGCTTTTTGCCCTGCTCGATGACCTAGAACAAGTCGATACCATTGCGTTAGACACTGAGTTTATCAAGCGCGACACCTTTTTTCCCATTCTTGCGCTGATACAAATCAATACGGGTGAGGCGATTTATTTGATTGACGCGCCCAAGCTGTATTTAGAAGAGTTTTGGGAAGTGTTAGCGGATATACCCACCGTGGTGTTACATGCGTGTGGCGAAGATTTGGGAATTTATTATTTACTCTCCAACTTGCCTGCACTGCGCAATGTGTTTGATACCCAAATTGGTTTGGGTTTTTTGACCGGTGAAAACTCGCTTGGCTATCAAAAATCGCTGCAAGAAACGATTGCCGTGCATGTGGATAAAGGTGAAAGCCAATCAGATTGGTTGCAGCGTCCATTAACACCTGAGCAAGAAAGCTATGCGGTAGACGATGTGCGTTATTTATTGCCGATGTTTGCGACCATCAAAACACAGTTGACCGAGCAAGGTTTATGGCAATATGCGGTTGAAGACTGCCAAAGCTATACCCAAGAAATTTTTGCTAACTTTAGCACGCCTGATAACGCCTTGTATTTGAGTGTCGCTGATTACCGCGATAATCGCGAGCAACTCGCCATGCTGCAAACTCTGTGCGAATGGCGCGAACAACTTGCCAAATCAATCAATAGACCACGCACTTTTATCCTGCGGCCGCAGGCGCTGCGTGAAATCATCGAAAAACCGCCTTTTAGTATGAAGCAGCTAGGTTTTACCAGTATCAAGCCCAATGTGATTCGCATGTATGGGCAAGAGATTTTGACGCTGATTGATAAAGTGCGCAAAGAAGATGACGCAGCCTACCCAGCTCTATTGCCTTTACCGTATCGCAGTCTGTCTAGCGATGTGCAAAAGCAACTGGAAAAAGCCATCAAACAGCATGGGCAAACCCTGTCAATTAATGAAACAGTATTGATGCGAAAAAAATGGCTGTCAGAGCTGTATGCTTATGCTGTCGCAGCAGAAAAACCGGCATTAAGCCCTTGGCTGAGTGGGTGGCGCAAAGCGTGGATTATGGCAGAGATTTTACCCATTTTAGATACGGTGATTGCCAACAACCCGCCATCTATTGACCATGAAACGACCGCTGAATAAATAAAAAAATCCCACCGCTGAGTGGGATTTTTTACTACTAAATGGCTTAAAATAAACCGCTTAAAAATAAACCGCTTAAAAATAAACGGCTTAAAAAGAACCCAACATGGTACCCAAAACAATCACCACCGTCACCGCAATCAGCGCAATTGCCATCGTCACCATGGCGACATCTTTATCCTCTGTTGCCGTAAAACCACCGACTTCAGGCGGTGGACATAAGGCAACTCCGCAATCATGCTTACACACAGATGGTATTTAATGCGGTGTATTTTGCTGTTCAATGTACTGGCGGATAATCTCAATTGGAGCACCGCCACAACTACCTGCAAAATAACTAGGCGACCACAACGCTTCTCCCCATAACTGCTCTTTAAGAGACGGATATTCTTTTTTACGCAATAACCGACTAGACACGCCTTTCAAGCTATTCACCAAACTAGAAATAGCCACTTTGGGCGGATAAACCACCAATAAATGCACATGGTCACTTTCACCGTCAAACTCAACTAGTTGAGCCTCAAACTTTGAACAAACTTTCTCAAAGATAACCTGCATATCGTCTAAAATCTCTTTAGTGAATACTTTTTTGCGGTATTTAGCCACAAAGACCAAGTGCACATGAAGGTTGTAAACAACGTGCCTACCACGTCTTAAATCGTTTGACATATATTTAGACCAAATGTAAAATATAAAAACCCAATTATACTTAAACCTATGAAAACACTCAAGCTACGCATACGAGATAAATACGCAGACCAATTAAACCGCCTAAGCGGTTCAGTCAA
>NZ_DALZEG010000014.1:0-62913 GCF_031979465.1 Moraxella sp. CTOTU46934
AGAGTCACTGACAACATCTTGGATGACATCACCGCTTGGCAGAACCGGCCACTGAGCAGCGTCTATCCTAACATATTTTTTAATCGTGAACAGGTTCTTAGATAAAGGTACTTTGTACGTTGCAGTATTTAAAGATGATGGTACAGGTGAATGGAAACCATTAACGTTTGGTACAGGCGCATTAACTGCGTCTTATGCAAAATACGCGTTTGCTAACCAAGCTGATGTGTTGGTACATGCTCGTATTGCGGGTGACGCACTAGGTGCAACTAGAATGGATCGTCCAGAATGGGTATCGGTCAGCCCTGTGACGGGTGAAGTTTATGTCACATTAACCAACAATTCTAATCGTGGCGTTTCATATCCGGTAGATGCAGCTAACCCACGTAACTATGCTACCAACAAGGGTAACCGTAACGGACATATCATTCGTTGGGCTGAAAAAGGTAACGACCATACAGCTACCAGCTTTAACTGGGATATCTACCTATTTGCAGCGCCAAATGATTTAACCGCAGAAAATTTGTCTGGTTTAAATGCCAATAACGATTTGTCTTCACCAGATGGCTTATACTTCGACCCACGTGGCGTATTATGGGTAGAAACCGATGACGGTGCTTACACTAGCAGAACCAACTGTATGCTACTAGCTGCGTTGCCAGGTAAAGTCAATGATGGTAAAGAAGTGACCACATCAGCGGGTATCAAAACCCGCGTTGGTATGCAAGCTACAGAACAAAATATCAAACGTTTCTTTGTGGGTCCAAAAGGTTGTGAAGTAACGGGTATCACCTTAACGCCAGACTTTAAAACACTCTTCATCAATATCCAACATCCAGGCGAAGATCAACCAGGGGTCACATGGGGCGCGATTACTGGTGGTACTACACCACGTTCAGCGACGGTGATGATTACCAAAAAAGACGGCGGTGTGATTTTAGGTGAGTCATTAACATAAGTTAAACACGCAACAAAGTTATCAAAAACCCTTGAACAGTGATTCAAGGGTTTTTTTATAAAATAACCTTTTATCTTTTAAAGGTATAAAAAGAATGCTATGATTTTGCCATTTTTATGGTGATTGTTTTTCCAAATAATCGGTCTTTTATGATGGGATAATCCCAATGAATATATCGATTGAATAAGGATTTTGTAATGAGTGAGCCAACGATGCAAAAACCGCGCGTGCTGATGATGGCAGCAGGCACGGGTGGGCATGTGTTTCCAGCGATTGCGGTGGCTCAAGCGTTACAACAATCAGGCGCCCAAGTGCATTGGCTCGGCACCCTAGTCGGTATGGAAAATGAGTTGCTACAACATTACGACTTTAGCTACCATGCCATCAATATGCAGGGGTTACGCGGTAACGGTATCAAACGCTTATTTAAAGCCCCGTCAACCTTACTCAAAGCAACATTAGCGGCTATCAAAATCATCAAAACCAATAAAATCGACATCGTGGTAGGGTTTGGTGGTTATGTGACCGCACCTGGCGGATTGGCCGCCAAATTTTGTAAAATACCAATTTTGATTCATGAACAAAATGCCATCGCAGGCATGAGTAATAACTATCTATCTAAGCTTGCTAATCAAGTGTTAGAAGCCTTCCCAAATACCTTTACCGAACTACCTTCTAATAAAGTAATGACAGTGGGCAACCCAGTACGTGAGGCTATCGTACAGGTACCGCCACCAAAAGCCCGTATTGATGTCAATGATAGCAGTCCTTTAAAGCTATTGGTCATTGGCGGTTCTCTGGGTGCTCAGGCGCTAAATAATCATATCGCGCCCACGCTAAAAAAATTAGAAAGTATGCCAGACGCCAAGCCGTGGCAAGTGCGGCATCAATGTGGTAAAAACAACCAAGAGGCTACTCAAGCGGTATATAGCGAAGCACAGCTCCAATCAACCCAATATGAGATTTTGCCATTTGTCAAAGATATGGCAGAAGCATACAGCTGGGCAGATGTGATTGTCTGCCGTGCTGGGGCGCTCACGGTCACAGAAGTTGCCACGGTTGGATTGCCTGCGGTGTTTGTGCCGCTGCCCCATGCGGTAGATGATCACCAAACGGCCAATGCCAAAACCCTATCACAACATGGCGCCGCGTTTTTAATGCCGCAAAAAGAATTAACGGCAGAGAGTTTAAGTGCGATTTTAGCCAAGCTCGACCGTCATCAAATTTTAGCGATGGCAGAAAAAGCGCGTGAATTTGCCAAACCCAATGCCACACAGCTGGCTGCCGATGCCATTTTATCCCAGTTAAAACCCTAATTATTTTTTACAACTTATAAGTCATTTATCATTGAGCCTGTCTATGTCAAAATCAGCCAAAACTGCCACTGCCCAATCTACTGAAAAACCTGAAAAAACCAACCGTGTCACCAAAAAAATTACCAAACGTGTGGTCGAAATTCCAGAGATGCGCCGTATTCGCCACGTGCATTTTGTCGGTATTGGTGGGGCAGGGATGTGCGGTATTGCCGAAGTCGTCCATAATCATGGCTATATGGTTAGCGGTTCAGACATCAAACAAAGCCCAGTGACCGACCGTTTGACCCAAATGGGCATTCAAGTGTTTATCGGGCATGATTCCAAAAACATCAGTGAAGCCGATGTGGTCGTGGTGTCATCAGCCATTGATCATACCAATCCAGAAATCCAAGCCGCCTTGTCAGGACGTATTCCTGTGGTACGCCGCGCCGATATGCTAGGTGAGCTGATGCGTTACCGTCATGGTATTGCAGTAGCGGGTGCGCATGGCAAGACCACCACCACTAGCCTGCTTACCATGATTTTAACCGAAGCGGGTTTGGATCCTACTTATGTGATTGGTGGTAAACTTAACGCCTCAGGCAAAAACGCGTCATTAGGTCAAAGCCGTTATTTGGTGGCGGAAGCGGATGAGTCAGATGCGTCGTTTTTATCGCTGCGTCCGATGGCAGCGATTGTCACCAATATCGACCAAGACCATATGGAAACCTATGGCGGCAGTTTTGATAAACTAAAAGCCGCGTATGTGCAGTTTTTACAGAATATGCCGTTTTATGGGTTGGCAGTATTGTGCGGTGATGACAAAGAGTTATACGGACTGATTGATAAAATCGCACGTCCTGTGTTGACTTATGGGTTAGAAAAACATAACGATGTGCAAGCCATTGATGTGGTGGCAGATGGCACCAAAACCCATTTTACCGTACTGCGTAAAGACCGTGAGCCACTGCCGATTACTTTGAACATTCCTGGCATTCATAATGTCTATAACGCCTTAGCGGCTATCACCATCTCCACCGATGAAGGTGTCAGTGATGAAGCCATTTGTCAAGCGGTCAAAAAATTTGCCGGCGTGGGCAGACGTTTTGAAAACAATGGTAACTACCCTGTGAAAGATGGCGCAGGCGATGTGCTATTGATTGACGACTATGGTCACCACCCAACTGAAGTGGCAATGACCATCAAAGCGGCTCGCCAAAGCTATCCCGATCGCCGCTTGGTGATGATTTTCCAGCCTCACCGTTTTACCCGTACCCGTGATTGCTTCGATGATTTTGTGGACGTATTGTCACAAGTCGATGTGTTGATGCTACTCGATGTGTATAGCGCAGGTGAAGCCGTGATTGAAGGCGCGGATAGTCGCAGCCTTGCCCGTACCATCCGTACTCGCGGACAAGTTGAGCCAATTATGCTGAACATCAATGACATGGATCAAATCCGTCAGGTGCTAGGTAGTATGTTAAAAGGCAATGATTTGCTGATTACCCAAGGGGCGGGTAACGTGGGTCAACTCTGTCTAGATTTGGCAAAAAATAATTTATTTCTAGCGGACAAATAACCGTTTGATTGAACAACCGCTTGATTGAAAACCACGCGGTAAACGGTTATGAAACTAAGGTATTGAAAAGCTATTTTAGCTTGCCCATGCTCCTAAGCCAAGTCATAGCCAAGCAATAGTTTAAAAAATTTGTGTGAAATAATTATAGCAATAAATCCGGTTAACAAAAGATTAGGAATCAATATGTCAGAGCTTATCGATGTCAAACAATTTGGTAAAGTGGCGGTTGTCTGTGGCGGCTGGAGTGCCGAGCGTGAAGTGTCACTGACGAGTGGTCAAGCTGTGCTTGATGCGCTACTCGCTAAAGGCGTGGATGCCCATCACTTTGACCCCAAAGAAACAGATATCTCAAAACTGCGCGACTATGACCGCGTATTTAATGTGTTGCATGGCACTTTTGGCGAAGATGGCAGCCTGCAAGGGGTGCTAGACGGCTTTAATATTCCGTATACCGGTTGTGGTGTGTTAGCCTCTGCAATTGCCATGGATAAGTTTCGCAATCGCCTAGTTTGGCAAGCGTTAGATTTACCAAACGTACCTTACGTCGTGCTTGATGACAATACCGATTTTACCGCTATCGAACAGCAGCTAGGTTTGCCGCTGTTTGTCAAACCCGCCGCCGAAGGCAGTAGTGTCGGCGTCTTTAAAATTAAAGAAGCGGGCGAGCTTGCCAAGACCTACCCACAGCTCAAACAATACCACGGCGCTATTTTGGCAGAAAAAGCCATCACAGGCGGTGAGTATGCTTGCTCAATCCTCGGTGACGAGGTGTTGCCCAGTATTCGCATCATCCCAACCACTGAGTTTTATGACTACGAAGCCAAATACAATCGTGATGATACCGTCTACCAATGCCCATCAGATTTGAGCGAGGCGCAAGAACAAACCATGCAACAAATTGCAAGAAAAGCATTTGCCGCAATTGGGGGCAAAGGTTGGTCACGTGTGGATTTTTTACGAGATGACGAAGGCACGCTATATCTGCTTGAACTCAATACGGTGCCCGGCATGACCAGTCATAGTCTGGTGCCGATGGCAGCAAAAGCGCGTGGCATGGATTTTGCGACGCTATGCGTGCGTATCTTAGAACAAACGTTGAGCAATTAAGTCGTTTTCGTTTATATTTGTTTACAAAAAAAGTACTTGAATTGTCTAGAAGCGTATTATCTATTTACCATTCATTTCATTGAATTTGCTATGATATGCTTCTAAGCATAAATCCTTGTAATATTTTTAGTTATTTTGATTTTTGTTGTTGAGATTTTAGTAATTAATAATTTTAGACCGAGTTATGATTGGTCAATATGGCAAATTCATTTGTGGCAACTGCTTCTCTAGATACTACGCTCCCTAATCGCTTTCATCAGCTACTGCCAAAGTTGTTAATGCTTGGCGTTGTGTTATTGTTAGTGATATTAGCGGCTTTGGCGATTAATGTGTTCAACAAATTACCCAATGCCGCGATTAGTTTGCAGCATAAAGGGTTAAATTCCCAGCAAACCCTGCAGCTTCAGCAATTATTGGGCGAAAAAGCAGACACAAATTTACTCAAAGCTGATTTGCAAAGCTATCTAGCAAAACTTGAGACGGTAGATTGGGTAGGGCAAGCCGATGTGCGCCGCGATTGGCAACAAGGTATTGTGGTCAATGTAGTACCGCGCCAAGCCGTTGCCAAGTTTGGTAGTGAGCGTTTAGTCGATGCCAATGGCATGGTATTTAAACCTGCCGATAGCAATGACCTAAATAATACCAGCCTAATGCAGCTACAAGGCGATAGCCAAAATGCCATTGTGATGATGCAGCAAATCAAGCAAGTCAGTGATTGGTTTATGCCACTGGGTATAAAAATTGAAGAAGTCATTGTAACGCCCAGAATGGCATGGCTATTTCGCTTTGATAACGGACTTCGGGTACTGGTTGATAATGACAATACGTCAGAAAAACTGTATCGACTAAGCATCATGTTACAAAATCAGCTTAAACCACAGCTCAAAACGCTGCAAACGGTGGATTTACGCTATAAAAACGGCATGGCAATTACCAAACGACCTATGATACAGCAAGCTGGTGATACAACTGCCGTCAATGCCAAATCGGATGATACTAAATCCGTGACCGATGCCAACTCAACAACCGATTCGAAAACTAACGCCTTAAAAACCACCGCCAACCCCAGCCATTAGGTGAAACATAATTTTGTAGTGTTCTATGAAAAAGCCAGATCTGATCGTCGTCGTCCACCTAAGTGCTACCGCTATTCATACTGTGATTGGTCAAATCCACAGTGCGCAAGATATTCGTATTATCGGTTTATCTACCGTCAAAAACCATGATTTCGCCCAAGGCACCATTCGCCACCGCGAACGTCTAAAATCTGCCATCAAACAATCTATTCAAAACGCTGAAGACATGGCAAATTGCCGCGTAAACAGTGTTTGGCTTAGTTTTTCTACCCCAGATTTGCAAAGCGTCAATAGTGTGGGCGAAGTCAAAATCAAACACGATATCGTACAAGCCAAAGACGTGGTCGCCGCGCTAACCCAAGCCAAAAATAAACATCTTACAGATGATTTGTATTTGATGCATTATGCCCAGCAAGGTATTGCTTTAGATGGCAATGCTGAGATGATTGATGATGCGATTGGGATGCAAGCGAGTGACTTGATGGTGCTCTATCATCTGATGATGATGCCGGTCAAAGGTCGCCAAAATTTACAGCAATTGCTGCAAGAATGTGATGTCAGTATCGACCAAATGCTATTTGATGCCGTATCTACCGCCGAATACGGCTTATTGCCTGAAGAAAAATACCATGGCGTATGTCTGATTGATATTGGGGCATCGACCACCAGTGTCTGCGTTTACCGTGAAGATAAGCTGATTTATACCCATTGTTTTGCCGAAGGCGGACATCACGCAACGCTGGATATCTCTATGTTGCTAGATGTCACCATTGCTGAAGCAGAGAATATGAAAAAATCCCAAGCCAGTGTCGATCGTCATGGGATTGACTCAAGCCAATTTTTTACCATCAAGCGCTCACAGCATGACGATGAAAAAACCATTAATATGCTTGAACTACTTGAAGTCACTGAAGCTCGCTATATCAGTATTTTAGGCAATATTAAAAAAGAGCTGGATAAAGAAGGGCTAAGTGATTTTTTACAACAAGGCTATGTGATCACGGGCGGTGGTGCTGAAATGCGCGGACTATTGCCATTAGCCAAAAAAATCTTTGCCAATAAAGTAAACAAGGTCAATCAACACTCAGCGATTTCTGCCTATACCCAATACGGCGATGATGATAAGCTTCGCACCATTGCGACGATGATTGGTGAGCGTAAATACCAAACCGCGTTTGGCACACTGTTATATAGTCAAAGTGAGGCATTTCATCATAGCGAGAAAAGCTCACCCGACTCTTTGCAAGTTCAGCCCATGCGAGAAAAACTCAAAATTGTGAATAAATTTTTTGGTAAATTTTTCTAAAAAAGAGATATTTAGTATTTTAAGAGTGCTCATGTTATGATTGACTCTAAAATCCACTAATTGTGTAATGATTTAATTGATATTTAATTTAATATATTTGCTATTTATGCTGCTCAAATCTACTTGACAGCATACGGAGATTTTCAATTATGGAAGCGAAGTTTAGTATTGTACAAGATCACACTGATACATTTGCCGATTCAGCCCGTTTAACCGTCATCGGTGTCGGCGGTGGCGGTGGGAATGCCGTTGAAACCATGGTACAAAATGGTGTAAAAGGCATTACCTTTGTCTGTGCCAACACCGATAGACAAGCGCTTGACCGCCTGTCAGCGCCCAATAAAATCCAGCTCGGTATCAAAAATAACAACCGCGGCTTGGGCGCAGGTGCCAACCCAGAAGTGGGTCGTGAAGCAGCCGAGAGCGATGAAGAACAAATTCGACAATTGCTAGAAAATTCTGATATGGTATTTATTACCGCGGGTATGGGCGGTGGTACAGGTACAGGCGCTGCGCCAGTCATCGCCAGACTTGCCAAAGAGCTGGGCGTATTGACCGTTGCCGTGGTGACCATGCCATTTACCTTTGAAGGTGGCAGACGCAATAAAGTGGCTAGAGAAGGTATTGAGCAGCTTTCTAACTTTGTCGACTCCATCATCACCATCCCCAACGATAAACTGATGACAGTGTATGGCAAAATCTCTATGAAAGATGCCTTCAAAAAAGCCGATGAAGTGTTACTTCAAGCGGTGCAAGGTATCTCCAATATGATTTCAAAAGATGGTTTTATTAACATCGACTTTAACGATATTCGCACGGCAATGACCTCACGGGGTCATGCGATGATGGGTATCGGTAAAGGCAGTGGGGAAGACCGCGCTGAGATCGCTGCTGAAAAAGCCATCAAAAGCCCATTGCTTGACAATTTATTGCTTAAAAATGCCAAAGGTCTATTGGTCAACGTGGTGGCTAGCTCAGATTTCAATTTTGAAGAGCAAGAACGCATCACCCAAAAAGTGCATAGCTTGGTGGATATTGACGAAGCCAACATCTTCTACGGTGTGGTATTTGATGAAGACATGGGCGATGAAATCCAAGTGACCGTGGTGGCAACCGGTCTTACGCTAGATAATACCCCAAAGCACCCAGCTAGAGATTTTGTCTCAGATGCCTCTAGCACCCACAAAGTGGAAGCAGGCACGCATGAACCTGCGTATGCGGCACGCCGTGATATACCACAATCCATCCCTGCACCTCAGCCACCTGTACAGCAAGCTATTGAGCCTGCGCCAGCGCAACCGCAATCATCGCAGCCACAACGCACAGGCAACAGTATTCAAGACTATCTACGTCGTCAGCAAAATCGCTAAAATACCGTATGACTTTTAACAGCCTCACACCTTAATCGTTGTGGGGTTTTTTTATCACTGTAGTCAATCATAAAGGTCGATAAAATCAATCAAGCATCACTATGATGTGGAAAGGGACAATGGTAGAATAGCCAAATGTAACAAATTATATCAACTTAGCTTTGGCTAAGGATGAGTGCAATCTACTAGGGGGCATTATGCAGCAGCGTACTATTCAACAACCCATTAATCTTGAAGGCATCGGCTTACATAGCGGTAACCCTGTACACCTGCGCTTTTCTCCTGCACCCATTGACTATGGGATTCAATTTTTACGTAGCGATGTGGCAGATGCACAGCCCATACCCGCTATCTATCATGCGGTAACCGATACCATGATGTCCTCAAATCTCACCAATGAATTAGGTCAGCGCATTGGGACAGTCGAGCATTTGATGAGTGCCATCGCTGCGCTTCAAATTGATAACTTACAAATCGAAGTGTCAGCGCCTGAAATTCCAATCATGGATGGTAGTGCCATCGAATTTGTACAAGTATTGCAGCAAGCGGGTATTGCCGAGCAAACGTCTGCCAAACGCTATATTCAGGTGTTGCAACCGATTGAGGTTCGCGTGGAGGATAAAGTCGCTGGATTTCGTCCCTACGATGGATTTGTGTTAGATTTCCAAATTGACTTTAATCACCCTGCGTTTAATGGCTCACATCAAAAGTTTAAATTGGATTTTAATGAAGGCAATTTTATCGAGCATATTGCCAAAGCGCGCACATTCGGCTTTTTAAAAGATATTGAGTACCTAAAAAGCAATAACTTAGGGCTAGGGGGTAGTATGCAAAACGCCATTGTTTTAGATGATAGCGGCGTACTTAATCCTGAAGGGTTACGCTTTGACGATGAATTTGTACGCCATAAAGTATTAGATGCGATTGGTGACTTATACCTTGCCGGTCACCAAATTTTGGGTGAATTTTACGCTTACAAGTCAGGTCATGCACTCAATAATAAATTATTACAAGCTTTATTCAGTGATGAAACTAACTATAAAGTTGTAACAAAAAATGACAATGTTAACTAGATTTATTTAGATTTATTAATTTTATTATGTATTTATACTAATCAAAAAATTTTACATATGGTTTGATTAGTAACATTTTTTCATCAAGAAGTTATCATTTTATTACACTAATTAAACCCAACCATCCAATTTTATCATTTAATTTTTGGATATCTTTTTTTAGCCATTGACTACTATAAGCGCACTAAAAATAAAAAAAAAGATATCTTTATCTATCATGTTAATTGTAAATTTTTTTCTACTTTTTTACTTTCACTTGCACAAGCCATCAATGCATTGATAAATCTTACTATATTAGTAACATAATTTACATAAAATTACATTGTAACTTGGCTATTTTAGTCTTTTATCAGTTTTTGTAATGCCGTTCTAAGTGGCTCGTTGTCCGTGACAAGGTCACATAGCTGTGTTATATTTCGCTTCGTAGATTCGCTTAGCTCACAATTCTTTACATTGCTAACATTATGATTACATTGTAAATCTGTCATTTGCGCGGTATGGACAGGTTTGACAATCACTACTCGAAATCGTAACTGGGTAAATTGATGAAAATTGTTGTCGAACGCTTGCAGTGTTGATAGTAGGTGCTGCTGGTTGTAATTGAGGTGATTGGCAAGGGTATGACTGGTCGTACTCACCACAAGTCTAAATGACTCACAAGCAATCACTTGTAAGCTTGCTAAGACTTCCTCAGTCAACACGTTTTGCCAAGCACTGCGAACATCGTCCGTCAACTGCTGTAATTGCTGCAGCTTTTTTTGAAACGGTAATTGATAGTTGGCAAGACGCTCAGTGCGAGAGGCAAGATGGTTGGTTGGTTTTTTCATAGTCAATGAGCAGTGTGGTGGGTAGTTAAGCGACAAAAATTTTGATTTAGTCTTAGTATTGGGTCTTAGTGTAGGTGATTTTAAGACCAAATTATAGTGAATTAAATCTTGCCAATGCGCTAAAGTAGCGTTCACATGACATTGGCACAGGGTTTAATAGCATAAGGTTTAACAAAGGATAAAAGATGAAATTAGCTCTAATCGCATTACCAGTTGTTGCTTTAACTACAATGAGTGTTGCACAAGCTCAAATTCTATCGATTACCAATGCTGGTAAAACCAGTCAAGTTATTGTCCGTGAAGACGATGGTGAAGATTATTATCTGCCTTCAGATGCCGTCAATGCCGCTATCAAAAATCTAAGCCAACAAACCCAGCAAAAAGAAGACCGCCTCGCAAGTTTAGCACAAAAGCTATCGACTCAGCCAACCACCACCATCATCAATATGCCTACCACGGGCAGCTATGCGGGTAATGGCATGTTAGCGTTGCGCCCAATTACGTCATCTGCACGCATGAGTTCAGGTTTTGGCTATCGTATCCACCCGGTCACTGGTAAATCACAGTTTCATAAAGGGATGGACTTTGCTGCTCCCATTGGCACCCCTATTTATGCCACCGGTAATGGTGTGGTGACTTTCTCAGGTTGGGGTACCGGGTATGGTCGTTATGTTGAAGTGGATCATGGCAACGGTACTGTCACCCGTTACGCCCATACCTCTGCAAACTATGTTAACGTTGGCGATACGGTGTATGCAAATCAGCAAATCGCGGCGGTAGGCAACACGGGTCGTTCAACAGGCGCCCACTTACATTATGAAGTACGCCAAAATGGTCAAACCGTCAATCCACAAACTTACTTGGCAATGGCGCCAGCGCGTTAATCGTGACACTATCTCGGTATATAAAAAAACTGGCTTTAAGCCAGTTTTTTATTTTTCGCTGTGCTATGGTTTAAAATCATCCTAATTTAGATGTTTATCCAGTGTGCCTTGGTATGAAAGTCCGCTGGGTGTGCATGCTGTATGGCCCAATAACTCATTTCATCGACGGTTGGAGCTGAGCTATCTGCTAAGCTATTGTCTGGCGGTTGCTGAATCACACGCGTTGGATTTAGCGCATAATTACCATTTGCACCAACCAACTTGTCCAATGCTGATTTGGCAAATGTCATACCGACACGAAAAGTACCAACGCTAAACGCATATTGCTGCTCTACCGCTCGTACATGGGTGAGGAGCATGGGACTTGCAGAACACCAAAAAACAAGCGGAAGCTCGCTATCTTGTGTGACGGCCTGGCTAAAAAAATTGATATCCTCACCATAAGTCAGCGCTGTGATAGGCAAGCGCCGAGGGGGTAATGTATTCGGTGTCCGATAGCTGTCAAAATAATAAAGATTAAACTCACCATTGGTCGCCAAATTGACCTCAAGATACGGGCTATCCGCTTGGCTATCTTTGGCAATAAAACACTCAAAACAATCTGCTTGCCATAAATAATCTTGGCGCATCACGCGTTGAAGTGCCAATGGGCTAAATGTCGGAAAATTTGCCCATAGACCAGCTTGCAGAGCGGTTTGACTATCATCAATCTTGGGATGGGCAGCATCAAATAAGATAGTTAAAAATTTACTATCAGCGACCACATGTACTGAAAGCTGGTAGTCCAGTATTGCCGATACGGTGAATGGTTCAACCGTGCGCGTCAGTGCGAATGTCTCACCCTGTAACGTGTCCATTGTAGCCTTATCCAAAACGTGCCAAGTTTGATAACTTAGGATTGGCGTCCAGATTGCGACGCAATAATAATACCATACGACCGATACTGGTGACCAAAATCGCATCAGTGGCTTCCGCAATCGCATTTGCCACAGCGTCACGATCTGCTTTGCTACCCGCTGGGATTTTTACTTTAATCAGCTCATGATCGCTCAGTGCGCGCCCAATTTCTTCAATAACGGTTGGGGTAACGCCTTGACCCCCAATCATTACCACCGGGTTCAGCTGGTGACCGATGCCTTTTAAATGTTTGATATCAGCATTTGATAAGCTTGAATTTGCCATAACTGTCAATTGACCTATAAAAAAATTAGCCAGCATTATACCATATTAATCATTTTGTCTAACAAATTATGGGCAATACATAGGCAAAAACACATAGGCAAAAACGCTGGCATGACTTATCATTCTGCAAAAATCACTAGATTAAAAAAATCAATAGCCAATCCATGAGTTAACGCAAGCTAACTTGGTGAAATATGCTAAAATAACAGCCTTAACCCTTGAGATTGTCAAAATTTACCGATAGTCATTCTAAGATGGCGTTGGGTTTTTTAGCCAAATCCCAAGTGAAGAATTTTTAAACTATAAAGGGTAGTTTGTAGAGAATTATGGCAACGCGTATTACCAACAAAAAATTGTCCAAAAGTAGCCGTGCGTGGATGAAAGAGCACATTGACGACCACTATGTCAAACTTGCCCAGCGCGATGGCTATCGGGCAAGAGCGGCTTACAAATTGCTAGAAATCAACGAAAAACTGCAGCTGATTAAAAAAGGCATGACGGTGGTCGATTTGGGTTCTGCCCCAGGCAGCTGGTCGCAAGTTGCTGGCAAACTAGTCGGTGACACTGGCAAACTCATCGCCTCGGACATTTTGCCGATGGATACGTTAGAGAATGTGACCTTTATCCAAGGTGATTTTCGTGAGCAAGCAGTGTTTGACAACATCATGGCAGAAGTCGCCGATAAAAAAGTGGAAGTGGTGCTATCTGACATGGCGCCCAATACCTCTGGTTTTACGGCAGTCGATCAGCCACGCATGATTTATTTATGTGAGCTTGCCATGGACTTTGCCGAGCAAGTGCTCCCGGAAGGTGGCACCTTAGTGATTAAGGTATTCCAAGGTGAAGGCTCTGATGCCTTACGAAAAAATATGCAGCAGCGTTTTAGTAAAGTGCGTAGTATTAAGCCTGCAGCGTCACGCGCACGCTCAAAAGAAATGTATTGGATAGCCACCAAATAAGGTAATTTGCTTTAGTCTATCCCTGAACTTGACTAGATAAAAATTGGTAATATGTTTTTACTAGAAAATAACAGAGAATTCGCTTGATAATGTTAAGGTAAATCCATATATCATGCTATATTGAAAGATTAATGTAACGTCTATTTTTGGTGAAAAATCTACCTATCTTTGGTAAACATTTTGATTTAACCCCACTTTTTAATCAACCCCCTAACGCGAAGGATGAAAAACAACGTGAGCGACATGGTAAAAAATACCTTATTGTGGTTAGTTGTGATAGGGGTATTAGTGCTAGTCTTTAGCAATTTTGATACCCGCAATGAACCTGATAAGCTCAATTACTCCCAATTTGTCACTGCGGTGGCAACTGACCAGGTCAAAAGTGTCAAAATTGACGGGGAGCAAATTTCTGGTGAAAAGAAAAACGGCTCAACTTTTGAGACAGTACGTCCTGCTGTCACTGACACTGAGCTAATGCCAAAGCTTATTAAGCATAATGTTGAAGTTCAAGGCGCCACCCCTGAACGTCAAGGCGTGATGATGCAATTACTGATTGCAAGCTTCCCAGTGCTATTGATTATTGGTTTGTTCTTGTTCATCATGCGTAATATGAGCGGTGGTGGTGCAGGCGGTGGTCGCGGTATGGGTCCGATGAGTTTTGGTAAATCTAAAGCCAAAATGCTATCCGAAGACCAAATCAAAGTGACATTTGCAGATGTGGCAGGGTGTGATGAAGCCAAGCAAGAAGTGACAGAAATTGTCGACTTCTTACGTGACCCAGAGAAATTTACCAAACTTGGCGCGACTATTCCACGTGGTGTATTGATGGTAGGTCCACCCGGTACTGGTAAAACCTTGCTTGCCAAAGCGATTGCAGGTGAAGCCAAAGTACCATTCTTCTCAATTTCAGGTTCTGACTTTGTTGAGATGTTTGTAGGTGTCGGTGCAAGCCGTGTTCGTGATATGTTTGAACAAGCCAAGAAAAATGCCCCTTGTATTATCTTTATTGATGAGATTGATGCTGTCGGTCGTCATCGCGGCGCAGGCATGGGCGGTGGTCATGACGAACGTGAACAAACTTTAAACCAGTTATTGGTTGAGATGGATGGTTTTGAAGGCAATGACGGGGTAATCGTGATTGCGGCAACCAACCGAGTCGATGTACTCGATAAAGCATTGTTACGCCCAGGTCGTTTCGATCGTCAAGTGCAAGTTGGATTGCCTGATATCAAAGGTCGTGAGCAAATTCTTCGTGTTCACATGAAAAAATTGCCCTCAACAATTGGCGTCGATATTCGTTCATTGGCACGTGGTACGCCAGGTTTCAGTGGTGCGCAATTAGCGAATTTGGTGAATGAGGCGGCGCTATTTGCTGCACGTAGCAACAAAGCGTCAGTTGATATGAACGACTTTGAAGAAGCCAAAGACAAGCTGTATATGGGTCCGGAACGTAAATCGATGGTACTGCGTGAAGAAGAGCGTCGTGCAACGGCTTACCATGAAGCAGGGCATGCCTTAGTGGCTGAAATGTTACCGGGTACCGACCCTGTGCATAAGGTTACTATTATGCCGCGTGGCTGGGCGTTAGGTGTCACTTGGCAATTGCCAGAGCATGATCAGACCAGCGTCTATAAGTCAAAAATGCTAAATGACATTGCGATTTTATTTGGTGGCCGTATCGCTGAAGAAGTCTTTATCAATCAGCAATCGACTGGCGCGTCAAATGACTTTGAACGTGCTACCAAGATGGCGCGTGCGATGGTTACCAAATACGGTATGTCAGATGCCATGGGTGTGATGGTATATGAAGAAGATGAAAACCAAGGTTATTTTGGGGCATCATCTCGTACTATCTCAGAAGCGACCCAGCAGAAAGTGGACGATGAAGTTCGTCGTATCCTAGAAGCGCAGTATGATATCGCACGTGCATTAATTGAAGGTAATGCGGATAAAATGCATGCCATGGTCGATGCGTTAATGAAATGGGAAACTATCGATCGTGACCAATTGCAAGACATTATGGCGGGTATCCCACCACGCGAGCCTAAAGTTTATCAAGAGCCGGTTAGAGTAAATTTTGATAAACCAAGCAATCCACCGTCAAGTGGGTCGGGCTTAACGCCACCGCCGTTACCTGCAATGTAAATTATCCATAATATGAGTTACACAAAGACCGCTACCAACTTGATAGCGGTTTTTTTGTTTTTCACTTAAAATAGTAAAAAATTTTAGCCATCATTGTGGACATCATGCAGCTACAGCCCATTCCCAACTTTGCCATTCATTATCATAATCAAACGCTCGATTTATCTTATCCCCATATCATGGGTATTTTAAATGTCACCCCAGACTCATTTTCTGATGGTGGTCGATATAATCATATCGACCAAGGCTTGCGTCATACCGAGCAGATGATCAAAGACGGGGCGACGATTATCGATGTGGGGGGTGAATCTACTCGCCCAAACGCCAGTCCCGTGAGTGAGCAAAAAGAAATTGACCGCGTTATTAAAGTGGTTGAAGCGATTAATCATAACTTTGGTAAGCAAGTGTGGGTGTCGGTTGATACCAGTAGCCCGACCGTGATGACCCTCGCCAGTCAAGTCGGTGCCAAAATTTGGAATGATGTACGAGCCTTGACGCGCCCCGATGCCATTGCTACCGCTGCCAAACTTGATATCCCTGTCATGCTTATGCATATGCGCGGTGAGCCAACGACCATGAATCAGCTGGATAATTATCAAGATTT
Source organism: Moraxella sp. CTOTU46934 (assembly GCF_031979465.1). NCBI lineage: Bacteria > Pseudomonadati > Pseudomonadota > Gammaproteobacteria > Moraxellales > Moraxellaceae > Moraxella > Moraxella sp. CTOTU46934. The sequence continues at coordinate 16,366 of NZ_DALZEG010000014.1, forward strand.
ATATACCGATGTTATTACCGAGTTACAGCAGCGCATTGATGAAGTTGTGGCGGGTGGGGTCAGACGTGATAATCTTATCATTGACCCAGGGTTTGGCTTTGCCAAAAACGCCCAGCAAAATCTGGCATGGCTGAATGAATTTTATCGGTTGCACACGTTTAATCTACCGGTTATGGTAGCATTATCACGTAAACGCTTTGTCGGTGAAGTGCTTAAACATACTAATTTGCCCCATGAAGCGACTGATAGAGACATCGCCAGTATGGTTGCAGGATTACTTGCGGTTCAGCAAGGGGCATGTATCGTACGCACTCACAATGTGGCTGCGACCAAAGCAGGATTAGCTATGTGGCAAGCGATCAATTGTAGTAATACTACTTCTATAAATTACTAAGTAAAGGAAATCTATGCTAACAGTGGGTATTTGTTTATTTGATGAAGTTGAAGTATTGGATTTTGCAGGACCGTTTGAAGTGTTTTCATTAGCTGAAAACGAACAAGGTGAGAAACTGTTTAATGTCATTGTCATTAGCCAAAATAACGTAATCAAAGCTAGAAACGGCTTAACAGTTTTGGCAGATTATAATTTGACCAACCATCCAAAAATCGATGTTTTGGTAATACCTGGTGGTTATGGTGCTGAACAGATTGAGATTCATAACACTGTATTATTAGAATGGATAAAACAGCAATCTAACCAAGTAAGCATTCTATTATCTATCTGCACAGGGGTATTCTTGCTGGCAAAAATTGGCTTATTGGATAATCTTAAAGCGACGACCCACTGGATGGATGTAGCGCAAATTCAAAAAGATTATCCAAAGATTGAAGTGGTAACGAATCAACGCTATGTTGATAATGGCAAAATTATCACATCAGGTGGTATTTCATCAGGTATTCATGCTAGCCTATATACGGTAGCCAAGCTATCCAAGATTGCTATGGCAAATGAAACTGCGAAACGAATGGAATTTGATTTTTATTTAGACTGACGATAAATATAATCAGAGAAGACTATGACCGAACCTACATTAGAGCAGCGCAAAGTTATCTACCGTGCCAGACGGGGGCTAAAAGAACTCGATTATTATTTTGACCCGTATGTGAGAGCGCACTATTTACAAGCCGACTCACAAGAGCAGCAAATTTTTGCAGAATTGGTGAAAGAAGAAGATCCTGATTTGCTAGACTGGTTTTTACACAATCAGCCGACCAAGCCAGAATTTGCTGATTTGATAGCCAAGCTCAAATCATTAAAAGCATCTTCTTAATTGACTTAGATGAACGAACGCTACTTATCGCGTCATAACACCTCATTTATTGACATTGATGCCACGCTCAAACCCAGTGTGGATAAAAAACTGCTTTGGGGGGCTTGTTTATGGGTGGTAATTGGTATTTTAACACTTGTACCTTTAGCGCTTATTTATAAACTATTGCTAGGTATGGTCGCTATAGCCAGTCTTTGGTTCGGGCAAGTCTCTAGTTGTCACTTATTGGCCATTTCATCGTTACACGCCAAACCGCAAAGTAACAATCAAACCTCACCCTATGACAACTTTGATTTTTTAACCTGGCAAATCCAGTGGGTACGTGGGGTTGTCAAAGTACCTAGACATCATAAGCAAGCGGTGTGGCAGGCAAATTTGCTGGGCATCGCTGATATGGGGTGCTTGGTGATTTTAACATTTGGCTTGATAGAATCAGCCCCAGCTAAAATCAGCGTAACCATTTGGCAAGACCAAGTGGACCGCGATACATGGCGGCAATTTAAGGTGCTAGCGAACACGCTGGAGCGATAACAAAAATGGTATATAAGTTATATTCAATATTGCTACAATTAAATCAACCAAGTGTTGAGGCGACTGCGCATTTTAGCTTGAACTTAAGTGCAGTTGGCAATGGGCGTGCATCAGTGCATTATTATTGGTGATATACGACAATCATTGAAAAAGATAAAAGGGAATGACCATGGGTCTATTAACAAGTCTAGTAACACAAGTGGCGCAAAATGCCATTCAAAGCAAAATGGGCGGTCAAAGCCAAGCAGATATGGGCGGCCTAGGGAATATTTTTGGTAATGTTTTAGGCGGCGGAGTGCAGCAGCCACAAATGCAATCAAATGGTTTTGGGTTGGATGATATCATCGGTATGGCGATGAACCAAAATCAAGGTATGTCGCAAATGTCTCAGGGTGGCGTGCTAGGACAAGTGCTAGGTAGCGTGCTAGGGGGTGGCATGGGCGGTGGTCTAGGTAGTGGTATGGGCAATAACGTGGGTATGAACCAATTTCCACAAAGTCAAAGTGGCTTTGGTGGTAAGGGTATGTTAATGGCGGCTTTGTTGCCAATTGCATTGATGTTTATTCAGCGTAATGGTGGTCTATCAGGGGCCTTTAATAAAATTCAAAATATGGGATTCGGTCATCAAGCTAACTCTTGGATGAGTGCTGACCAATCAAACCAACCACTGGATGCTAATGATATCAATCAGCTATTTGATAATGATGAGTTGGCGCAAGTTGCGGCACAAACTGGTGTCGACCAAAGCGAAGTCCGTCAAAGTATGGCGGAGCTTTTGCCACAGTTATTTGACAACTTGACACCACATGGTGATACCCAAACCGAAAGCCAAGCCAATAAAGAAATCAGTGATATTTTGGCGCAATTAGGCAAGGCGAATCGCTAAATTAGTATGACTAAAAAAAGCTAGTGACAAACTGGCTTTTTTTATTGGGTTTTCCTGCGCTCTCTTGGGCAAATTTTGGTTTTGTCTATTTTATCTAAAGCGTAGGCGAGTGCGTAGTGCTTTTTTATGAGAAAGCTAAAAATGAAAATTCGTCAAATCGACTTGTTTACCCGTCCAAAGCGCAAAACTTAATGCCCCTTGATTGACCAGCATTCCCAAGCCATCCGAGGTTTTGGCATGTTTCGCTTTAAAAAAGTCCAAAAACGCGGATGGTTTGCCATACATCATGTCATAGGCAAAATCGACCGTCATATCCTTAGCGAACGGCAAGGTGTCACCGCTTAGACCTATCGACGTTGCATTAATAATCACCTCAATATCATTGGGTAAATCCGTCAAATTTGAAAAGGTGAGCTTATCGGTATCAAATAATCGGGTTAAATTCTCTGCTTTTTCTACTGTGCGATTGGCAATATGTAGCGATTTTACTTGCGCATCTAGCAACGGCAAAATCGCGCCACGAGTCGCCCCACCTGCCCCTAAAATAGCAACGTTTGCGTCTTTTAACCTGACGCCTTGCGACAATAAATCTGCCACCAAACCGCGACCATCGGTATTGTCGCCATACAGTTTGCCCGCTTTGATGGCAAGGGTATTGACTGCACCCGCCAAGCGCGCGTATTCAGATAGCTCACCGCGCTGCTGGCACAGCGCAAATGCCATCTCTTTAAAAGGTACGGTCACATTTGCCCCTGTGCCACCGCCTGCAAAAAATGCTTCGATGACAGCGGTAAAGCTGTCGACATCGTTGGGACAATATTGGCGTTGGTAAGACAAGGTGATGCCAGTTTGTTTGGCAAAGGCTTGGTGCAAATCAGGCGATTTGCTATGGGCAATCGGATTGCCGATTACCATGCAATGATAACGGACGTTTGAATCAGGAATTGATGACATGGGAAAACCTATAATACGATGAGTAAAATTACCAATTGCCACCACTTTACAATAACTATGGCTGCGACATCAATGCTGGGTTTTGATTGGCTAGGTTTTGATTGGCTAGGTTATGATTGGGTGGATGTAAAGCGTAGCAATTCATCGATTCGGCTAAAAATAACAACAAAAGCGTACTGTTAACCGCTATCAATGCCTTGTTACAATGCGCTATTCACACCAACCCGTTATACAACACAATGAAGCTAATTGCCCGCAAACCGCTTTTTTTACCGCGTCAAAACCGCTCAGAACATCCGATAAGCGCTACCCAAAAAGGCGCTACCAAAAAATGCGCTGCCCAAAAAAGCGTTACCCAAAATAAACCCACTTGGCTAAAAAATCTTGGCGGGGGGTGCGTTATTCTAACACTCACCTTAACTGGCTGTGATAAGGTCAAGCAAATCGCCTCACAACGCAATGCCAGTGTGACCGCTAGCACTACCGCATCGACCACAGCCGCCAATCCGTCTATCAACCCTACCTCGCAGCCAACACCTGTGGTCTATCCCATCAATGAATGGCAGCAACAAACGTTGGCAAACAAAGTCAGTATCCACGATACCGAAGCCATGACGTTATTATTAGGTCAACCCATTACCATTGATACGCAAAGTTTGGACTACCGAAGCAATGTGGCGAGCAAATATAGTTTTGCCAAAATCGGTGAGCCGTATTTTGATTTACTTGATTCGCCTATGTATATCGAGGTACAGTGGTATTATGCCAGTGCCTATGACAATGCCAGCGTTAAAAACATCAGTATCCAGCATGCCAAAACAGCGTTTCATCTGACCCAAAATTGGTTTGGGCAAGATGGCTCAGACATTGTTGCCCATATGGTGCAAGGACAGCCGATTAAAAATGCGAGCTACCACGGAATTTTGGTAGAATTAGCACGCTGTGACAATTATCATTGTGATTTGGTGGTCAGAAAACCCACTGTCACCCCCAAAACCGCTAAAAAAAGCGGCTAATTGATGCGGCTTTCACTGTCATACAGTCAACTATTAATTTAATCAAGTAGCCAAATAACCATGTGGTATTCATTATCTGATGCTCAGTATGCCAAGCAAACGCCAATCACCGCTATCGATATTGACTCACGGGTGATAGCGTATGGCGATGGGTTTTTTACCACCATGGCGGTGGTGGCAGGACAAATCAATTGGCTAAATTACCATTTAGATAGAATCAAAGAGAGTGTCCATGCGTTACAACTCAATTTAACCAACGCGGACTTAGACGCAGCCAATTTAGACGCAGCCAATTTAGAATCCCCCAATCATACTATTCGCGCATACTTTAATAGTCAGTTAGCCAATTTTGCTAAAACCCTCAATCACGGTATGCTCAAGCTGATAGTCTGCCGAAAAAACCAACCTATCAAAGGCTATGGATTTTGTAACTCTGAATTTGACGCTTTTATTAAGCTTATGCCCACCGATAAGCCATTAGCACAGCAAGCCAATCAAGTCATCATCCAACCTGCCGCTACCGCGATTTGTCTTACGCAGCAAATTGCGTGTCTACCCAAACCCTTGGTAGGACTTAAGCTACTAAACGCTCAAGATAAAGTGATGGCAAGTCACGAGCTGTGGCAGCACCAAACCCAACATGCGCAAATGATTGATGGGCTGGTACAAGATGTGATGGGGCATTGGGTAGAAGGTACCTTTTGCAATGTGTTTTATCAGCTTAATTATGAAAACGTGTGGTACACACCGCCCATCAACCGCTCAGGGGTAAAAGGGGTGATGCGGCAGGTGTTATTGGCTAAGTTTGCCAAGTACAATAGGGCGCATGAAGAGCGATATTTAACCAGCGAGGAGTTAGCCAATATCACAAGCTTGTTCTTTTGCAATGCGGTACGCGGAATTTTGCCCATTCAAGCATTGATGCTACCCAATGGGCAGTCAACAGCGCTTGATTTGGCCCCAATCTATACGCAAAAATTAACTTAAATCGTGTTGCTGGTAACCAAAAAAAATTGCTATTTTTGTCATTAATTGTTAAATTCTCGCTAATTGAGTCAATATAAGCTTTCTCTATGAACGACCAATCTAATAATAATATGTCTAATAACTCAGAAGGTTCTGAGCATCATCCTACTCAGCACAGTGACGCACCTCACGCAGTGGATATTCCAGATTCTCAATTGCAGGACAATCATAGCAAAGATAAGGATATCAAGGATAAGGATGACGAAGACCCTCATAGCAAAAACGTCAATATTAACGATGCTTGTCTGATTAATCGTTCAACGCGAGAATTCAATGACAACATCACCGGTAGAAACAAAAAAAATAAATACCGTCTACTGGGGCTAGTGGGGTTTATTGTATTGGTGCTAGGCTGGTTGTTATTTGCGTGGTATAACACCTTATATGGCACTATCACCCAACCAAAGCAGATGGTGACTATCAATAAAGGTCAAACCTACTATGCGCTGGTAGACGACTGGGATAAAAAGAAAAAGCTGTTCGTCGCGCCACTTGCCAAACTATATATCAAAATGACGGTGGATAAACCGCTTCATTCAGGGGTCTATCAACTGCCTGAAAATCCAAGTTTTGCCAATTATTTAGCCATGCTACAACAAGGTGAGAAAGTCGCTTTTATTAAAGTGCAAATCATTGAAGGCAAAACAGCTAAAGAGTTGTATCAACATTTGATGGACAATAAAGGGATTAAAAACGAAGTTATCCATGGTAGCAAAGTTGACGTTGACAAACTTGGGCTCAATATCCCTGCTGACTATCACCCAAATGGCAACCTTGAAGGTTGGTTTTCACCGGACACCTATTATTTTAATGAAGGCAGCAGCGATAAAAAAGTGCTAACGGATTTATTTACCCGTCAACACACAGCATTGATGGAAAACTGGAACAATCGCCAAGCCAATCTCCCGTACAAGACACCATATGAAGCGCTGATTATGGCATCGATTATTGAAAAAGAAACCAGTGTCGAAAGTGAGCGGGGTGAAGTGGCAGGCGTGTTCGTCAATCGTCTGAAGAATAATATGCGCCTACAAACCGACCCCACCGTGATTTATGGCATGGGCGATCGTTACGATGGCAATATTCGCAAATCTGACCTTGAAGAAAAAACCGCTTACAACACCTATCAGATTGACGGCTTACCACCGACACCGATTGCCTTGCCAAGTATTGCATCCATTAAAGCGGCACTCCACCCAAATCAAACCGATTCGCTATATTTTGTGGCAACGGGCAATGGCGGTCATAAATTTACCAGTAATTTAGAAGACCATAACCAAGCGGTGCAAGATTATCTGCGGGTGATGCGTGAAAAACGCGCCAGCCAAAACAGCCAATTAGGTCAGTAAAAAACGATACCCATGCAAACAGCTGCGAAAGCCCCCATTAGCCAAAAATTTATCTCATTTGAAGGTACCGAAGGGGTTGGTAAGTCCACCTTGATTGCCAATCTGGCAGCGTATTTGACCGCGCAAGGCATCGATTTTATCCAGACCCGTGAACCGGGCGGCAGTCCGTTTGCTGAGCAGTTACGCGCCATGTTACTTGACCCTGCAACGACTATGACAGAGGACAGTGAACTGCTATTGATGTTTGCGGCACGTGCCGATCATGTGGCGCAAGTGATTTTGCCAGCGCTCGCTCAGGGTCAATGGGTGCTGTGCGACCGCTTTACCGATTCCACCATTGCCTATCAAGGGTTTGGGCGCAAACAGGGCGATAGGGCAGAACTTAGCAAAATTGAATTACTGATTAGGCATTTTGTGGCAAAAATGCCAGATATGACCATTTGGCTAGATTTACCGGTGACAGAAGGGATGAGCCGTGCCAAAAATCGCGGCAAACTAGACCGCTTTGAGCAAAATCAGCTAGCGTTTTTTGAGCGGGTGCATCAAGGGTTTGCTTATCAAGCACAGCAAGAACCGCAGCGCGTCAAACGCATTGATGCGCAGGGTACACCTGATGAAGTGTTGGCAAAAGTGCTAACGCAGCTGGGTATTTAATGTCGTTATTTAGTGTTATAAAGCTTTTACAATTATTTTGAAAAAAGGGGATGATAAACATTCCCTTTTTTATTTAACCCAAACTATGGCATAGATGGGGTTAAAATCACGTCTGCCGCGACTGGCAAAGTTTGCGGAAAGTCTTTGTTGTAATGCAGTCCGCGCGATTCGTGGCGACGTAGCGCCGAGCGCACAATGAGCTCAGAGACTAGCAGCAAATTACGCAATTCAATCAGATTTTTGCTGACCACAAAGTTGGCGTAGTAATCATTTACTTCTTGTTTTAACAACAAAATGCGGTTGAGTGCGCGATGCAGGCGTTTGTCTGAGCGCACAATACCAACGTAGTGCCACATGCTTTGGCGCAGCTCATCCCAGTTTTGCAGCACGATGACTTCTTCGTCAGGGTCGGTCACATCTTGGCTGTCCCAATCAGGGATAGTAGGAATGGGGGGAACGCGATTTTCTGTAAATGCAGCGGCAATATGGCGCGCTGCACTCATCCCATACACAAAACATTCTAACAGCGAGTTACTCGCCATGCGATTGGCGCCATGCAGACCCGTAAATGACGTTTCGCCCATGGCATATAGATTGAACACATCGGTTTGGGCGTTTTCATTGACCATCACCCCACCACAGGTGTAGTGAGCGGCGGGTACCACGGGGATTTTATCTTGGGTCATGTCAATGCCCAGCTCTAGTAGCCGCTCATATAACATAGGGAAATGACCTTTAATAAAGGCTGGTTCTTGATGCGTAATATCTAACCAAACATGACGTATTCCCAAACGCTTCATCTCAAAGTCGATGGCGCGAGCCACGATATCACGCGGCGCCAGCTCACCCCGTTCATCGAAACGAAGCATAAAGCGCTCACCTTCTGGGTGTTCTTTGGTTGCTGGCAGGCGCAGGTAGGCACCTTCACCGCGCATGGCTTCGGTGATTAAAAACGAGCGCGCTTCTGGATGATATAGACAAGTAGGATGGAACTGATTAAATTCCAAATTCGCAACGCGGCAACCTGCGCGCCATGCCATCGCGATACCATCGCCCGTGGCAATATCTGGGTTAGATGTATACAAATACGCTTTTGATGCCCCGCCGCATGCTAAGGCGATAAAGGGCGCGGTAAAGGTGATAACTTGATTGGTGTTCAAATCAAGGGCGTACAGTCCCACGGCACGATTAGGCTCGCTAATCGGACTGTAGTTGTGTTTACTAAGTTTATGGGTGGTGATGACATCAATGGCAGCGACATACTCAAACAGTTTGACATTCGGGCATTGTTTGACACGTTTGGCTAACGAGGTAGAAATAGCCACCCCAGTGGCATCTGCCGCATGGATGATACGACGTTTGCTATGACCGCCTTCACGGGTCAGGTGCAAGGTTTCGTTTTCATCCAAGGTAAATTTGACACCCTGTTTGAGCAAAAACTCCACCGCTTCTCGGCTATGCTCCACTGTAAAACGTACCGCATTTTCATGACAAAGACCTGCCCCTGCAATCAAGGTATCATCGACATGCTCATCAACCGAATCATCATCCGATAGTACCGCTGCCACGCCGCCTTGGGCATAAAAAGTGCTGGCTTCAGTGAGCTTGTCTTTTGCCAAAACAGCAATCGATAGATGGCTTGGCAAGGATAAAGCTAACGATAAACCTGCGCCGCCACTGCCGACAATCACCACATCAAATGCGTGGCGATGGTTAGCCTGTGCTTGCGGCTGGAGAGTTTCTTTGATAGGGGAGTTTGACACATTAACGCTTGCTGTCATAACGCTGACGTCCTTCAAATTAATGAGTTAAAGAGCCAAAAAAATCTAAGCCAGCGCTGAGCAAATTGGGTCAGCGTGCTACATTTAAAAGGCTGTGTTTAAAAGGCTATTTTAAAAGCTATGGTTAAAAGGCTAGGTTTAAAAAGCTATGTGAAAATAAAACTATCATATCAGCTTTTATAAATGATGGCGGATTTTTTCTATGGGTTGTTTAAGTAGCAAGCCCATCCAAACAGCCAATGGTTAAGGCTAAACAGGGTGCGATGGAGAAAAAGCGCTCGTCTTTGTTTTGCCGTCGCTACCAGATAAACAGGGTCAAAATGCAAAGTTAGGTATTTTTGGATGAGTTAAATACAAAAAACTCGCCTAGCTGTTCATTCATTTTTTGCGATATGATGACAGTTTAAATTGTCATATTCATGATTGCCATTTATAATGGGCGCTTTTTTTTATACGTATTTGTCATGCAAATTATTGATTATTCAGTAAATTTAGGTAATGCTTTATATGGGTGGTAGCATGATTGGCAGTTGGCTAGGTCATCTTGGCGCGCTCATTGCCGTCTTGGTAATCCTATGGTCGTGCCTAAAAACCGTGCAACTCAAAGCGCGAACAGATAATCTGCAGATTCTATTACAACTGGTCAGTTTCTACGCGCGCTATTGGTTTGTTTGGCTGTTGCTGTGGGCAAACGTGCAACTGCTGTATGACAACCAAATCATTTACTGGCTGCTTATCGCGTTATCCTTGTTGTATATCTATATGAGCTGGGTTGAGCCCAATCGGCTGCGCGTTTCGCGTTTTTCAATTAATTTGACTGCATCTGCGACCTATCGACCTGCGACCGATATTTCACTGGCTGCGCCATTATCACAATCTATCAAACGACAAGCTGCAAAAATTGCGGTGCTGAGTGATATCCACATTGGTATATTTTCTAACCCCCATCAGTTAGCGCGTTTGGTAAAATGCCTTAATCGCTTAGATGTTGATGCGGTGCTGATTTTGGGTGATTGGTTATATCAAGCGACAACTTTGGATGCCCATCTAAGCCCATTTAAAACGCTGAACAAGCCTTGCTATACCGTCCTTAGCGATGCCGATACCCAGCAGGTTGTCGATGATGCACAAAATAGCGAACCTGCTAGCAATATGCAGTTAATGAATATTTTGCCAACCTTCGGTATTCAATTATTGCCTGAGCAAGGCTTGCGCATTGCCGGGATAAAAATCATAGGCATTCATAATGGCAGTACAATGGATTTACCGCGCGTGATTGAACAGCAGCGCGGCGCGGGGCAGCCATTAGTGATTGCCACCCATGATATCAAGCAGTTAGAAGCCAATCCGCGAACGTTAAGTGACGCCAACAACGATACTTTGGTGATTGCGGGGCAAACCCATGGTGGGCAGGTCAATATACCTATACTGACACCGCTGATGGTGAGAGCATTGACAGGTAATAAACTGGCGGCAGGGTTACGCAGACCCGATGCAGCCAAACAATCCGACAATCATCCCAAAGTATTCAATGAGGATGAAAAACCCAGCAAACGCTACCAAGTATGGGTGAATACTGGGATTGGCATGACAGGGCTGCCGTTTCGTTTTAATTGTCCCCCTACCATTGATGTGCTAACCATCCAAGTTCAAACGGCTGATACTTAACCCCTACCATTTGCCACGGTAAGCCAGCGACTATAAACCAGTTGCTGCCTTATTATCTGGTTGAATGGGGTCTATAACTTGATTTGCTACAGCGGCGGAGAAACTTGCGTTTGCTATCAAAGCGCTTAAACTTCGCCCCAAATGTATGCTACACTAGACAAAAATTTTCAAAAAATTGTCGCAGCTGTTACATATTCTACTTAAGGTTTTGTCCAAGGTATTGTTATGACCCCCATTTTAGATAAACTACAAGGCTCTATGGTCGCGCTTATTACACCTATGCATAGCAATGGTGACGTCGATTGGCAATCATTGGCAAATCTCATTGATTGGCAAATCGAGCAAGGTACGGACGTACTGGTATCGGTTGGTACGACGGGTGAATCCGCAACCTTATCGATGCAAGAGCATGTGGACGTCATTGAATTTACCATGAAGCAAGTGGGTGGTCGTATCCCCGTCATCGCGGGTACAGGCGCTAATAATACAGTTGAAGCCATTGAGCTGACCCAGCACGCCAAACAAGCGGGCGCTGATGCCGTGCTGTTGGTTGTCCCTTACTACAATAAACCGACCCAAGAAGGGCTATACTTACACTATAAAGCCATTGCTGAAGCCGTGGACATTCCCCAAGTGCTGTACAACGTACCCGGGCGCACTGTTGTTGATATGCAGCAAGCCACTGTCGAGCGCTTAGCGGACATCGACAATATCATCGCAATTAAAGATGCGACAGGTGACGTGGCGCGTGGTGCCAAACTGATTGAAGCAGTAAAAGGTCGTATGAGCGTATTTTCAGGAGATGATGAAAGCGCGCTTGCGCTGATGCGTCATGGGGCAAAAGGCAATATTTCAGTGACCGCCAATGTCGCGCCAAAAATCATGAGCCAAATTTTTGGCTTGGCACTCAAAGGTGAGTTTGAACAAGCCGAAGCATTAAACCAAAAGATAGCCCATTTACACCAAGATTTATTTATCGAGTCAAGTCCAATTCCTGCAAAATATGCCTTACACAAAATGGGTCATATTGAGCAAGGTATCCGTTTACCATTAACTTGGCTTACCCCAGAACACCAACAAGTGATGGATGAAGCACTTGCCAAAGCAGGTTTACTATGAAAAAAACACGCAGCGCCAACCACAATCGATTCAACGCCCAACTAGCCCTAGCTATCATTGCCTCTGCTAGCATTGCTATGACAGGCTGTACTACTTTTAAACGTAAAGTTGGCGACAATTCTTTGGACTATACCAAAACCAAAAAACTTGAACCCATCCAATTACCGGCAGATGCACAAACGCTGCCTTTTACGCCAGTTTATGCCGTGCCGCAATCAGGCGAAAATACGTTAAAAATCACAAAAGAAGGCAGTAAGCGTTTTGAGCTACCGCGTCCGATTAGTACCGTAAAATAAAGAGTGGCTGACAGCATTCATGATAGTTGGCAGCTTGTGTTGCTAACCGCGTATCAGCCAATCAATGCAACTGTCATAAATTAGCTACCCTAAGCCAACCTTAGCCAATCTTAAACAGCCATTTGGGAATTACCATGCAAAAACTCGATTTACTTTATAAAGGCAAAGCAAAATCCGTCTTCGAAACTGACAATCCAGATTACCTGATTTTAGAATTTCGTGATGATACCTCTGCATTCAACGGCGAGCGTATCGAACAGTTAGCGCGTAAAGGCAAAGTCAATAACCGCTTTAATGCCTTTATCATGCAAAAACTCAGCGAAGCCGGCATCGAAACCCATTTTGAACAGCAATTATCGGATGAAGAAGTGCTAGTCAAACGCCTAACAATGATTCCCGTCGAGTGTGTGGTACGTAATTATGCGGCAGGCAGCCTAGTACGTCGCTTAGGCTTACAAGAAGGTCAAGCGTTGACGCCACCTACCTTTGAATTGTTCTATAAAGATGACGGTCTGGGCGACCCCATGGTGAATGATTCGTTAGCGGTATCACTCGGCTGGGCAACGCAAGCACAACTGGATGAAATGAAAGCCTTAACCTTTAAAGTCAATGACGTGTTATCAAAAATGTTTGATGACGGGGGTTTGATGTTGGTGGATTTTAAACTAGAATTTGGGGTATTCAAAGACCGTATCGTACTGGGCGATGAGTTCTCGCCAGATGGTTGCCGCGTCTGGGACAAACAAACCAAGAAAAAACTGGATAAAGACCGTTTCCGTCAAAGCCTAGGTGATGTGGTCGAAGGTTATGAAGAAGTTGCCCAACGTATTGGCGTGTCTTTGGTTGATGAGTCAGGTCGATAAATCGGACGCATTCATCAAGCTAGCTAATCGCTACAGCGAATCTAATTAAGTCCAATTAAATTTGGATGGCATGTGAAATAGATAAACATCTAAAACTGGGGCTTGCTCCAGTTTTGTGTTTTTGGGCTTAAATTTAGGTTTTTAGCGATAAAAATTATCCACAAGTAAGGTTATCAAAATAAGTGATCGCAAAGACTCACTTACTTGAGTTAATTTTATGACGCCTAGTCATGGGTGTTGTTTGACTGGGTCTATCAATCGCTCAATCCCAAGACAGTCATCACCCCATCGAGTCCTGCGACGGTTACCGCATAATCTGCTTGGTCACGCACAATCGGTTTGGCGCGATAGGCAATACCGATATCAGCTAGCCCTAGCATTGGCAAGTCATTAGCGCCATCGCCGACAGCAACAGTCTCTGACAGCTTAATGCTTAAACGCTGTGCTACGGCTTGCAGAATTTCGGCTTTACGCTTGCCATCTACAATCGCTGAGGTGATTTCACCTGTCACTAAATTATCGACGATATCTAGGTCATTGGCATAACTCTCATCCATCCCTAAGCTGTTTTTCACGTATTCGGCAAAATAGTTAAAGCCGCCTGAGACCAATACCACATAGTAACCATGATTTTTCAGTGCGCTAATCAAGCGTTTTGCCCCTGGGCTAAAGGTAATGTGATTGGCAATAATATCTTCGAGCACCTCACTTGATAACCCTTTAAGCAAAGCCACACGGCGAGTAAAGCTTTCAGCAAAATCAATTTCCCCGCGCATGGCAGATTCGGTGATCGTATCGACTTGCTCACCAATCCCGGCTTTTTTTGCCAATTCCACAATCACTTCTTGCTCAATCAAGGTCGAATCCATATCAAACAACGCCAGTTTATGCGGGCGCACCAATGTCGCAAGGGGCATGACATTGACATCTACATGATAGAGGTTGTTGGCGGCGATTTGTTTGATCCGTTGCGGTAAGTCGCTGATATCAGTATCTGATTCTAGCGTCACAATCCAGCGAATCGTTGTCACAGGGCTGGTTTGCTCAGCTTGGGCGCGTGTGTCATTGGCTTGCCAATCAAGCTCATTGACTAAGGTGTCTTGATGTAAGAGGCGAATGGCAGGATGAAGGCTTGCAAGGGTTTGGCTAATTTGGCTCAATAGCCCCAATTCAAACTTGGCGGCGCTTAGGGTAATCGCGTAACTATGGGGAAAATGCTGATTAAGTTGATACAAAAAATTTGTCGTCATGGTAGTTTACCCCTTGTATGCCAAAAAAATAAACATGATAATGTAGCATTTAATCGCTCCTAAAGAAAGTTTAATCTACCCATGAATCATCTAGCCCCCCGTCAAGGCAAATTCGCTATTGTGCTACTTATTAGTTTTTGTTTACATTTTTTGATGCTTACTTTTAGTAGTGAAAAATCCCAATACGAGCAGCGTACCCAAAAGGGTGAAAAAATTGTTGAACAGTTAGCCAAAGAAGCCATGGTGGGCATCACCAGCCAAGATAGAATTAGCCTGAGCGTCTTGGCAAACCGCTACCAAGTTGATCAGGAAGTCGCCAAGCTTGTCATCAGTGACCAAAACAATCAGCCGCTGGTGCAAACCGGACAAGCACAAAACGAAGTAGGGCAGGTGATTGACAAACCGATTATCCAAAACAACCAAGTCCTCGGTCACGCCATCATCACCATGAAAGCGGTCTCCAAAGGCGAGATTGTCAGTAGTCAATGGTTGTTTGTATTAGGGTCAGCAATTTTGCATGGGTTTTTATGGTTGATTTATGGCTATATGGCGCGCCCAACGCAGGAACAGCTTGCGCAATTGGGTGAAAAAGTCCAGCAGCATATCGCGCTTGCCCGTGGCAGCTTAGCGCCCACCAACCCTGCATTGACAGCGGGTGGTGAATTGCAGTTAGACGAAGACACCTTGTACAATAAAGCAGGGGATAGCAGCGCCACCGCGCAACCTGCCGCCACTGGCAAAACCATCAATGATTTTTTAAATCGAGAAAAATCAAAATCTGCTAAAGACATTCCCCAAGCCCAGCCCACAGCGACTGAGGCGACTGACAATCTGGCTCAAGAAAATACAGTAGACAGCCAAAAACAGCCTGAAATTGAATTACAAATTCATTTTTACGACCAGTATCATCTGCTAAAACGGGTGGCACCTGAAGTTGCAAAACCGTATTTTCAATTGTGTAATCAGCTATTGATGCGCGCATCAAACAGCTTGTTTAATTCGTCAAACAATGTGTTAAATCGCTATATCAAAGACGTGTATATCAAAGACAACTCGCATTTTAATGCCAACGGCGCGGTCATTCATCTAGCAGGTAAAGCCGAGCAATTGCCACTGGCAGCGGTGCTGTTGTCAAAATTGTTGATTATCCTCAACCAAGTGGTATACGAAAAACACCGTGAGCTATCGCGTTTTGCCTTGCCATTAACCATCGGTACCAGTATCAGTCATCAATTCGATGACGTACAAAAACTAATGGCAAACCACGCCAAAGAAGATGGTTTATTACTCCTGTATCCACTCGATTTACTTAAAACGTTAGATGGTAAAGTGCAGTTTAAAAACTTGCAACATCCGACCACTATCACAGAGCGTGAAATGGTTTGGTACAACGGTTTATCAGAAACCTTGATGACCGAACTCATTGCCAAACGCGATGATATTTTGACAGCCACAGAAAAATAAAAGAATCATGGCTATTTTTTCTTTCGCCACTTGACTTGACCGACAAAACCCATTATAAGGCTTTATGAAATTGCAAATTTATCGAATCGACCAGCGAAAGGAGCAATAAATGGCTGATCCAGATATTGATGATAGCTTTGAAGATGACAATTTTGATGATGACGATGACGCGCGACTCGTGGATGACGACGCATCGGGTCGAAGTCGGGCAAGTAGTCTTGAAAAACGTCGTTTGATTGACAATTTATTGGAAGAAAAGCGTCTAGAGCGCTCACTCAAAGACAGCTTTGATGACGATCTTGATGACTTAGACGATGACGACGATTTTGATGATGATGAGTTGTAAGTCAAGCAAAAGGTTAATACAGTCGGTATTAACCTTTCTTTTTTCAATCCGCTTTTTTGATAAAATACTAGGATAACCACCATGGATTTTGATGATTTAATCGATTTTTTAGACAGTGATGACAATGAATTTGGGCTATCGAGCATCGCTACACACGGCTTTTTAACCGCCTCTATTGTCGGCAAACCTTTAGACAATTGGCAAACCTATCTTTTTGAAGGGCATGAAAAACAAGTCAAGCCAGAGGTGCTAGCAGCCATTGAACAGTGGCGTGATGAGCTGCAAGCCATGCTGCAAGATGAGCGTGAAATTGAGCTGCCTTTTGATGTCGAAGAAACTGACTATCTCGATATTGAAAACTCAGAAATCAGCGAATGGTCGGTGGGCTTTGTTGATGCCATGTATGCCAGCGATGACGAAGAAGATGATTGGTTTGATGATGACGACAGCGAAGAAGATGTGGCAATGCTGACGTTACCGATGATTTTGTTTAGTGGCATTGATGAAGACCAACCTGATATGCAAGAGCTACTCAAAGACCCAGAAACCATGAGTCAAATGGCACAAGCCATAGAAAAAAATATCGTTGAGCTGTTCTTACTCTTTCATACCAATGATTAATGGTAGTCACAAAAAAGGGCAATCGCATCGATTGCCCTTTTTTTATTTACCGCATTATTTTTGCTCTAGTTGCGGTACGTCTGAGCCATGGGCATTGGATAACAAACCTGATTGGCTATATAACGCCAATTTAGCCCGGGTATCTGAAATATCTAGATTGCGCATGGTGAGCTGACCGATACGGTCCATTGGCGTGAACGCCGCATCTTCAACTTTTTCCATCGATAGGCGTTCTGGTTGGTAGGTCAAGTTGTCAGATTTAGTATTTAAGATGGTATAGTCATTACCGCGGCGTAGCTCGATGGTGACTTCACCCGTGATAGCTTTGGCGACCCAGCGCTGGGCGGTTTCACGAAGCATCAAGGCTTGTGAGTCAAACCAGCGACCTTGGTACAACAAGCGACCTAGGCGTAAACCATTGATACGGTACTGCTCGATGGTGTCTTCGTTATGAATCCCAGTGACCAAACGCTCATAGGCAATGTGCAACAGCGCCATGGCAGGGGCTTCATAGATACCGCGTGATTTGGCTTCGATGATACGGTTCTCAATTTGGTCACTCATCCCAAGACCATGACGACCGCCGATTTCGTTGGCTTTTAAAATCAAATCCACTGGGCTATCAAAGGTTTCATCATTGATTGCCACAGGCATGCCTTGTTCAAAGCGTACGGTCACTGTTTCTTTGTCGATTTTGACATTGTCATCCCAAAATGCCACACCCATAATCGGCTCAACGATGTGCATGCTGGCATCCAAAAACTCCAAGTCTTTGGCTTCATGCGTCGCGCCGAGCATATTTGAGTCGGTTGAGTAGGCTTTTTCTTTGGACATTTTGTAGTCAAAGCCATTGTCGATTAAGAACTGTGACATCTCGCTACGACCGCCCAATTCATCAATGAAGGTTTGGTCAAGCCACGGCTTATAGATTTTAAGGGCAGGGTTGGTGAGTAAACCGTAACGGTAAAAACGCTCAATATCATTGCCTTTATAAGTTGAGCCATCGCCCCAAATGTTGACATCATCTTCTTTCATGGCAGTGACTAGCATGGTGCCTGTAACCGCACGACCCAGTGGCGTGGTGTTAAAGTAGGGCATACCACCGGTGCTGACATGAAACGCACCGCATTGAATTGCGGCAATACCTTCAAGCGCTAATTGCAAACGGCAATCAATCAAACGTGCTTTGACCGCACCATATTGGTCGGCTTTTTTGGGAATGGCGTTGTAATCGTCTTCGTCAGGTTGACCTAAGTTCGCGGTATAAGCGTATGGCAGCGCGCCTTTTTGCTTCATCCAAAGTAGCGCAGCTGAGGTGTCAAGTCCGCCAGAAAACGCGATACCGACTTTTTGTCCGACGGGGACAGATTGTAAAATGGTGGCGTTGTTAGTTGCGCTGTTGTTCGCATTCATGCTCATAAGCTTTCCTATCCAATTCTCAAAAAATAATCTGTAAAATCAACCTATCGAATTATTGTAACATTTTTGTCAACGTGTTTTTCGCCATTTTTTGACAATTACCCATAATTTGTCACAATAAAAAAGCCAATCATTTGATTGGCTTTATCGGCTAAATAGCGGTTATTGGTACAAGACTTCTACGATTTCGTATTCGACTTCACCGCTTGGGGTTTGGATTTTGGCTTCATCGCCTTCTGATTTGCCAATCAGACCGCGCGCGATAGGCGAGTTAATCGAGATTTTGTTGGCTTTAAAATCTGCTTCGTCATCACCCACAATTTTATAGCGTTTTTGCTCTTCGGTATCGAGATTTTCAATCACTACCGTGACGCCAAACACCACGCGACCTTCTTGTGGTAGTTTGAGCGGATCAATGACTTCAGCCCCGCCCAGTTTGGCTTCAATATCGCGAATACGGGCTTCACAAAATCCTTGCTGCTCACGGGCAGCATGGTACTCGGCATTTTCTTTTAAATCGCCATGTTCGCGCGCTTCGGCAATCGCCGCGGTAATACGTGGACGGTCAACGGTTTTGAGCTGTTTGAGCTCTTCTTCTAAAGCCGCGTGACCTTGAGGCGTCATTGGATAACGTTGCATAGGGGATTCCTTTTGTCACAAATAGGGATTCAAACGGCAAGATTGCCAAAGTAACAAGTCACAAAAAATGGTCATCAACGCTCGTGATTAACCACTATCTATTTTGTATAGATGAAAAAAACCATGCTAGACAGGGCTACTGCCTAACAAGGTTCTAGTAAAAAATTTGCTGTGCTGCGTCAATCACCACAATCACGGTATTTTACTTGATAACGGCTTGTGATGCAAAGCATTCACTCAATTGACTGCATGAGCCTGACATTACCAAGCTGAGCTGATGGTAACACCCACGGCTTTATTTTCATACCAAGGTAAAATAGTGGCATTGTCAAACGGTTGCGTCATCACCAAACCACTGACGACACCCAGCGCGCAGCCAGCAACCACATCACGGGTATGGTGCTTGTCGGCATCCACACGTGACCAGCCCACATAGGCGGCAGGAATCATTGCCATCGAGCCATAGCGCCAGCCATAGCGTTGACCGATGAAAGTTGCGCCCGCGCAAGAATCACTAGCATGCCCTGATGGAAATGAGTAATCTTCGCCATTGGGACGTTCGCCCCATGCGGTGTCATTGGTGGCGTATTTGAGCGCATAGGTAGCCGCCAAATTGGTTGCCATGGTTTTGCCTAATTGATACACGCCTTCTTGGTCATGTTTGGCAAGTGCCATGCCTAAGCCTGCTACCGGGATAGCAATATGCAATATATCGCCCGCTTTTTCGCTATCGCTTTTGGCATATACCGTTGTGGTTGGCGCTAATACAGCAGCGAGCAGTATGATGTTAAAGGTCTTAGAAGGTTGTCTCATGGCATTCACACCCTGATTGTGGTTGGTGGTCAAAACATTGATAAACATGGCTATACTTAGGGCAAACCTAGTATACACCCCAAACCTTAGGATTATCTTAACCCATAAAAAAATACTGATAGCACTGGCTATCAGTATTTTAGACTAGCGGTGGTTATCCCTGTGTCTGTGTATGTAGCGCTTGGAGCTTATACACATCAAATGGTAGCTGCACTTTATACGCTTGGGTAACTGCTGCCGCGGCATTTAAGGTGGTCACATTAAATACTTTATGCTGTAAGGCTGAGCGGCGAATCGAGAATGAGTCTTCATGCGCTTGTTTGCCTTCAGTGGTATTGACCACAATCGCAATCTCACCGTTTTTGATGGCATCGACGATATGTGGGCGACCCTCGGTGACTTTGTTGATGCGCTCACAGGCGATACCTGCTTCGGTCAAGATTTTTTGTGTACCTGAAGTTGCCACAAGTTTAAAGCCATAGTCGGCAAATTGTTTTGCCACTGGTACCAGGTTGGCTTTGTCGCTTTCACGCACTGATAAGAACACTTTTTTAACTTCATTCTCCACTGGCAAACCGGGCAATCTATCATTACTGCCGATGATGGCTTTGTAGTAAGCTTCACCAAAGGTCTGACCCACGCCCATGACTTCACCCGTTGATTTCATCTCAGGGCTTAAAATAGGGTCAACGCCTGGGAATTTGGCAAAAGGGAAGACCGCTTCTTTGACCGCAAAAAAGGTTGGAATCACCTCAGTGGTAAAGTTTTGTTCCACAAGCGTTGTGCCAGCCATACAACGCGCAGCGACTTGTGCAAGTGAAGTGCCGATGCATTTTGATACGAAAGGCACCGTACGTGAGGCACGCGGATTGACTTCAAGAATATAAACCACACCATCTTTGACCGCGTATTGCACGTTCATCAAGCCCACCACACCCAGCTCTTTTGCCATCGCCACGGTTTGTTCGCGCATCACATCGCAAATCTCTTGGCTGAGTGAATACGGAGGGATTGAACACGCTGAATCGCCGGAATGCACGCCCGCTTGTTCGATATGCTGCATGATACCGCCAATCACCACATTAGTGCCGTCAGAGATACAATCCACATCCACTTCAATTGCATCATCTAAAAAGCGGTCAAGTAATACAGGGGCTTCATTGGACGCTTGTACGGCTTCACGCAAATAACGACGCAGTTCGTTTTCGTTATAAACGATTTCCATCGCGCGACCGCCCAACACGTAAGAGGGACGGACAACTAGGGGATAGCCCACTTGCGTCGCTTTGACAATACCGTCTTCGGTACTGGTCGCCAAGGCATTGGGCGGCTGAGTAAAGCCTAATTGCTCAATCATGTGTTGGAAACGTTCACGGTCTTCTGCACGGTCAATCGCATCTGGGCTGGTACCGATGATATGCACACCTGCAGCTTCCAGTGCGCGCGCTAATTTTAATGGCGTTTGTCCACCGTACTGCACAATCACACCTTCGGGTTTTTCGATGCGCACGATTTCAAGCACATCTTCTAAGGTAATAGGCTCAAAGTACAGACGGTCAGAGGTGTCATAGTCAGTTGAAACTGTTTCAGGGTTACAGTTGACCATGATGGTCTCATAACCATCTTCACGCATTGCCAAGGCGGCATGTACACAGCAATAGTCAAATTCAATACCTTGACCAATGCGGTTGGGACCACCACCGATAACCATGATTTTTTTGTTGTTGGTTGGATTGGCTTCACATTCGTCATCATAGCTTGAATACATATAAGCGGTTGAAGTCGAAAACTCCGCGGCACAGGTATCCACGCGTTTGTACACAGGATACACGCCCAAATCCCAACGTTTTTTACGCAGTTGTTTTTGTGAAATACCAAGGAGCGTTGCCAAGCGTAAATCTGATAACCCTTTACGTTTGAATTGACGCAAGTTGTCGCTGGTCAAACCGCCAAAGCCAGTTTCTTTCACCAATTTTTCCGTTTTGACGATGTCTTCAATTTGCACTAAAAACCAAGGGTCAATGCGAGTAAACTCAAACACCTCATCTACGCTCATGCCAAAACGGAAGGCATCAGCAATGTAGAAAATACGGTCAGGTGTAGGAGTTTTTAATTTAACTTTTAAGGTACTGCGAATGGTATCCTCATCTTGATTGAAATCAAGATACTCATCAAAACCATTTACGCCAATCTCAAGACCGCGTAACGCTTTTTGCATCGACTCTTGGAAGTTACGACCAATCGCCATCACTTCACCCACTGATTTCATTTGGGTAGATAAAGTGCTGTCAGCTTGGGGGAATTTTTCAAAGTTAAAGCGCGGTACTTTGGTCACCACATAGTCAATGGCAGGCTCAAAGCTGGCTGGGGTCAAGCCGCCTGTAATGTCATTGCTGAGTTCATCGAGGGTGTAACCGACCGCAAGTTTTGCTGCGATTTTGGCAATCGGGAACCCTGTGGCTTTAGATGCCAAGGCGGATGAACGGCTGACACGTGGGTTCATCTCGATGACCACCATACGACCTGTTTTTGGGTCAATACCAAATTGTACGTTTGAACCACCGGTCTCCACACCAATCTCACGCAGCACCGCCAATGACGCGTTACGCATGATTTGGTATTCTTTATCCGTCAAAGTCTGAGCAGGCGCCACAGTGATAGAATCACCTGTATGCACACCCATAGGGTCAAAGTTTTCAATCGAACAGACGATGATACAGTTGTCTTTTTTGTCACGGACAACTTCCATCTCGTACTCTTTCCAACCGATTAAGCTTTCATCAATCAATAGTTGATGAGTGGGTGATAAGTCAAAACCACGCTCACAAATTTCGACAAATTCGTCACGGTTGTAAGCGATACCACCACCCGAACCACCCATGGTAAATGATGGGCGAATGATGCAGGGAAAGCCGACTTTGGCTTGAATAGCGAAGGCTTGTTCCATGGTTTCGGCCACTTCGGCGCGCGGGCACTCTAAGCCGATTTTTTTCATCGCTTTATCAAATAAATTGCGGTCTTCGGCTTTTTCGATGGCATCTTTGGTCGCGCCAATCAGCTCACAGCCATATTTTTCCAGTACGCCATGCTTGTCCAAGTCTAACGCACAGTTGAGCGCGGTTTGTCCGCCCATGGTGGGTAAGATGGCATCGGGGCGTTCTTTGTCGATGATGCGCTCTACCGTTTGCCAGGTGATGGGCTCGATGTAGGTGGCATCTGCCATGACAGGGTCAGTCATGATGGTGGCTGGATTTGAGTTAACCAGAATGACGCGGTAGCCTTCTTCACGTAAGGCTTTACAGGCTTGTGCGCCTGAATAGTCAAATTCACAGGCTTGTCCGATGACAATTGGACCTGCGCCGATGATAAGAATGGATTTGATGTCGGTACGTTTTGGCATAGCTTCTCTCTTACTAACAATTAGTTAAAAGGCGGACTTGGCATTAATTTAATAACATTTTCAATTTTGTTAAAATCTTTTTGATTAACATTGACCAATTCTAAATTGCGAATTTTGGCGACAACATAATGAAATACATCAAAGTTCTGTTTATCGAGTCTGATACCTGTGTCTTTCGATGAAAAATCCTGACTACGGCTAAAGTGAAAAATTCTAGCGGAAGGATTGGCTTCTTTATCAGTGATATTAAATTCAACAAAATCGTCTAAAATTTCTTGGGCTTCATCAATTGAAATACTTTTTACACCTCGTAATACTTCATAACGAATCAAAGGGGTAATGGCAATCGTGGCATTTTGAGCGATTAAGTCATTAAATTTTTGTTTTGCTTCAATATGATTAGGATTATCATCCTTTCCATCAATCACAGCGATTAAAATATTAGCATCCACTAAAACAGATTTTTGATTCATTTTTTCACCTATCTGTTTATCCTATTTATTTAACAGGGCTAATAATTTTTGTTTCGCTTTGGTTTGGTCAATGTGTTCCATGTTTTCACGTTTCAATTGATTTAAATCGACATCAAACGCATCTTGTAATACATTTTCTAGTAACCGAGTATTGGGTGAATTTATTTCTTGACTTCTTACCACACCATCAGCGTCACGTTTTAATAAATACGCTTCACCTTCAGCCAGTTGTGATAATACTAAGGGTGAATGAGTAGCGATATAAAAAGTGGTATTGGGAAATAAGTTTTTCAGCGTGGGTACAATTTTAGTTTGCCATTCGATATGTAGATGGCTTTCGATTTCATCAATTAATACCACGCCTTTGACGTTTAATAAGTCGGTGGCGTTGGTAAATGCTGAATACGCAGAGATAATGGATTGAATGATTTTTACCACTGAAATAAAACCAGAGCTTAATTCACTTAACTCTCGTTCTTGTCCTTCGATGGTGAGAAATACATTGCCGTCACCATCGATTTTTAGCGTTTTTTCAATACGATTGTCTAAAATGTTTAAAGCGTTTAAAACAGTGTCAATTTCTATTTTTCTATTATCTTCTTCACGTTGGTAAGGATTTACAGACTGTGCTCTTAAAACAAACCATTCATTTAAGGATTCTGACATCCCTAAATCTTTCATGCCATCAACAGTGTAGAGGCTACTTTCAAATCTTTGCAAATAATCACTTTTTCTTTGGTTAAAATTACCAACTTGCTTATTGTAATAACCCGAATGATGATTAAAGACACCCCGTTGATTTGCACCTAAATAAGCAATAGCAAAAGATTTGCGTTCTGGGTTTATTTGTAAAGTATCAGTACTCACGTATTGAGTATCAAATAAAAGATGTATTTTATTTAAAAAATCAATATATTCTCGAAATAATCTTTCAAAAGAGCCATATTTTGGGGTTATATCGAATTCAGAGTTAGTAGCAACTAAACCAATAAATATTGACTCTAAAGTTTTGGTTTTGCCTACCCCATTTGACCCAAAAAAAACAAAAACTCGCTTAGTATCGTCAAGATTTAGCTCAACGTCACCCACCCCTCGCAAGTCTTTGATTTTAATTTCGGTCATATAAATCTCAAATTTTATCTTTAAAAAAGTGCAATTAATGCACTTTAAAATTAACCTTTCGCTTTTGCCATCATATCCGCAAATTTATCAAACAATGGCGCACAGTCATGGGGTCCTGGGCTTGCCTCTGGATGTCCTTGAAAACTAAACGCAGGCTTATCGGTCAGCTCAATGCCTTGATTTGAGCCATCAAACAACGAGCGATGCGTCACTTTAATGTTGCTTGGCAGGGTGGCTTCATCCACCGCAAAACCGTGGTTTTGTGAGGTAATCATCACCGTACCTTGCTCGATATCTTGCACAGGGTGGTTGGCACCATGGTGACCAAATTTCATTTTCAAGGTTTGCGCGCCGCTAGCCAGTGCCAATAGCTGATGACCTAGACAAATCCCAAACAGCGGAATATCAGTCTCGGTGATGATGTGTTTGATGGCATCAATGGCGTAATCACATGGGGCAGGGTCGCCAGGACCATTGGATAAGAAAATACCGTCTGGGTTATGTTTGAGCACTTCATTGATAGGCGTTTGGGCAGGCACAACGGTGACATGACAGCCGCGGTCAACGAGCATGCGCAAAATGTTGGTTTTGACGCCAAAGTCATACGCCACGATGTTAAATTTTTGCTCAATGTCAGTGCCCAATTCTTTAAAGTGACCACAAGTTGGGCTCACTTCTGGACTCACCAATTGCCATGAGCCTTGCGTCCAGGTAAAACCCGCTTGGTCACAGCAGACTTTCGCCAAGTCCATGCCTTTGATACCGGCAAAGCTTTTGGCAAGTTCGATTGCTTTGGCTTCATCGAGCTGGCCGTCGCTATCGGCAGTCATGATACAACCGTTTTGTGCGCCTTTTTCACGCAGTAGGCGAGTGAGTTTACGGGTGTCGATATCAGCGATGGCAACGGTGTTATGGTTAATCAGATACTCATTGAGTGATTGGCTTGAGCGAAAGTTACTGGTCGCCATGGTCAAATCACGGATAATCAATCCATTTGCCCACACTTTGTGAATACGACCTGACTCTGTGTCTTCATCGTTGGTACCAGTATTACCGATATGCGGGTAGGTTAAGGTGACGATTTGCTGGGCATAGCTTGGGTCAGTCAAGATTTCTTGGTAACCTGTCATCGCTGTATTAAACACGACTTCACCAACGGTGTGTCCGCTAGCACCGATGCTGCGACCATAAAAAACCGTACCATCTGCCAATGCCAAAATTGCTTTTGCGTAATTCGTGTTCACCTAGTGCCTCCGCTCGTATCCTGTGTTCTACCCATGTGTGCGACGGTAAATTATGCCCAGTCAATGCACATACCGTAAAAAGTATCGCCCACAAAAAAGCGAGAAGACATTGATTTTAAAGAAAATAGCTAACTGGTTTTAATGCGTTACCAGTCTGTGCCATTAACTTTATCATGCCAACTCGCTAAGGTTTGATTTTGCCTATTTTAACAGAACCTCACAAAAAAAGGTAGCCAAAATTTTTGTCGAAGTCAGTCTAAAAAGTACGTAAACTTGGTTGAAACAAACCGACCACAAACCAAATCGTTTCAACAATCCAAATGATCAGTACATACAAGCGGATTTGCTCAGCGGTCCAATCTAGCGAAAACCAGCCAATTAGCCACCAAGATAGCCAGCCTTCTAGCCATTTTGCGCCATTTCCCAGCAGCACCCAACTATAAAATATACTGCTAAGCAAAAACAGCAATAACCACTGTAATAGCGACATTTTGCTTAGTCCTTTAACATTTGCTTTATGGATTTTACCCAATTGCCGCCACAAAGCGCGTAAGGATTTGTGCTAAACTGGTAAAAAATTCTGATAAGGTGCGCTTTAACCGCCCTTTAAAAAAGAGAACAATCATGAATATTCTTACCCCCCAAACTGTGGTGATTATCGGTGGCGGCAATGTTGGTTTATCCTTTGCTTTACTGCTTGCCGACAAAGGCATCTCAAGTACGTTACTAGAAAAAGCCAACTATCCGACCATCAGCCCTGATGATGACTTAGACCGCGCGCAATTTGACAGCCGTAACATCGCGCTGTCACGCCGTACGGTACAAATTTATCGTGGTATCACCTTTAATGGCAAAGCGCTATGGGATGATTTACAAAGCCATGCCTGCCGCATCGATGAAGTTAACATCAGTGAAGAAGGTAGTTTTGGTAAAGCGACGCTCAACAAACACGCTGAAGGAGTAGAAAGTTTTGGACAAGTGATGGAAAACGCATGGCTTGGCAAAAAATTACTGCTCGCCGTGCAAAACAATCCGCTGATAACCTTGCTAGACGGTGCCACTTTGACCGATATACAACAGACGGCAACCGATGTCACCATTCGCTTTGACCAAGCCCACCAAGCTCGCCAAACCTTAACAGCTGATTTATTGGTGGCTTGTGATGGTCAGCACTCGCCAAGCCGGCAACTACTGGGCATTGGCGCAACTGCACACGATTATCACCAAGTCGGTGTCGTGGGCGTGGTCATGACGGACAAACCGCACCAGCATCAAGCGATTGAACGCTTTAATAAAATGGGCGCAGTTGCTGTGTTGCCTTTGGTTGATGCGTTTGATATCAGTCAAGGGGATGGACGACAAGCCCAGCAAGGCTACCGCCGCTCTGTGGTATGGGTGTGCCCAAAAGGCGAAGAACAGCGCTATCTAGACGACGACCAATACTTTCTTGACACCATTCAACAAGCCTTTGGCAGCCTAGCAGGCAAGTTTGTCAAAGCGGGTAAACGCGGCGCGTATCCACTGGTGAAAATATTGGCAGATAGTCAAGTCAAAGATCGCTGCGTCATCATGGGCAATGCCGCCCACACCTTGCACCCTGTGGCAGGACAAGGCTTTAACCTATGTATGCGCGATGCTGATACGCTCGCCAAAATGCTGGCACAGCAAGTGATGCGCGGCGAAGATATCGGCGATAGTCGCATGCTACAAACTTATGCCAAACGCCGTAAAGCCGACCAAAAACGGGTAGAAATTTTCTGCGATACGGTGGTCTATGGCTTTATGCACCAAAATCCCTTGCTCAAATTCGCGCGTAATGTCGGACTCATTGCCTTTGATAAAGTGCCATTTGTGAAGCCAGCTGTGGCTACCTTTGCGATGGGGCTGAAATCATGAAAAATAATACCCTCATCATCGGCGGCGGTATCGTTGGGACAATCTTAGCACTAAAGCTTGCCCAAGCGCGCCATCCTGTCACCTTAATCGATGCTCGCCCAAAACTTTTAGCAGCCGATTGGCACGACAAACTCACCCAGCGTGATGCTCGTGTGTATGCGTTAAGCGTTGCCAGTATTAACCTACTCAAAGAGGTCGGTGCCTGGCAGCGTATTGAACAAAGCAAACGCAAAGCCGACTATACCCAAATGCAGGTATGGCAAACCAATGGCGTGGGTGAGCTAAATTTTGGTGATGCTCAAACACCGCAATTATTGGGCAGTATGGTCGAACCTTTTATCATCGAAAAAGCGCTGTATGACGGTTTTGACGATGAGCGTCTTGTCCATCAGGGTCAATCTTATTTGCGCCATATTGCAGGGCATAAGGTCACTGATATTGCGTGGCAAGGTGAAGATTTAGGGTATCAAGTTAGCTTAGACGATGGCACCACGCATCAAGGTAAGCTATTAATCGGTGCTGACGGGCGCGGCTCTATGGTACGCCAAGCGACAGGGATTGGGTTAGATACTTTGGTGTACCAGCAAACGGCAATCTGCTGCGCCATCAAAACCGAGCAGCCACACAAGGCGACAGCCAGACAAGTGTTTTTGCCGACAGGGCCTTTGGCACTTTTACCGCTGGCAGATGTGACGGCTGACGATCAGGCAAATCCTCAACATTGGCAATCGGTGGTATGGACATTGCCGACCAATGCTGCCCTCGATTTACTCACACTCACGCCAAAAGAGCTTGCCAAAGAACTCGCCTTTGCCAGTGGCTATGCTTTGGGGGACATCACTGAGATTGAATCAATCGCCAGCTTCCCACTGGGTGCCCAACATGCCAAAAATTATGTCAAAGCCAACTTGGCGTTGGTTGGCGATGCCGCGCATGGGGTGCATCCTTTGGCGGGACAAGGTTTAAACTTGGGTATGCTCGATATCATTGCCTTGAGCGATATTTTGCAACAAGATTACCAGCGTTCAGGCAACAAGCTATGGGCAAGTTTCGCCACCTTACAGCGGTATGAGCGTCAACGCTATGCAAATAACGCGATGATGATGCACAGTTTTTCTGGGATCAATTGGATTTTTGGTACACAGCTGCGTCCGATTCAGCAGCTACGCAGTAAAGGCGTAAGTGTGGTTAGCAAAATCACACCCTTGATGAAATTTTTTACCCAAAAAGCCAGTGGCATCTAAAAATTTTTAACAGCAAAAAAAATCCTCGATAACTTATCAAGGATTTTTAACGATGCATCAACCGTAAAAGGTGATTTATTTCGCTGGACTTGCAACCGTCGTGACAGTTGTGGTACCAGTGGCAGGAATTGCATTGTCATCAACAATGTATGCATCGACACGGCGACCTTCTTGGTCTTTACCCGCAGCACCTGTTGTATCTTGTGGTTTGATCAATTCAAGTTGTGATTGTGGCACACCATTGGCTACCAAGAATGATCTAACTGCTTGGGCACGCTCTTTTGCTAACTTCTCATTGGCAGCAGCATTACCTGTGCTGTCAGTATAACCACTGATACCGATTTTTTTGCCTTGTTTAGCGGCTTCAAGGATATCATTGGCTTTTTCTTTAGCATTACCAGCAACTTGTGCTTTACCCGTAGCAAAGTAGAAGCTTAAGCGACCATTTTCAAATACCACTGAAGGCTCAGTGCTAGAGATAGTTGTTGCCGTGGTTTCAGTGGTAGTCATCGTGGTGCCAGATGCCATTGGCATGCTTGCTACTGCCATGTCAGTGGTTGATGCTACAGGCATTGCCATGCTATTGGTTGCACTTGCCGCAGAGACTTCAGTTGTGGTAGTGGTTGTCGTTGTTGACGCAGTAGTAGAAGCCACAACTGGCGTCGCGACTGGCTCAGTTTTGTTACATGATTTTAATAATGCCCAAGCGAGTGCACCTAAAATCAACAAACCAATGATTGGCAATAACATTTTCATCAAGCCGCCTTCATCGCGTTTAGGCGTAGCAACTAGATGCTCCTCTGTACGAGTGGTCGTTTGGACAGTAGGCGTGGTGGCTGCATGCACAGGCGACAAATTCAACATGGTTAAAATGCCCGCTGGGATAAATGCATATGCCCAAGCAGGAATCACAGAAGCCACAGACGCAATATTGTTTGATAAGAAAGTATTGAGTGGTGTTGTACCTGCAAGTGAGCGTAATTCACGCAGTACCAGCGGCGCGGCACGGCTTACTAACGAAGCAGTCTCTTGCTCTGGTACACTGTAATGACGTGAGAGCTGTTGCACTAGCTCTGTACGGTGGGTGGTATCTGGTAGTACACGGTCAAAAAAGCTATTGTCATTATCAGCGATGGTTGCATTAGCAAAGCTGTTAGAGACGTTACCGTCAGCAAGACGGGCAACCAAGATAGCGTATAATTTTTCTAATAAAGATGAGCGGTTTTCGTCATTTGCATTATTTAAAACAACGGGTGTTACTGTACGGGTTAAATGTTCAATGATATTCATAATTCAAGCCTCAAGAAAATGAAGGGTTATCAACCACCATAAAACCAATGTATTATTTTTATATCCAGCACACTAGCCAATAATTCTATTATATATTTTCAAAAATTATTATTTATGGTTGTTGGGTTTGTTATTGCATTGCTAATTAATTTACGCTTAACAATACTGAGAAAAACTGCCGCAACTCAACAGATTTTGTTAAGTCTTTTGCAGTATTACTCAAATATAGCTAATAAATTAAAGCAAAATCGGCTCGCCTTCAGTTATGTTAAGGTAACTATTGCGTAAATATTGTGTTAAAAATTCAAATCGTCCCCATTTTGGGTAAACTTGGGTAAAGGTGTGTTGCTCAAATTTGAAGGGTTTGTCATTAGCTTCATGCTACAAGGTGAACGTGACACTACAAGGCAGCTTTAGGTATCATCTATATCAATAAATTCACATTTGGCTTATTGAGATAATACGCTATCTTTATCATAATCCTACTTATCATTATTTATTGCTATTTTGAGGTGTTATGTCACTTTTTTCTAACCATACTTTATTTATCATTATCATTACGGTGGTCGTCAGTTTATTAGCTTGGCAATCACCCCAACTGATGCAAAGGTTAATTTTTTATCCACCTGCGGTGAAGCGAGGGCAAGTCGATCGCTTTGTCACCCATGGTTTTATCCATGCCGATGGGATGCACTTATTTTTTAATATGTTTACCCTGTATTCGTTTGGACAAGCGGTGCAGGGATTGTTCATGTCCAAACTCGGCAGTCTAGGATTTGTGCTGTTTTATCTTGCCGCTTTGGTGGTGGCGATTGTGCCAACCTATCTAAAACAAAAGAACAATCCTCGCTATAGCAGTCTAGGCGCATCGGGCGCTGTTTCAGCAGTAATTTTTAGCTATATCTTGATGAATCCGTGGTCGACATTGTTGCTGTTTGTGATTCCTGTACCTGCGATTGTGTTCGCGGTGGCGTATGTGGCGTATAGTGTGTGGGCGGATGGGCAAGGTCGCGGTAGTATCAATCATTCGGCACATTTGGTGGGTGGTATTTTTGGTATGTTAGCCACGATTGCCATTGAGCCCGGTATTGTGGCGCATTTTTTTAACCAATTAATGCACCCAAGATTTTTAGGCTTTGGTGGCTAACATTTGGGGGCAAAAAATTGCGTGGCGCCGCTTGCCTGATTACAGCTTGCCCATTCATAGGTTGTACAGCCACAGGTTGCCTAGTTAACAGTCGCTTGGCTGGTTAACGGTAAAGTCGTAAAAAGCAGTAAAAGGTAAAAAATATGATTTATGATGTGATTGGTGATGTGCATGGTCAGGCAGATAAACTCATTGGGTTACTGACGCAGTTGGGCTATCAACATGATGGTCAGTGTTTTCAAGCGCCTCCTAATCACCAAGCGATTTTTATAGGCGACTTGATTGATAGGGGCAGTCAACAGCTGCAAACCTTATCTATCGTATTTGCGATGATTGACCACGGGCAAGCGCTCGCGGTCATGGGTAATCACGAGTATAATGCGTTAGCTTACGCCACACCCGATGCCCGCGATGCAAGCCAATATTTACGACAACATAATGATAAAAATACCTCGCAGCATCAAGCGTTCCTTGATGAAGTAGGGTTTGGTAGTGAGTTGCACCAGTTTTGGCTCAAGCGGTTTTATGAATTACCGCTGTGGCTAGCATTGGATGATGCGTGTTTTGTGCATGCTTGTTGGGACAGTGATGCGATGGCGATTTTAAAACCGCTGTTAACGATAGACAATCGCTTGACGCCCGTTGCGCTACAAAAAACCAGTGAGGAAGGTACGCCGCCTTTTGAGGCACTGGAAAGAGTGCTTAAAGGTGTGGAAGCACCGCTACCTGAAGGCATTCATTTGGTCGATAAAGAAGGTCATCAACGTAAAAATGTACGGATACAGTGGTGGCAGCCGAGTTTATCGTTTCAGCCGATTCACCAGATTGCGCGCGCCAGTCAAGAAGATTTGATTCATATTCCTAAAGACACGTTGACCGCTGAGATTTTGTTTGGTCTTGACCATGACAAACCTATTTTTGTCGGGCATTATTGGCTCAATGGCACGCCTGAGCTACTTAGTCATCAAGTGGTCTGTGTGGATTATTCTGCTGCCAAAGATGGTTTTTTGACGGCTTATCAATTTGACACCGATCATCCGGCTTTGACCTCAGCGAATTTTATTCAATATCAGCATTAACCCAAAGCTAAACTGGGTGTAACATAAATTAAAATATTTATTTAAAGCTTACGGCTAAAAATGATAGCCAGTGAGCAAACGATTAAGATGAGTTAGGTATGATTCGACGTCCGATTGAGCCGCTAAAGATGCTGTTTGTGATGCAAGGCTCGTATTTTAAACGGCTGATTGTGCCACAAGTTTTGTTGTTTATTTTCTCCTTTTTCATCTATTTTTATCAAACCCATATCGCCACCGAGCCTGTACCGCTCAATCCTTCGGTGTTTGCGATACTCGGTATCTCTCTTGCGATTTTCCACGGGTTTTGTAATAACGCAGCGTATGACAGGTTTTGGGAAGGGCGCAAGCTGTGGGGCACGCTGGTTTGGCTAAGTCGCAACATCGCCCGTCAAGTGATGACACTGCCGAATGTCAGTATGGCGGAAAAACAAGCCTTTATCCGTCATCAAATCGCTTTTGTCCACAGTCTACGCCAACAGCTGCGGAGTGAGGATAATACAGCAAACCTGCAGCGGCTATTAACGGTTGAAGAACAGCAAGCCGTGGTTGGGCAAAACTTTATTGCCTTACGCTTGACCCAAATCATGGGGCAGATGCTCGCCAACTGGCAAGCCGAGCAAAAAATCGATGTTTGGCAGTGGCAAAGCTTAGATAACACCTTGGGTGAAATTGCCCATATCCAAGCGGGCTGTGAACGCATTAATAACACACCGATTCCGTATGCCTATTTTGTGCTGCTGCATCGCACTGTGTATCTGTATTGCTTTATGCTGCCATTTGGACTGGGCAATGCGATTGGCTGGGTAACGCCATTTGTAGTCAGTTTTGTCGGCTACACCTTTATGGCGCTCAATGAAATCGTCGATGAAATCAGCGAGCCGTTTGGTACGGGGGAAAACGAATTGCCCTTAGGGATGATGTGCGATACGATTGAGACGCAGCTGGCCATGCTTAGTCATCAAAAATTTGCCCCTGAACAAAAGCCGCGAGTACCCGCCAATGTGGTGATATAGTTGCCTCATAGATTTTGATTTTCAAGGGTAAAAAATCATGCTATATTAAGTTTTAACCGTGCATTTCATGCACGTTTTTTTATTTTTAGTCCGTCAATTTTTTGGCAAAAGGAATTTTCCATGTCAGCAAGTCAGCCAAACGCCCAGACACACCAGCTACCACCACCCATCCCATCGCCACAAGGTCAAGCCAAAGTCGGTATCATCATGGGTAGTCAATCTGACTGGGAAACCATGCAAAACGCCGCGCAAATGTTAGCGGATTTTGGGGTGCCCTTTGAGTGTGAAGTGGTATCGGCACATCGCACCCCTGATAGATTGTTTGACTATGCCAAAACTGCCAAAGCTCGCGGCCTGTCTGTGATTATCGCAGGGGCAGGCGGCGCGGCGCATCTGCCCGGGATGTGTGCGTCTCAGACGGATTTGCCTGTACTTGGTGTGCCTGTCAAGTCCTCCATCCTAAGCGGTTGGGACAGTTTGCTATCCATCGTGCAAATGCCCAAAGGGGTGGCGGTGGGTACGCTTGCCATCGGGGCAGCGGGTGCGGCAAATGCAGGGCTACTGGCAGCGCAAATTTTGGCGATTGGTGATAGCACGCTTGCGCAAAAAATCAGTGATTTTCGCGCCAAACAAACCCAAACAATTTTGGATAATCCTGTGCCTGGTAAAATGGATTGATTTTAATAAAAACCGCCCTTTAAAATGGCGGTTTTTTGCTTTATCCAAATGTGGTAATAAGCCAGTTTTTAAAATTTTGGTAGGTAGCGGTGTTTGGGTCAGCTAGTGCCAAGGCTTTTGATAAATCTTGGGTGGGTTTTGATTGGGTGGCAAGCCATGTATAAATCCGTGCTTTATCCAGTGATGTGGTAGGATTTTTAAAATGGCTTGTTCCAAGGCTATGGATAAAGTTTTCGATTTGTCCAAAATGATTTTGTTCATTCGTTGGCATCGTCATTTTTATCCAAGTTTCGAGATAGCCTTCATCTTGATTATTTGGCATTAGCCAAACGCCAATTGGGTTATCGTAATCTAAATTTTCAAAATAAATACCTAATTCATCATTTTGTTGTGGGAATTGATAAAATCCTAATGGGTTTAATCGCTCGCTAATTTGCCGTAGATTTTGGGTTTTAATATCGGTTTTATCAGTAAAATCCATGTCAACCAAAATACCAATATGGCTTACTTGTCCTGTTTCTAAAAGTTTTACTAACCTTGGCAGCTGTTGCAATACTGCTTGTTTTGTCGTGTAGGCGGTTGGCTCAAGGTCTTGGGGTGTTGCTACGTCAATGTTTAATTGAAGGTTTAGATTTTCATGACGCAAAAAAGTTTGGATAAATAATTTATCTGATTCTGCTTCAACAATAAGGTGCTTTATCATTATCTAACCTCAATATTCATTTTGGTTAGATTGTATAAGTCATCTTCATCAAATACGGTGGCGATAAGTTTGCCTTTATCAGATTTGCGGACGCTGTGACCCATGCGAAATAGTACGCCTTCCATGTCGGTGCGGTCTTTGGCGACTTGGGAAAAACTTTCGATACAGTCCCAACTGTGGGTAGTGGCAAATACTTGGATGTTAAAGCGGTGGGCGAGTTCAAAGATAAGTTCCCAAACTTTGGGCTGAACGCTGTAATGTAGTCCGTTTTCAAATTCATCTATTAAAAGGATACTATTTTTTGACTTTGGAATTTCTAAAATAATCTGTAATAGTCTGAAAATTCCATCACCCATTTGATGTAATGGTATTCTTCTTTCAATATTTTTAAGTCTAACAAATGGTATTCTTGTTTCAGAATCCACCAAACTTAGAAAAGCCAAGTTAGTTATATCGCTATCAATCAACTTAAGCATTTCCAAAACTAAATTTTCATCATCTGTTAATGCAATTTTATCCCATGAAGAAGCAAACAAATTTAAGTCAATGTTATTAGTAGTGATATAACCAAAATTAAAAGCTTTCTTTTTCATATGATGTGAATTTTCGGACATATCCATAAATAAAGCTCTATTACTTATAGCTTTGACTTCAAAGTTCATAAAATTTCTATCATCAATAAAATAGGTAAATGAATATCCTTTTTCTCTATCTATGTCCAAATTATTATTTTTACCATTCTTAACATAACCAAAAGTTAAATAATGGCTTTGATTTCCAATATAAGTCCAATTCAAAAAGGGGTCTTCATTAGATTTACTTATAATATTTTCAATTGAAAATACCTTAGATTCTATGTCTTTTGTATTTAGATGACGATATACATTTCTATTATTTGAAATAAATAGCATTACTTCAGGATTAAACCCACTTGCTAATAAAGCTAAGGCTTCAAGAACAGTACTTTTCCCCGAATTATTTTTTCCCACAATCAAATTCACATGACCCAATTTCTCAATCGTCACATCTTCCAAAATCCGAAAGTTCTTAATCTTTAGAGAGTCTAAGTGCATAACGCAAACCTTACGAGTTATTAACCCATTTATTATTTTATCAACCGCTATCTTACCCACAAAATACTCTACAATCTAGGCAATTTACGGTAAAATCCGTTAATTACCTTTTTGACATTCCTTTCTTTTTTATTGTAAAAGTTGACCATCTATGAGCACGCAACATCAAATCGCCCAAGCCTTAACGTCTTTAGAAAACGCTTACAACCCAAGCGACGTCGAAAACGGCATGTACCAAGTGTGGGAAGACAAAGGCTACTTTCAGCCAAGCTATGATAAACAACAATCGTTTTCTATTGCGCTGCCACCGCCGAATATCACAGGCTCATTGCACATGGGGCATGGCTTTAACAATGCCATCATGGACACGCTCACCCGATATCACCGAATGCTGGGCGAAAATACCCTCTGGCAACCAGGTACCGACCACGCCGGGATTGCCACGCAAATGGTCGTTGAGCGTCAATTGAACGCCCAAGGCATCAAACGCCATGATTTGGGTCGTGAAAAATTCCTTGAAAAGATTTGGGAGTGGAAAGCCGAGAGCGGTGGCAACATCACTCGCCAAATCCGCCGTCTAGGTAGCTCGGTGGACTGGAGCCGTGAGCGTTTTACCATGGATGATGGCTTGTCCAATGCCGTCAAAGAAGTGTTCGTGCGTCTGTACGAAGATGGACTGATTTATCGCGGTAAACGTCTAGTCAACTGGGATACTAAGCTACAAACCGCCTTGTCGGATTTGGAAGTAGAAAACCATGACGAGAAAGGCTCACTGTGGCATTTTCGCTATTATTTGACCGATAAAAATGTCAAAACCCAAGACGGTAAAAATTACCTTGTCGTCGCCACCACCCGCCCAGAGACCTTGCTCGGTGATACCGCCGTTGCCGTGAACCCAGAAGACGCACGCTACCAGCACCTTATCGGGCAAACCGTGACGCTACCGATTACAGGTCGCATTGTGCCGATTGTGGGTGATGACAAGGCGGTGGACATGGAATTTGGCACAGGCTGTGTCAAAATCACGCCTGCCCATGACTTTAATGACTACGAAACAGGCAAACGCCACAATTTGCCGATGATTAATATCTTTGATAATTCAGCGCATATCTTGCCAGAAATGCAGATTTTTACTGATTTGCAAACCAAAGAGCCACAGCTTGAGACCACGCCTAGCGAGTATGCAGGACTTGAGCGGTTTGCCGCGCGTAAAAAAATGGTTGAGCAAAGCGAGGCTGAAGGCTGGCTTGAAGAAATCAAACCGCATGATTTAAAAGTGCCCAAAGGCGACCGCAGTAACACCATCGTTGAGCCGTGGCTCACCGACCAATGGTATGTGTCCATTGAGAAACTGGCAAAACCTGCCATCGAGGCGGTAGAAGACGGGCGCACCGAGTTTGTCCCTGCCCAGTACAAAAATATGTATATGGCGTGGATGCGCGATATCCAAGACTGGTGTATCAGCCGTCAGCTTTGGTGGGGACACCGTATTCCTGCGTGGTACGATGATGAGGGCAATATCTATGTCGGGCGTGATGAAGCGGAAGTCCGCCAAAAATACCACCTTGCTGATAGCCTAGCGCTGCGCCAAGATAGTGACGTACTAGATACTTGGTTTAGCTCGGCATTGTGGACGTTTAGCACCCTTGATTGGACAGGCGAGCTAAACTTTGACGACTATAGCCAAGCGCTCAAAACCTTCCACCCAACCAGCGTATTGGTCACAGGTTTTGACATCATTTTCTTCTGGGTTGCCCGTATGATGATGATGACCCTGTACTTCATCAAAGACAAAGACGGCAACCCGCAAGTGCCGTTTAAGACGGTGTATGTGCATGGCTTGGTGCGTGATGGACAAGGGCAAAAAATGTCCAAATCCAAAGGCAACGTACTTGACCCGATTGACCTGATTGACGGCATTGATTTAGAAACCCTAGTCGCCAAACGCACCACAGGTCTCATGAACCCCAAAGACGCGCAAAAAATTGAAAAAGCCACGCGCAAAGAATTTGCCGACGGTATCCCTGCGTTTGGTACGGACGCGCTGCGCTTTACTTTTACCTCCTTGGCAAGTACGGGACGTGACATCAATTTTGACCTCAAGCGCATTGAAGGCAACCGCAATTTTTGTAACAAGATTTGGAACGCCACCCGTTTTGTGCTGATGAACTGTGTCGATAAGGAAGGCAATGCGCTAAACATCGACAAAACCGCCAACACCGCACTGTGGGAATTGCCAGAGCAGTGGATTATGAGCCGTCTAAACTCCACGGTGAAAGCCATCCATGAGCACATGAGCCAGTACCGTTTTGACTTGGTGAGCCAAGATATTTATGAGTTTATCTGGAATGAATACTGCGACTGGTATGTCGAGCTTGCCAAATCGAGCCTAAACGATGAGTCGGTGAGTGCCGAGCGTAAAGCCCAAATCCGCTATGTGCTGCTCAACTGTCTTGAAGTCGCCATGCGCTTTACCCATCCGATTATGCCGTATATCACCGAGAGCATTTGGCAAACCATTGCCCCTATCATCGATAAAAAAGCGACTGACAGTATCATGACGGCTGCCTTCCCAACGGCGGATGATAGCCTAATCAGCCTACAGACCGAGCATGACATGACGTGGCTACAAGCGCTGATTGGGGCGATTCGTAACATCCGTGGTGAGATGAAGCTTGGCAATGCGGTGCGTCTGCCTGTGCTACTTGATAACATCAGCGATGAGGAAACCGCGCGCCTAAGCCGTATCGAAAATCAGTTTAAATCGCTTGCCAAAGTCGATACGCTGACTATTGTGAATGCGGGTGACGGTTCTGATAAAGAGTTACCGTTGTCGTCATCGAGTATGGTAGGGCAGTTAAAAGTGCTAGTGCCGATGAAAGGCTTGATTGACCCAACGGCGGAGCTTAATCGCCTTGCCAAAGCGCAAGAAAAACTTACCAAACAAGCTGAAAGTCTGCGTAGTAAGTTGTCTAATGAAAGTTTTGTGAGCAAAGCCCCTGCCAATGTGGTGGAAAGCGAGAAAGCGAAACTCGCAGAGATGGATAGCCAACTTGCCGAAATGAATAAGCAAATTGAGCAGTTAAAATCACTCTAAGGAATTTAATATGTTAAAAAAAATATTAATAAATGGTTTGTTTGGGGTTTTTAATTATGAAATTAAATTGAATGAAGACATAACTATCATTACTGCTCCAAATGGATATGGTAAAACATTTTGTTTAAAAATTATTCATTCAATTTATTCCTTTAATTATTTCTTTCTATTTAATCTGAATTTCAAGAGTATAACTTTTATTTCGAGTAATAAAGAGTTAACTGTAAGTAAAAAAGTAAAAATAAATAAGCAAGCATTAGATAGAACGCAGGAATCATTGTTTAATGAAGAGATTTTTGGTGTTGAAAACCATTTGAGATTTGGAAGTAAATATCTGAATGAAGGAGAAATATTTAAAGAGCATAGTAGTTTAGAATTTTCATTAAATGAAATAAATACTACAAAAAAACCTAAAAAGAAAGTCATTGAATTTAAGAGTTTTAGAGAAGATTTGGTTAATAATTTATATATTCTTCCTCATATCAGTAGAGTAGACGATGATGAGTGGATTGATCGTAGGTCTATGAAAAGATTAGACTTAGAGAATTTATTGAATGATTATGATGTAAGTTTACCTGTTAAATCTATCTTACCTGACTGGCTTGTTAATTTTTCGGAAAATACAGTTTCCTATTTCATTCAAGACCAAAGACTATTAAAGAAAGTCAAAAATGAGAGTAGAAGAGAAAATAGCTCATATGTTCAAACAATTCAAACATATGCTAAGGAGCTTAAAAGCCATATAGTTAGTGCAAGCCTTAAATTTTCTGCTATATCCCAAGAACTTGATTCAACTTTCCCAAGGAGATTAATTGATGATAATGAAATATCGTACAGACTTTCAACTCAAGAAGATATTATTAAAGAACTAAATGAATTACAAAACCAGAGAGAAAGATTAAAGAATTTTGATATTTTGCCAAAAAATAATAGTTTTGATGAGTTGATTAGACACGATAAAATTGAAGAAAATCATATTGGTGTTTTAAATTTATATATAGAAGATACTAAAACTAAGTTGTCTCAGTTTGATGATATATATAGCAAAGTAAATTTATTTGTCACAATGCTAAATGCTAAGTTATCTTTCAAGAAAGTTAAAGCTGATGCTGATAAAGGTTTTTACTTTATAAAGTATTTCAGTGATAGAGAAGATGATAATGATATTCCGCTAAGTTTATCTCAACTTTCTTCTGGTGAGCAACATGAAGTAGTTTTAATTTATGAGTTAATATTTAATATTAAGAAAGGAAGTCTAATTTTAATAGACGAACCTGAAATTTCTTTACATGTAGTCTGGCAGCAGCAGTTTTTAAGCGATTTAAAGAAAATAATGGATATTAATAAATCCAATGTAATTATTGCTACTCATTCGCCGCAAATTATTAATAATGATTGGAACAAAGTTGTTGATTTGCAAGATTTAAGTAAGTAAAGGGTTAAAGACGAAGATGAGTAGTATTCAAGAAAGTTATCAGCAAAGCCAAAATGTTTTTAATACTTTTAGACTCAATTTAAATCATCCACAAGGATATAAAAACCTTGCATTTTTGGAAGGGGATACAGATGTTAGGTTGTTTAGAAATTTTGTAGATTGCAACAAAACATGGTTATATGATTGTGATGGAAAAACAAATGTAAGCAAATTTCTTAATGATACGCCAAGTGATTTGATAGATAAGGTTATAGGTATACGTGATGCTGATTTTGCTCACATGAATGATGAAATCAAGTCTAAAATACACTCTAAAGTTTTATTAACAGATTATCATGATATAGAAATTATGATGATTTCGTCAGATGCGTTTAAGAAAGCATTGAATGAGATATATACAACTCAAAGGAAAGCTCTTGCAGAACAAGATATTATTAATCTTAAGAATTTTATATTGGATAGTATAAAATCTATAGGTTTATTAAGGTACGTAAATGAATTGTATAATTTAAATCTTAAATTTAAGAATTTTGACATTAATCCATATATGATTTTTTCCTCAAATATAATCAGTTTTGATATTGAAAAGATGTGTGAAGCCCTTTTGGTTCGCTCACCAAATTGTCCAGTTAGCCTTGATGATTTATTAACTAAATATAAAAGTTTTAGTGTTGAAGAATTTGATATACTTCAAATTTCTTGTGGACATGACTTTAGTAAAACTATAGCTATGTATTTTAAAAATTCACAAGATTTTAAAGGTAAAAATTACAGTTATGAAATTTTTGAAAAGGATCTCAGAGTAGGATATACATTTGAAATGTTCCAAAATACACTTCTATATGAGCAATTAAATACAATTGGTCTTTGTGCATGAAATAAAATATTCACTTATAAATTTAAAAAACCCGCAAAATCTGTGGGTTTTCTTTTACCTTTAAAAATTAATGCGCCTCATCCCAGTTATCACCAATACCCACTTCTACCACGAGCGGCACCGCAAAATTGACATCCCAGCCTTTGGCTTTTGCCGTTTTTGACAGCACATCTTGCATGGCGTTTTTTATCAACTCGGCAATCGCCTCGGCTTTATCCTCATCCGCTTCAAACACCAGCTCATCATGCACCTGTAATAGCATTTTGGCATGGTCTTGGGGCAATACCTCATTCACCGCAATCATGGCAAGTTTGATGATATCGGCAGCACTGCCCTGTAGTGGCGCATTAATCGCCGCGCGTTCTGCCGCTTGGCGCACGCCGCGGTTGGGGTGCTGCATATCGGGGGTAAATAGCTTACGCCCCAAAATCGTGGTGATATAGCCTTGATTTTGGGCAGCCGTGCGGGTGGCTTGCATATAAGCACGTACCGTAGGGTAGCGGGCAAAGTACAGCTTGATATAGTCTTGCGCTTGCTGGCGAGTAAAGCCCAACTGCTTGGCAAGCCCAAATTCACTCATGCCGTAGAGTAGCCCAAAGTTGACCGCTTTGGCTTGGCGGCGTTCTTCGCTCGTCACATCATCAAACGCCTTGCCCAAAATCTCAGCGGCGGTGGCGCGGTGAATGTCATGCCCTTCCTGAAACGCGCGGATTAGCACAGGATCATTGGCAAAGTGTGCCATCAGCCGAAGCTCGATTTGCGAATAGTCGGCTGATAGCACTTTGCGACCTTTGGGGGCAATAAACGCGCCACGAATGAGCCGCCCAGTATCGGTGCGAATCGGGATGTTTTGCAAATTCGGCTCAGTCGATGACAACCGTCCTGTGGTCGTCAACGCTTGATGATAACTGGTATGCACACGGTCATTGCTGTCTGCCACATTTGCCAACGCGTCTGTGTAGGTGCTTTTAAGCTTAGACAGACTGCGATGCTCAAGCACAGTTTCAATTAGCGGATGGTCGATGGTGGCAAGCACTGCTTCACTGGTGGAGTATTGCCCGGTTTTGGTTTTTTTACCGCCTGCAATGCCTAAGCGGTCAAACAGCACTTCACCCAACTGCTTTGGACTGGCAAGGTTAAAGGTTTCGCCCGCTTGCGTAAAGGCGACTGTTTCAAGTGCTTGGATTTTTTCATCAAAGCGCGCGGATAGTTCTCCCAAAAACGCTTTATTGAGCAAAATCCCATCATGCTCCATTTGGCATAGGATTTGGGCAACAGGGATTTCTAGTTCATGGAGCAGCTTGGCGTTGTTCGGTTCGGCTTTGAGTTTTTCGCTAAACAGTTCAAATAACTGATAGGTGATATCAGCGTCTTCACAGGCGTAGTCACTTGCCACGTTTAAAGGGACTTTGTCAAAGGTGATTTGCTTGGCGCCTTTGCCTGCCACATCTTCAAAAGTGATGGTTTGGGTATGTAGATAGTGACGTGCCAAGTCGTCCATACCGTGACGGGTAGCAACGGCGTTAATCACATAGCTGGCAAGCATGGTATCCATTGCCCAGTTGCTCGGCTCGTTGATTAAGTCGATATCATAATTTGCCAAAATATGCGCGTCGTATTTTAAGTGCTGACCGATTTTGCCGATTTGTGGATTTTGCAAAATCGGTTTTAACTGGGCTAAAACATCGTCGCGGGCAAGTTGTTCAATCCGATTGCCCATCTCATCAACGTGGGCAACAGGCACATAATAGGCTTCATGCGATTGCAGCGCAAACGACAAGCCGACAAGCTC
Organism: Moraxella sp. CTOTU46934; assembly: GCF_031979465.1. Classification (NCBI taxonomy): domain Bacteria; kingdom Pseudomonadati; phylum Pseudomonadota; class Gammaproteobacteria; order Moraxellales; family Moraxellaceae; genus Moraxella; species Moraxella sp. CTOTU46934. Next base: position 59,895 of record NZ_DALZEG010000014.1, read on the forward strand.
GGCATGTTGCCAATTCACATCGGTGGTTTCGGTATCAATGACAAAATGCTTTGATGCGCCAAGGCGTTGGATTAACGTATCAAAATCGGCTTGGCTGGTGACAGTATGCCACTGCTTGTTGGCAGTATTTTTGCTATCTTGGCTCGCTTTAATCGCTTCCACCACAGCATTTTGAGTAGACTCAGCGGCTTTAAAATTGCCGTTATTGGATGGGTGAAAAGGATGATTGAGCGACGCGATTTCACTTTTAAATTCCAGTTCGGTAAAAATTGCGCGTTTTTCTGCTATGTTAAAACTTGGGTCTGTCGGTAGCCGCAACGTCTCCCAGTCAGGCACGATATCAAGGTCAGTGATAATGGTCGCCAAGCGTTTATCCAGCGCAATGCTGTCGGTGCTTTGCAAAAAGGTTTGTTGTTGCTTGCCTTTTAACTGGTCGACATTGGCAAGGATATTGTCAATGCTGTCGTATTGCTCAAGCAGTTTTTGCGCGGTTTTTGCGCCGATGCCTGCGACACCCTTGATACCATCAGACGCGTCGCCCATGAGGGTGAGATAGTCGATGATTTGACGCGGCTCGACGCCAAATTTTTCTTTGACCCCTGCCATGTCATAGCGTTTGTCATCAAAGCTGTTTTCCACGATGACGCAAGGATTGACCAATTGGCACATGTCTTTGTCGCCTGTGGAGATGATGACATGATGACCTTCTAGGCAAGCACGGTGGGCGAGTGTGCCGATGATGTCGTCAGCTTCTACGCCTTCAATCGCGAGTAGCGGTATGCCCATCGCTTGTATCATCTTGTGAATGTAAGGGATTTGCTCGGCAAGTTCGGCGGGCATTTCTGGGCGGTCGCCCTTATAAATAGGGGAAAGCTTGTGGCGAAAGGTGGGCGCTTTGGTATCAAACGCCACCGCCATGTGGGTTGGGCGGTATTTTTCCATCAGTTTTTTGAGGGCGTTGAGCGTGCCGCGGATGGAGTTGGTGTGCAAGCCTTGGGTGGTTTGCATGGTGACAGGCAAGGCGTGAAAATTGCGGAACATATAATACGAGCCGTCCACCAAGATAAACGGCGGCTTATCGGTGTTGATGTGATCGGTATCAAGTAGGGCAGTTGCAGTCATAGGATTACTTATCTTTATGTTGTTAAAATATGGTGTCAAAATACAGGCAGTATCAAAATATAAGACAGTGTCAAAATATAGGGAAAAATTTTATATTATCCGCGTATTATACTGGCTTTTTGCGGCTAATCGTTAAGCATTTCAAACTCATTCATTAGCCGAAGGTGGATAGATTTTGGCGGATGCCAATCGGGGTTATGCTAAGCAAGTGCCAAGTTTGGCGGGTCGTCATGGCGGCAACTTTGCAAAAATTCCACCAATAGCCGATAGCCAATGTGCTACAATTTTTTAGCAATTTTAGGCGTTTTACCAATTTTTAGGCACAACCAATTTTTAAGCAAAAAAGGGAACTTTATGGGCAATACCTATTACACACTGCTTGACCGCACCACGACCGATGATATCACCACATCAAACTACCGCTGCAATATCCACTGCCAAGGCGCATGGAATGACAACGAACAACACATGGCGGCAGCGACAGGACTGTTGGCTTACGAGCTTGAACAATTCAAACCGCGCAGTGATATGCGTATCGGGCGCATCAGTCTGGATATTTTTGGGCTGATTCATTTTGGCGATTTTAGCGTGACCACCCACATTATCCGTCCGGGTCGCACTATCGAACTGGTCGAAACCACCATGGCAGCCAATGGCAAAACCTGTATCGTTGCCCGCGCGTGGCGTATGCAAACCAGCGACACATCAGAGATTGCAGGGCTGGAAGATGAGCGAATTGGTCATCCAGAAAGCTACCCGAACTGGGACGGCATGAAGCATTGGGGCGGTGGCTATATCGACAGTATTTATCTCAAAGCCGACCCCGACAACCGCCAAGGCGATGGCATCGTGTGGATCAATACCGATATCGACATGGTCGAAGAGAACGGCGAAGTAAAGCCCACCTCCGACTTTGTGCATTTGATGGGCATGGTCGATACTGCCAATGGTGTGGTACCGCGTATTCACCAACCCAATACCATTGAATGGTTTTTCCCCAATTTAGATTTGCAAATCCATCTGCACCGTATGCCCGTTGGGCGTTGGCTGGGACTTGAGACCGTGCAACAATTTGGGGGCGATGGCGTGGGTCTGACCAGTAGCGTGCTACATGACGCACACGGCGCATTTGGTCGTAGCGAGCAAATTTTAACCATTCGAAAAGCCTAAAAAACTATCAGGAGCAGCAATCATGGAAGATAACAACACGCTAAGTCAACACTCGGTCAACGACGCCGAATTTTGGCAAAAACGCTATGATGATGGCTATACTGGGTGGGACATCGGTAAAGTTTCGCCACCCCTGCAAGCCTATATCGAGCATTTACTCGACAACGGCGTGAGTAAATCGGTACAGATTTTAATCCCAGGGGCGGGCAACGCCTACGAAGCAGGCTATCTTCATGAACAAGGTTTTAGCCATGTTTATGTGGTGGATTTTGCTAGGCTGCCTTTGGATAATTTTGCCAAGCGCTATCCCAGTTTTCCCAAAGCGCACCTGCTACAAGCGGATTTTTTTGGCTTAGACCCTGCGCAGTATCAGTTTGATTATATTATTGAGCAGACGTTTTTTTGCGCGATTGACCCCAGTAGACGCAGCGATTATGCCAAGCAAATGCAAAAGCTCCTCAAACCCACGGGTAAATTGGTGGGCGTGTTGCTAGATAAGCATTTTGAAAGCAGTCCACCGTTTGGTGGGGATAAGCAAGAATATGAAACATTATTTCAGCAGTTTTTCACCATTGATAAACTGGCGCCTTGCTATAATTCAATTAAGCCCAGACAAGGTAGCGAATTATTTTTTATCCTAAGCCAAAAGAAGGTAGAGAACGCAGGTGTCCTCTAAGAACCTGTATTCATAAATAAAAATAATATATTTCATTAAATATATTAACTT
>NZ_DALZEG010000015.1:0-37661 GCF_031979465.1 Moraxella sp. CTOTU46934
GGCTTGACCGTCTTGTAGAAGGAATCCCCGAACGATAGGGAGGGGAGGAAGTCAACAGTATATGTGGTATGCCGATATGGCGCTGGCTGCCTTGGCTGCTGTGCTCAATCTGCCGATTCAAGAGCCGAAAATAATGAAAGCTACAAGCTAATCTGTTGTTTTACTCTCTCTTTAAAATATTGGCGTGATTTTTCATCCAACCCAAGATAGCGATTTTTGCTTAAGGTTAAAAAATTACTATCTTGGTCAACTCCGATAAATCTTCTACCAAATAAATTGGCAGCAATACCTGTTGTCGATGAGCCTGTAAATGGGTCAAGCACGAGATCATTAGCTTTGGTAGACGCCAAAACAATCCTTGACAACAATCCTAACGGTTTTTGCGTAGGATGTTTGCCAAATTGCTTTTCCCAGCTTGATACCGCAGGCAGACGCCAAACATCTTTCATTTGTTTGTCACCATTGAGCGACTTCATTAATTCATAATCAAAGTAATGCGGAATTTTTGGGTTTTTTCTTGCCCAGATTATCCATTCAGTTGAATAGGTGAAATAGCGACAAGAAAAATTTGGCGGTGGATTGGGTTTTTCCCAAGTTATCATGTTTAAGATTTTAAAATTGAGTTGTGATAATACTCGCCCTAGCGTAAAAATATTGTGGTGGGTTCCACTCATCCAAATCGTGCCATTATCTGCCAACATTCGCTTTGCTTGGCTTAGCCAATCATAAGTAAAAATATAGACTTCATTATCATCACTAAATTTATCCCATTCGCCCTTATTAACAGATTGCACCATGCCATTTTTTACCGTTAATCCGTCATTGGATAAAAAATAAGGCGGATCGGCAAAAATCATATTGATAGATTTATCATTGATTGTCGGCAAAATGTGTAAGCAATCACCTTGCAGCAGCGTGAAATCTTGTAGTTCTGATTGATAAAAAATCATTCCATCATATCCGCAATAAAGTGCAACATTGACGCGATATCATAACTCCCTTCTAAAAATCCCATATTTTCACAACCATCAGGAATGAAAACCGTCTGGTTTTCTAACCGACTATCCAAGCTAAGCATTCGCAAGGTATTCACAATTTTGCCTTTGATGCCTTCATCCGCTAGCCATTCACAATCATCATTGAACTTGTAAGCAACATGCATGTCAATAATTCCAAAATAACACTTATTGTGTGTGGTTAATTTTAATCAATCAGTGAGAATAACGCAATGGAAAATGACATTTTAATCAAGTTTGGGCAAAAAATTCGCCAACTGCGCAAAGCTAAAAATCTCAGTCAAGAGCAGTTAGCAGAACTGACAGGGTTTCATCGTAACTATATTGGCATGGTCGAACGTGGCGAGCGAAATCCTGCGTTAGTCAATATTGAGATTTTTGCTAACGCGTTTGATTTGTCGTTAAGTGAATTATTTGATTTTAGGGGAAAAAATGAAACTAGTTGATGTATTTGATAAATTGCCAGCCCTTTATCACAAGCCATTTTCACAGCTTAAACTTCAAGAAGATTTAACCAGTTTTACAATTAATAAAGGTAATACGGGGCAATTCTTACAACAGCTTTTAGACATGCCAAACAATAGCGATTTGACCGATTTTGAAGATGGTGAGTTAAAAACCAATAAAGCAGATAGCAACGGCAAACCTAGAGAAACCATGTTTATTACCCAAATTTCTAAAGATTTTGATAGTTTATTTTTTAATGATACTGTAGAAAATCGCTTACTAGCCAAAATAAGTAATTTGCTTTATCTGCCTGTTTGTAAAAACAGTAAAGAGCCTAATGATTGGTATTTTTTACCTGCGTATCACATTAATTGCAAAGAAAACCACGATTTGTTTCAACAATTTCATGATGATTTTGAAACGATAAAAGCAAAAATCTTGCATGATTTGGAAAATTCACCCGACAAATTTATTCATACTTCAAACGGCAAATATATCCAAATTCGCAGTAAAGACGCAAAGAGAGCGAACGGGCAATATAATCCAATATTTTGCACTACGCTTGATCGCCATGTATCCAATAAAAACCATGCGTTTTATTTTAAAAAGGAATTTATGCTAGATATTCAAAACGGTACTATCAAAGCCGATAAGATTGTTTAGAGATTAATAATTCCGTATTAATAATTCATTGACGGCTTGGCGACTGGTTGATTTTGCCCCAATAGCACGATTAGCCGTTACTCGCTCGATATTAAAATCTTGATAGAGTATGTCGAAGAAATCATCATACTCGCTGTGCGTCGTTGGGTCAGAATTACTTAATAAAAACTGATGCCCCAATTTATCAATTTTTTGGCAAAATTCATGTAGCCGACGTTGCTCACTATCATCAAAAACTTGATGAGAATACGCAGTAAAACTTGCTGTTTCGCTAATCGGGCGATAAGGTGGATCAAGATAAAACCAGCAAGGTAAGTTGTTTGGTAGCGCTTTAATCGTTTGCTCGTAGTCACCCTGTAAAATCACGACTTTTTGCAACGCGTCAGAGACTGCAAGTAATAATGCTTTATCCAAAAAAATCGGTCTTTTATAACTACCTATTGGCACATTAAACTGATTTTTTTTATTAACTCGATATAGCCCATTAAAACTGGCTTTATTCAAAAATATAAATAAACTGGCTTGCTTCACTGGATCAAGATTTCTTTGATTGAAACTTGCACGTTTAGCATAAAAATAAGGCGTTTTTGCATCTTTATCTAACAACCTATCATACTCTTTTTGCAAGTTATCTAACTCAATCATTAACTGTTGAACATCTGCCTTGATAACCTGATAGACATTTATTAGATCTTCATTAAAGTCATTAATAATAAGTTTTTTTAGATACTTTAAGTTAGATAATGCCCAAAAACTGACCGCACCCCCGCCCAAAAATGGCTCAATCATACAGAAATCTTGATTGGCTGTATAATTTGGCAAACGTGCTTGTATATCACCGATGAGTTGTGATTTACCACCAGCCCATTTTAGAAAAGGTTTAAGTTGAGACATTTTTTAAATTTGAACATCGAATCAAAAAGGAAAGGCATTATAACACAGCCGATTTTTATCCTTTCAATGAACTTCAATGCAAATTGATATGTTAAAATTTCAAGCCAACCTGTCATTCATTATAAAAATATGCCGACCCTTACCCAACAATCCCCTGCCAAAATCAATCTATTTTTACATATTACCGGTAAACGTCCCGACGGCTATCACAATCTACAAACCGTTTTTCGGCTGATAGATTTGTACGATACGCTCACTTTTAGTCATACGGATACAACCATTGGCGACAACTTGCCCGTCACCCTGTCCAATGCCGAGCACGTCACCGACAACCCTGCCGACAATCTGATTATTAAAGCGGCCATTGCCTTATTAGCTTTTGCCAAGAATCATCAAATCTTGAATGACTCGCAAATCGCCCAATTACCGATTGTTGATATTCACCTCGATAAACACATTCCGATGGGGGCAGGCTTGGGCGGGGGTTCGTCTAATTGTGCGACAGCCCTGATGACGCTAAATACCCTATGGCAGCTGGGATTGAGCAATGAGCAGCTACGCCTCATTGGCGCAAAACTGGGCGCGGATGTACCAATATTTATTTTTGGCAAAGATGCCATTGCTGAAGGCATTGGCGATATTTTAACGCCGATTGACTTGCCTGCGCAGCAATTTTTATTGTTAAAACCCGATGCCCATATCAGCACGGCTAAACTGTTCGCCCATCCGCTGCTAAAACGGGACTGTGCAAGCCTTTCTCATGGCTATTTGCAAAGCCATTGTCATGCCTTTACCAATGAGTTAACCGATGACTTTACCAATGTTTTTGAACCTGTGGTATGTGCCTTATCTGCAGACGTCAATGCCGCAATGAAGTTTTTAAGGACGCTTGCCGCCACCACCCACACCACACCGCGCATGACGGGCTCAGGAAGCTGTGTGTTTTTACCAGTACCTAGCGATTTTGATAAAAATAGCATTAAACACTGGCTACAATCCTTACCTTTTCAAGCATATTGGGTGCATACGCTGTAACAAAATTTTGAGAAATCAACAATTGCAAAAATTTTGATGTTTATGCCCAAAAAAAGCTTGCAATTTTATGTTTTTTGGTTAAAATATCGCTTCCAATATAGGGGTATCGCCAAGTTGGTAAGGCACCAGGTTTTGATCCTGGCATCCGTTGGTTCGAGTCCAGCTACCCCTGCCATATTCAAAGATGTACAGATTTTTTTGTGCATCACGTAGTAAAAATTTTGTCATAAAATCTGCGCTGTTCAAGACATTTTACATTGACAAAATTGCCTAAAATCGGTATAGTTCGCACCGTCACAGGGGTATCGCCAAGTTGGTAAGGCACCAGGTTTTGATCCTGGCATTCGTTGGTTCGAGTCCAGCTACCCCTGCCATTTTCTTTACTAACCCATTTTTAGTAGTTGACGTAATGACGTTTTTCTCATCCTAATTGTAAAAGTTAGTTGATGGGTTTTTTTTGTTTGATGAAACCGTCGTTTGTCTAGAAAAATAGGACTCGCATATGCCTTATTTGGCAATTTTTACCGGAAATGCCCATCCAGAATTAGCAAAAAATGTCACCAATCACTTACATATTCCGCTAGGACGTGCCGATGTGACGCGTTTTTCGGATGGTGAAGTCGCGGTTGAAATCCAAGAGAATGTACGTGGTAAAGACGTCTTTATCCTACAATCAACTTGCTCACCGACCAATGACAATTTGATGGAAATCATGGTAATGGCAGATGCCTTGCGCCGTGCGAGTGCAGGTCGTATTACGGCAGTGATGCCCTATTTTGGTTATGCGCGTCAAGACCGTCGTCCTCGCTCAGCGCGTGTGCCTATCTCAGCAAAAGTGGTCGCTGATATGCTCAATATTGTGAGCATTGACCGTGTGGTTACCGTGGATTTGCACTCAGACCAGATTCAAGGTTTCTTTGATATTCCTGTAGACAATATTTACGGTACGCCGGTTTTATTTAAAGATTTGCGTGAGCAAAAATACGATAACTTGATGGTGGTATCTCCTGACGTGGGCGGTGTGGTGCGTGCCCGTGCAATGGCAAAACAGTTAGGCGATGCCGACATGGCCATTATCGATAAACGCCGCGCCAAAGCCAATGAATCAGAAGTGATGCATATCATCGGTGATGTTAAAGACCGTGATTGCGTGATTATCGATGATATGGTGGATACCGCAGGTACCCTGTGTAAAGCCGCTGCCGCATTAAAAGAACGTGGCGCGCGCCGGGTGGTGGGTTACATCACTCACCCTGTATTGTCAGGTAAAGCAATCCAAACAATTGCAGCGTCAGTGCTTGATGAACTTGTTGTAACCGATACTATCCCACTGTCAGATGCCGCAAAAAACACGGGCAAAATTCGCCAAGTGACCATTGCGCCTATGCTGGCTGAAGCGCTACGTCGTATCAACAATGAAGAATCATTAAGTGCGATGTTTGATATTATGTAGGTGATTTTAGGCAATACTAGCCAACATGTAAGATGCGAGCTTATTGGTTCCGTCCATATTGCTATTCTTAACTTGCTATTTGCAAAATAATTGTTAAAGTTTTGCCATTTTTTAAAAAAGTGGCGCATAACGCATAAATTGGTCGCAAATTTATGCTTTTTTTCACTCGCTAGTCACTTGCCAATCTTTTTAACTAAAGCTTTGTAAGTAGAGCTTTGTAAGTAAAGGCAAACAGCCAAGTTATACTGACAAGGCACCCATGACTAGCCTAACCCAAGGAAACTCCCATGAGTAACCCAACTTTTGAATTAAACGCTGTCGTACGTGGCGACGAGTTACAAGGTAAAGGTGCGAGCCGCCGCCTTCGTAAACAAAACCTAGTACCAGCAATCGTATACGGTGCGGACAAAGAGCCAGCCTCTATTGCTATCCGTTACAATGAATTGATTAAATCACTTGAAACAGAAAGTTTCTTCTCTCACATTTTGACCATCAACGTAGAAGGTCAAGGTACGGAAGAAGTGGTGATTAAAGCACTACAACGTCATCCAGCTAAAAACACCCCAATGCACGCTGACTTCCAACGTATCGTCCGTGGTCAAGCGATGCACATCACTGTTCCTGTACACTATGTAGGCGCTGAAGATGCACCAGGTCATAAAGCAGGCGGTATCTTTGTATCAAATGCCACTGAACTTGAAATCACTGCCATTCCTTCAAAAATCCCAGAATACTTGACAGTAGATGTATCTGGCATGAACGTCGGTGATTCGATTCACTTGTTAGATATCCAGTTACCTGAAGGCGTTGCCATTCGTGAGCTTGAAGTGACTGAACCGTTTAACCGTACTGTGGCTACTATGCAAGCGCCAACAGTAGAAGTTGAAGAGCCAATCGAGCCAGAAGCAAATGAAGAAGCTGCCGGTACTCGTGATCCTGAAGGTGACGAAGAAGCACGTAAGCTTCAAGCACAAGATGACACCCATGATGCTCCAAAATCTGATGATGAATAATCATTTGTCATTTGCCGCTTAAGTTGGAATAATCAGCGTGTCAAAACTTAAACTGATTGTCGGACTTGGCAACCCAGGTCAGCAGTATGCCCAAACACGGCATAATGCTGGCTTTTGGTTTGTGGAGCGTATGAGCGAGACGTTTAACATCACCATGACGTTGGATAAAAAATTTCATGGTTTGGTTGGACGTGGCGTAGTGTATGGCATGGATATACGCTTATTGTTACCGCATACTTTTATGAATAAATCAGGGGAAGCAGTGGTGCCGATGGTGAATTTTTATGGCATCCACAATGACGAACTGCTGATTGTTCATGATGAGCTTGACCTTGATGTGGGTCGTATGCGCTTAAAAACAGGCGGTGGTCATGGCGGTCATAATGGACTGCGTGATATCGTGCCACATATCGGCGCGGATTTTCACCGTTTACGTTTGGGGATTGGTCATCCAGGACATAAGTCCAAAGTATCGGGTTATGTGCTTGGCAAACCGACCGCTGATGAGCAAATCGCATTTAACAGTATGCTAGATGCTGCCATGCGTACCCTGCCCGATTTGGTGACAGGTGACTTATCCAAAGCCCAGCAAGCCATCAATAGTTTTAAACTACCTAATGCCTAACGTTAACCAAAGGATAAGATTGATAAATCTTAGGGTCTATCCTTGAACTTTTATTTTCCTTCCATATATTGATTGCAAGATGGATGAATTTCTCACCTGATATTTCAATCATGTTTAACTTTTATCGAGTTGGTTAACAGCCTCTCATGACTAGCCTGCTCACTTTTACCACAATGACGCGCATCGCGTTAACCTGACAAGGTAAGGAACGATCATGTTATTAACCCTATTAAAAGCCAAACTTCACCGCGCGCGTGTGACCCATTGTGAACTTCACTACGAAGGCTCATGTGGCATTGATAGCGAGTTACTCGACTTGGCGGGTATCCGTGAGAACGAATCAATCGACATTTACAATGTCAACAATGGTAAACGCTTTCGCACCTATGCGATTCGTGCAGAGGCGGGCTCAAAAATGATTTCGCTCAACGGGGCAGCCGCTCACATGGCAGATTTAGGCGATGTGGTGATTATCGCTGCTTACGCGCAAATGGATGAGAAAGAAGCCGACAACCATCATCCACGCTTGGTTTACCTTGATGAAGGTAATATCGTTAAAGACACTGCCAACGTGATTCCTGTGCAAGTTTCTTAACACAGCTTTATCGCCACCAAAAATTTGCGAATAAATTAGGCGAGGCATTGAATACTCGCCTTTTTGTTGTCTACATTTTTTATCTTTAGACAATGCGTTTGGCTGATAGGTAGATTGATGGGTTTAAGCGTAGATTTTACCTTACCCGTTTGCTTGCGATAGGTCAGGTAGCATCCGTGGCCAGGTAGCGGAAAGCCGAATAAAGAATTAACAAAATTTTACTTTTAGTGTCTGTTAATAAAAAAAAGCCGAAATTGATTCGGCTTTTTTTAAACGATTAAAGGACTTAAAGAAGCAAAAATAGGCGATTATTTTTCTACGCCAGCTGGTTGACCTTTGTATTTGGCGTTTGCGTAATCCCAGTTGACAAGTTTATCTAGGAAGGTGTCAACGTAGTCTGGACGACGATTACGGTAGTCGATGTAGTAAGCATGCTCCCACACGTCACACGTCAATACCGCAACTTGGTTATGGGCTAATGGGGTGTCTGCGTTTGCCGTTTTGGTGATTGATAATTGACCACCCACGCTGTCAGCCACCAACCATGCCCAACCTGAACCAAATTGGCTTACAGCCGCGTTTTTGAATTCTTCACGGAATTTTGCATACGAACCAAACGCTTCTTCGATTTTGGCTTTTAGATCACCCGTTGGCTCACCACCACCATTAGCAGTTAGGCAGTTCCAGTAGAAAGTATGATTCCAAACTTGTGCCGCTTGGTTAAAGATTGTCGCTTTGCTGCTATCACCTGCGGTGGCTTTGATGATTTCATCTAGCTCTTTACCTTCAAGTCCCGAACCTGGTAATAGTTCGTTTAGTTTGTTGACATACGCTGCATGATGTTTGTCATGGTGAAATTCTAGGGTTTCTGCGCTGATATGTGGCTCAAGCGCGTTTTTGGCGTATGGTAAATCTGGTAATGTAATGTGTGACATGTTATTTTCCTTTTTCCTTCGCTATTGTTGTGATGACTTTATGATAAAAGTAACCACATGCCATTTGTGTGATAAAAGCTTTGTATTAAAAGCGCATATATCAAAACCATATCCAAAATGGCAAGTTGGCTGGGTTGATGTTATTTAGTTTATGTTATTTATCTATGCTTCATCAAGCTTTATCAAGGGTTAAAAACGCTCACCAATTTTACTATCGTTAGCTTTGTTTATTAACCTTGCTATCATTAGCCTTGATAATATCCTCATAACACATGGGTTATTTTGCCATAAAAATTGGCAGAATTTAACCGTTTCTATAGTGGGGATTTATTATCTTGTGGGGTAAAAATCAATGAGTGCATGCTAATAAGCTGATTTTTAACCCGTTACTTGCTATTTGATGATAGCAAATTACTCAAAAAAAACTGTAGTGGTTTGGTATAAGGCTTTTTGCACCGCGAGTATTTGCAGCGCGAGCCACTGTCAACTATGCTATGATAAGGTCAAGTTTTTTATGCAAAATACACACAGTGGGTCTGTATGTCAGTTTCTATCCTTAATCAACTATTTCCTACCCGCCAGTTAGTCCTCGCCAGTAATAACCAAGGCAAACTCGCGGAATTCAAGCAATTATTTGAACAAGCCAATCTTGAGATTACAGTCACCCCGCAAGGGCAATTGGGCATCGAGGACGCAGTCGAAGATGGACTTAGTTTTATTGAAAACGCGCTGATTAAAGCCCGTCATGCCAGCCGTATTAGCGGACTGCCTGCGATTGCTGATGATTCGGGTTTATGTGTACCCATACTAGGCGGTCAACCTGGGATTTATTCTGCGCGTTTTGCCCAAGATGAAGCCAGCTTTAGCGAGCATAAAGACTTAGCCAATAACCAAAAATTATTGCGGCTGCTTGAACCCCACAGACACGCGAATGAACCGATTATCGGGCAGTTTGTTTGCGTGTTGGCACTCGTGCGCCATGCCGATGACCCGCTACCTATCATTGTACAAGGGATTTGGCAAGGTGAAATCTTGCCCGCCCCGCAAGGTGAGCTTGGTTTTGGTTATGACCCGCTCTTTTGGGTACCAAGCGTACAAAAAAGCGCTGCTGAGATGCAAAAGACCGATAAAAACCGCATCAGTCATCGTGGGCAAGCGATGCAGCAACTGCTAATGCAATTGATAAAGTAAAGGTTTTCAACTCACGCTATTGCAGATAGACAGGGTGTGACTGCTAAGGTAGTCGATACAGAGATTTTACAGCAACAATTTTTTTACTTTACTAGATGATTAATTTATACTATACCACTTTCGGTTAATTTTTGCCTTTTAGCATGCGTTAACCAACAGATTTTGGATTGCGTATTTTATAGGCTTTTTTCAATCACCTTAAAAGCCTGATAAATTATCGCTATTTACCCTTATGAGTGGCACCCACGCTGCTCTTTTTTGATATTTTATGGAAGGTTTTGTTATGTCAAATTCAAATGTGTCAGATTCAACAGTTGCTAACTTAGAAGTAACTACCAACAAAAAATCAAATCTTGAAACCCAACTCACGGTTAAAGTACCTGTGTCAACCATTCAAGGTCGTGTGGAAAAACGCATCAACCAAGTGGCAAAAACCGCTAAAATCGACGGTTTTCGTAAAGGTAAAGTGCCTGTATCACACATTCGCGCTCAATATGGCGCAGGTATCCAACAAGAAGTCATCAATGACGTGATTCGCGATACCGTATTTGATGCGATTCGTCAAGAAAACATCCGCGCCGTAGGTATGCCAAACATTGATGACGTGAAACTTGAAAACGACTTTTTGGTTTATCAAGCAACGGTTGAAGTATTCCCAGAAGTAGAAGTTCAAGGGTTATCAGACATCGAAGTTGAGCGTCAAGTTGCCAACGTGGGCGACGCAGATGTTGACACCATGATTGAAAACCTACAAAAACAACGCCAAACTTACGTTGCCAAAGACGATGCCGCAGATGAAGGCGACCAAGTCAAGTTTGACTTTGAAGGTTCAATCGACGGTGAAAAATTTGAAGGTGGTAGCGCACAAGACTTTAGCCTAGTATTAGGCAGTGGTCGTATGATTCCAGGCTTTGAAGATGGTATCAAAGGCATGAAAGCAGGCGAAGAAAAAACCATCGACGTGACATTCCCAGAAGATTACCAAGCCGAAAACCTACAAGGCAAACAAGCACAGTTCAAAATCAACGTCAAATCAGTTGAGCAATCACAATTACCAGAATTAAACGATGAGTTCCTTGAAGCATTTGGGGTAACAGAAGGCGGCTTAGACAAACTTAAAGCAGACGTGCGTAAAAACATGGAGCGCGAAGTAAAAAGCGCTGCCCGTAACCAAGTGAAAGAAGCGGCATTTAACGCCCTACTTGAAAAAAATGAAATCGACGTACCTGCATCGATGCTTGAGCAAGAAATCGATCGCCAACGCAGTATGATGTTAAACCGTTTTGCCCAGCAATTTGGTGCAGATCCTAAAACTTTTAACAAAGATATGCTACCAAACGAATTATTTGAAGAGCAAGCCCTGCGCGCTGCCCGCCTTGGTATCATCGTCTCAAGCCTGATTGAGTCAAATAAACTTGAAGTTGACCAAGAACGTGTGACCACATATATCAATGAAATGGCAGAAAACTACGAAGATCCAAACGAAGTTATCGACTATTACACCAACAATGCGCAGGAACGTGCCAACATCGAAGCGGTGGTGTTAGAAGACCAAGTGGTCGATCATATCTTGTCTCAAGGTAAAGTGACTGATACTGAAGTATCTTACCAAGACTTACTAGCTAGCCAACAACAAGCGATGATGTAATAATTGGCTTAATCCATTCTTAGGCATTTAAGCTTAGATATTTAAGCTTAGGCATTTAAGAATGTATTTTTAGTCAGCTTAGTAACTTGTTTTTATGCCAATTGCCCTTATAAACAATAAGGGCTTTTGCATATTTAAAAAGGACAATAACATGTTAGAAAAATTCTTGGACTCGCCTTTCGCGACGAGTCAAATCCAAAATACTGTAACCCGTGACGTGTTGTCACCACAAAGTGCTTTAGTACCTATGGTGGTCGAGCAATCGGCTCGCGGTGAGCGCTCATTTGACATCTATTCACGCCTATTGCGTGAGCGTGTGGTGTTCTTAGCTGGTCAAGTTGAAGACCACATGGCGAATTTAATTGTCGCCCAGTTGTTGTTCCTAGAAGCGGAAAATCCAGAAAAAGACATTCACTTATACATCAATTCACCAGGTGGCTCTGTGAGCGCGGGTCTTGCGGTGTTTGACACCATGAACTTTATCCAGCCACAAGTGTCAACGATCTGTATGGGCGGTGCTTATAGCATGGGTTCATTCTTACTGGCAGCGGGTGAAAAAGGTAAACGCTACGCCTTAGCCAATGCGCGTGTGATGATTCACCAACCGTCAGGTGGGGCACAAGGTCAAGCGACTGATATTGAAATCAATGCGCGTGAAATCCTAAAAATCCGTGAACGCTTAAATAAAATCTTGGCAGAACGTACCGGTCAGCCACTTGAGAAAATCGCCCGTGATGTCGAGCGTGACTATTGGTTAGATGCCCAAGAAGCCAAAGAATACGGTCTGATTGATGAAGTATTAGAAAAACGTCCAAGCATTGCTTAATAGGTTACACACTTACAAAGCAATTAAGACAAGCATAATTTTAGGAGCGTTTTTTTATGTCAAAAAATGACATTGAGCCACACTGCTCGTTTTGTGGTAAAGCCAAACACGAAGTCAAAAAGCTAATTGCAGGTCAAGACGCCAATATCTGTAATGAGTGTATTGAACTGTGCGATGATTTAATCGCCGAATCCAAGTCTTTAGGCAGCGACGGTAGTGATACCAATGAGCGTGAAAACTGGGCAGCGCGCAAATTGCCAACGCCCAAAGAAATCCGCAGCCACTTAGATGAGTATGTCATCGGCCAAGATAAAGCCAAAAAAACTTTGGCAGTAGCGGTTTATAACCACTATAAACGCTTAAAGGTGAGTGAAAAACTGAGTGAAGATAAGGCGTTGACGACACTTGGCGCTGAAGATGCGATGGTTGAGCTATCAAAAAGTAATATTTTGCTGATTGGTCCAACTGGGTCTGGCAAAACCTTACTGGCGCAGACCCTGGCACGCCTACTTGATGTCCCATTTGCGCTCGCCGATGCCACTACCTTGACCGAAGCAGGTTATGTCGGTGAAGACGTGGAAAACATCGTACAAAAACTGTTACAAGCGGCAGAGTTTGATGTCGAGAGAGCGCAAAAAGGCATTATTTATATCGATGAAATTGATAAAATCAGCCGTAAAAGCGAAAACCCTTCGATTACCCGTGATGTGTCGGGTGAAGGCGTACAGCAAGCGCTGTTGAAACTGATTGAAGGTACGGTTGCCAATATTCCACCGCAAGGCGGTCGTAAGCACCCAAACCAAGAGATGATTCAAGTCGACACCAGTAATATCTTGGTGATTTGTGGCGGTGCTTTTGCCGGTCTCGACAATGTCATTCAACAGCGTACCGAAAAAACCGGTATCGGTTTTAACGCTGAGGTAAAAGCCAAAGACAGCGGCAAAAAAACCGGTGAATTGTTCAAGCAAGTGGAGCCAGAAGATTTGATTAAATTTGGTCTGATTCCAGAGTTAATTGGTCGTCTGCCTGTGGTCGCGACACTGGAAGAATTGGACGAAGAAGCATTGGTACAAATCTTAACCGAGCCAAAAAATGCGCTAGTCAAACAATACGAATACTTGTTTGAGATGGAAAATGCGACGTTATCGTTTACCGATGATGCGCTGGTGGCGATTGCCAAACAAGCGCTAAAGCGTCGTACCGGCGCGCGTGGTCTACGCTCCATTGTTGAAAACGCCCTGCTCGATACCATGTATGAACTGCCTTCAATGACACCCGGCAAAACCGTGACAGTCAATAAGGCAGTGATTGATAATAACCAATCGCCAGAGATTGTTTAACTGTTAGTGATTTTAAAAATAGCGAGTTAAAAAAACGTGCCTATGTCGCACGTTTTTTTATGTTTAATCTTCAATCAACCAACCCTGTTGTACCGCAATGGCAATTTGCTCGGTTATCCAGTCGTGAATCTCGGGAAAATCCTGTCTGATAAATGCTTGGGCGGCTCCGACTTGGGAGCGCTTGACCTGATGATCTGTCCACGCACCGCCATCTGTCACCATATTGAGCATAAAGGGCAATAGCCTATCCACTACTTTAAGCAGTTTGCTTTCAGCACTATGACCTGTTTCTTGCTCATCCCACAGCGTTAACAATTCTGGAACGGGGTTGCCCATCATCGTTGCCAGTTTTTCTACACCAATGCGCTCATCAACATGCGCCTGCGAGCGTTTATCAGCATATAAGAATGTGTCACCCGCCTCAATTTCGCCCAAGTCATGAACCAGTGCCAGTTTAAGCAGTTTTTCATGATTGACATCCAGTTTGAAATGCTGCGCGACTGCCCAACACGCCATCGCCAAATGCCATGAATGCTCGGCTGAATTTTCAAGACGTCGTGGCGTGTTTGCAGACAGTTGGGTCGTATAGTTGCGGCGGTTGACTGATTTTAAGGCATCCAATGCCAACAGATAATCAATAAGTGGTTGCATCAAATACCTCTTAATCATGCAGGGTCTGAGTCGTATTCACTTGACTAGCGCTGAAATCGTCTTAAACGCGGGGTCTTCTGAGCTACGACACAGCTCAAATAAAATTGCTTCAGTGGTGGTGACGACCGCACCGGCACGGCGCATACGACGAATCGCAATTTTACGGTCATACAGGTCTCGCGAGCCCACCGCATCAGTGATAATGATGGGCTGCATACCGTTATCGAGTAAATCTAACGCCGTCTGCATGACACAGACATGAGCTTCTGTGCCAAATAAAATCACATTGTTGCGATTTTGCTGGGCGATATGATGCCAAGAGGTTGGCGTATCACAGGCGCTAAAGGTTGTTTTTTCAAACACTGGCGTATTTTTTTCAGATAGCAACTGCGTCAACTCTGGCAAAGTATGCCCAAGTCCTTTGGGATATTGCTCATTAACCATAATGGGAATATTGAGCGCTTGTAGACCTTGAATCAAAATCGCTGTTTTTTTGAGTAATTTTCGATGTTCGGCAATATGGGGCGCAAGTTTTTCTTGTATATCAATCAGCATGGCTTGGCAGTCATTGCGCTCGATACGATAGGGTTTTGGGATAAATTTTGTTGTCATCTTCAGCTCCTTTGATGATGGTTCAACTTGGGTGGTTACAATCATTCGTATGTCACGAATGCGATACTATACTCTATTAAAAAAACGCCATTAAAAATTTATGGCTTCATCTGCAGTATCAACCACAGTTAACTGATAGTCCAAATGCCCTAAATAGCCATAATGTCCTTTTTCACTGAGTTCCGCAACAATAGTGACGTCATCACAATGCACCTGATCCATGAGCTTGGTTTGATGACTGGCTTGATTGTCAGTAGGCGTTTTGTTGGACTGATACAGTGATTGGATACGCAGTAATGGGTCATTGAGCGCATAGGTAGCGCCATCGGTGACAAAGGTCAAATACTCACCGACCTTGTGCACCTTACCTTTAAAATGCTGATTGGTGACAACCCCACTAAAGGCAGGGGTATATAAACGGCGCGCTTTATATTGCTGCTTAGCATATTGCCATGCACCATAACTGCCTAGGACAGCAGTTACGCCCGTTGCTGCTGTGGCTGTCACACCGACGCCAATGAGTTTCGCGACAACGTGACGCTTTTTAGCTTTGTTTTTTTGTTTGCGAGGCTGTGGTGAGCGCTTCGATTGCTGTGCTTGAGGGTCAGTCGCTTTGTTATTTTTTTTAAACATGAATGTCACTTTAAAGGTCACTTAGATTGTTGTTTTTTGATAAAAAATGCCAGTAATCACTTCAAAAAAAATTGATTAACTTATAGTAAAATGTTTTGGCAACATTTACCGCAACTTTTTGTTAGTATTATTTTTGCCAAATTTGCTTATATTTTGCAAGCAGCTGTTCGGGCGATTCAGGGCGCTCATCGTCTTTGATGATGCAATCAATCGGACAGACTTTATCGCAGGTTGGCTCATCATAGAACCCGATGCATTCGGTGCACAAGTCAGGATTGATGACGTAGGTTTTTTGTACTTTATTGTCGTAGCTAATGGCTTCATTTGGGCATTCGGGCTCACAAATGTCGCAATTGATACAGTCGGAAGTGATTTTTAATGCCATGTCTTGTAGTCTGTTTTTACCTTTAGCAATTAATACCTTTAGCGATTAACGATTGACACCGCACTTAGGCGCCATACCTCATATACCATACACTGTCATCTTGCATCCACAATTCCTGCATGACATTTGCCGTCGGTTCATGTTTATAATACAAAGTGATCATACATTCGGTGAGTGAGAAAAAGTGATAGCGAACACGGTCAGGCAATAGCGGTTGAGACTGCCAGTCTCGAGATTGCCATAAATTTTGTAAAATCTCATGCCAGCTTTCGCGAGTGTGGATTGCTTTTCCGTTAACGAACCGAAAGTTGTCCGCCAAAGTCGTCTCAATGGTTTTAAAATCCTGTGATAAATATCCTTGGATAAACACATTACGCCGAAGTGCTAGGGCATCCTGCAATGCTTCAACATTCACCGCTTCAACAATCGTTGAAATGGTGTCTGATTTATTTTGCTGGTATGAGTGAACCACAAAAATTCCTTAACCTAATGCCTGATACCGCGACAACAAGACCACCTTAGGTAAAAATTGGCTCACTGACGCTTTTCATGATTAGCGCAAATTGCAACACATCATCTTGCATCTCTTTAAACGGATTGGCGATTTGACACACCCAGCCAGAGCCTAAAGCGCCATCAATCGGCTCACCTTGTTTATTCCACATTTCTTTGAGGGGATAGCTCAAATTACCCTGTGGCGTCATGATTTCGATGGTATCACCCACCATCAATTTATTCTTAATTATTAAGGTTAAGCGTGTTGGGGTAATGTCGCTAATCTCGGCAACAAACTGTTGATGATCGGTTTTTGATGACCCATATTCATAGTTTTGGTAATCACTATGTACGTGTCGACGTAAAAAGCCTTCGGTATAGCCGCGATTGGCTAGCCCATCGAGTGCGGTGATTAAGCCGGTATCAAATGGCTTACCAGCTGCGGCATCATCAATCGCTTGGCGATACACTTGCGCGGTGCGCGCCACATAATAATGCGACTTGGTACGGCCTTCGATTTTAAGTGAGTGCACGCCCATTTGGGTCAGCTCAGGCACTAGCTCGACGGCACGTAAGTCTTTAGAATTCATAATATAAGTGCCATGTTCATCTTCAAACATCGCCATCAATTCGCCTGGGCGACCTTGTTCTTCAATCAGTACCACTTCATCCGATGGCTGCTGTACATAGTCATCGCCCATCACCACATCACCATTTAGATTGATAGTTTGGATGGCGTCTTCTTGCGTGGCTTGAGTAGGAACAAAAACCTCTGGGCTATTGATAGGTTGGCTGATAGGCTGCGCGGTAGGCTGTGTTGGCACGATATCGCCCGTTTCGTTTTCTTCTGCTTTATAGGTGTTGTATGACCAGCGACAGGCATTGGTACAAGTGCCTTGGTTGGCATCGCGTTTATTGATATAGCCAGACAGCAAGCAACGACCCGAATAGGCCATACAAAGTGCCCCATGCACAAATACCTCAATTTCCATGTCAGGCACTTCAGCGATGATTTGTTCGATTTCTTTGAGTGACAACTCGCGACTCAAAATCACGCGGCTAACGCCCATTTGTTTCCAAAACTTGACCGTTGCCCAGTTTACCGCGTTTGCCTGCACCGATAGGTGAATTACCTGCTCTGGAAAGGCTTCACGTACCATCATAATCATCCCAGCATCTGACATAATCAGCGCATCGGGTTTCATCTCAATCACAGGGCGGATGTCTTCGATAAAAGTTTTAAGCTTGGCATTATGCGCTTGGATATTGACCACGACATAAAATTGCTTGCCTAGTGAATGGGCGTAGGCAATCCCTTTGGCAAGATTTTCCTCATCAAAATCATTATTGCGCACCCGCAAGCTATAGCGTGCTTGTCCCGCATAGACGGCATCTGCGCCATAGGCAAACGCATATTGCATATTACGAAAAGTGCCAGCAGGGCATAAAAGTTCAGGCTTACGGGTCATAACTATCCTTACAGCGTGTCATACAATGTGAAATTGTTGATATTATAACAAACTTGATAATCACGCGGAAAAAAACTTGAGTAATTTACTCGGAAATCATGCTAAAGCCGTTATAAAATATTCAATGATAAACCCGCACAGACTGCCATGGTAAGCTCAGCGACTTGCTCATCAAATGCGCTTGACCATTCACCTTTTAATACTAAAGGCGGTTGTATCCAGCGCCAACGCAATCCTGTGACGATACTCTCTACCGCGCGTTTGCTACCTGTACCGTCAAGCCCAGCACGGATATAACACGCCACAGGCAGTCCTTGTTTTTGCTCAAGCACCGGGTAATAAATTCGCTCAAAAAAATCCTTGGTCAGCCCCGCCATATAACCAAAATTTTCGGTTGTGCCAATGATAATGGCATCCGCTTTTAACACATCTTCCACTTGGGTTTGTAACGGTGTTTTAACAATCACGGTGACGTTATCAATATCCGCTAGCTGTGTGGCGGTTTTTGCAACTTCTGCTAATCGCTGGGTATTATCTGATGGGGTATGTAATACCAATAGTAAATTTTTCATTTCACGCATACTGTATATCCTAAAATGTCATGATTACCCAATTTTGGCGAATAAAAAACCGCAAGGTGATGCGGTTTCAGTCAGCGTTTTAATCAGCATTTGAGTCAAGCCAAATATCAAGGACGGTGGATTTTATCGCCCACTTCCCCCATCATACCGCGCACCGTATTTAAGATATCAGCCGGCAGTACCACGGTTTTGGCATTGGGTGATTTTGACATATCAGTCATGGCTTTGATGTACTGCTCACCTAGTAGATACAGCAGCGGAATCTCGCGCTCGCCTACGGCTTCACTAATCAAGCGAATTGATTGCTCACTGCCTCGCGCCAGCACCACTTGTGCTTCGGCATCACGCCGTGACGCCTCAAGGCGTCCATCGGCTTCTGCAATCGCCGCTTGGCGCTGGCCATCTGCTTTGGTCACTGTAGCACGGCGTTGACGCTCCGCAGCCGCCTGTTCTTCCATCGCCATTTGCATGGTGGTTGATGGGCTAATATCTTGGATTTCCACGGTTTTTAGGGTAATTCCCCAATCGGCAATATCATCAGAAATTGACATTTTTAGCGCGGCTTTGATTTGGTCACGCGATGATAACGCACTGTCAAAATCCATATCACCAATGATAGAACGCAGTGAGGTTTGTACCAAATTACGGATGCCCTGCTCATAATTCTCAATACCATATACAGCGCGCTCTGGATGCACGATATTGATATACGCCACCGCATTGGCGATAATCACAAC
Organism: Moraxella sp. CTOTU46934; assembly: GCF_031979465.1. NCBI lineage: Bacteria > Pseudomonadati > Pseudomonadota > Gammaproteobacteria > Moraxellales > Moraxellaceae > Moraxella > Moraxella sp. CTOTU46934. The sequence continues at coordinate 19,245 of NZ_DALZEG010000015.1, forward strand.
GTTATCACGGGTGATTACCTCTTGCGATGGAATATCTAGCACTATGTCTTTGGTGGTTACTTTATACGCCACGTTATCGACATAAGGAATGATAAAATTCAACCCAGGCTCTAAGGTCTGATGGTACTTACCCAAACGCTGTACAATCCATTTAAACCCTTGTGGTACGATTTTTACCCCTTTATAAAGGGTAAATAGCACAAAGGCGACCAGAAAAATACCAATACCGCTCAACGCTTCCATGACAATTCCTTTATTGATGCTTATTAATGCCTATTGATGCTTGGTGGATTCTACAAGCAACTCATTTCCAATGACATCCACGACAATGGCTCTATCGCCAACCGCTAGCGGTGCGCTTTGATGGCTACGACACACCCACTCATCCGCCCCAAAAATTGGCACACTAAAACGAATCTTGCCCAATTTATCTGCTTGCGGACTTTGAACAATCATGCCTGTTTCCCCGATGATAACCCCCGAACCCAATCCTGCTGTGGTACGATTTTGCATATACGGCTTGATAAATTTAAAGCCAATGATAGTAAAAATCACCGACAGTATCAGCCATACCATCAGCCAAAAAAACCAGCTAAACGGCAATAACCATGACAAAGCCGCCACCACAATCGCCGCCATACCAATCGATAAACTCACAAAACTGGTCAAGAATAGTTCAAGAATAATCAGCACTAACCCCAAAATTAGCCAGTGCCAAGGCTCAATTAGCATATCCCCACCTTGATTTTTAGTATACCAAACCCATTATGCAAGATTATGAATTTAAAAACAAATGCCGTCATTTAACCCGCTATCTTTGTCACATTATGCACTATCGGCTATCAACTGCTTGACCTCGCAGACCGCTAACTGTGGTTAATGATTGCACAAAGATGCGTTTTTTCCTATAGTGGTCAATGACCCTTTCATCTCTAGAGTCCCAAAAAATACGATGAGCCTTCATGCCCTCAAACTTAGTAACCAGTTATGTTTTCCCATTTATTCACTGTCAAAAAGTATCACTAACCACTATCGTCCCCTGCTAAAAGCCTTGGATTTGACCTACCCACAGTACCTTGTCATGCTGGTGCTATGGGAAAAAAGTCCACAAACTGTCGGCTCATTGGGCGATTTTTTAGACCTTGATACCGGCACCCTAACCCCTTTACTTAAAAGACTTGAAGCCAAAGGCTTCGTGCATCGTGAGCGTGCCACGCAAGACGAACGGGTGGTACAGATATCGCTCACTGCCAAAGGGGATGCCCTAAAAGTTCAAGCTGCGTCCATTCCTAGTGCTATGTTAGCTGCCATGCAGTTAGATGACGAAGCAATAGATCTGCTACAACGAGTAGCACAGAAACTCTGCTCGACTCATACAGAGGTGTGTACCTACAATCTATCACCCAAAAACCATTAAACAAATTTTTAGCCTTAAGCGCTATCTGCCTACGTCTTATCTATTATCATGCGTCTTGTCAGGGTATCGTTAGATTTAGCATTTTTAGTCATTTGTTATTAGTTTGTATGCAGCGTGTGAGAATTTTATTACCTTGTCTAGGCACTGAAAATTATATTGTGTAAAATATAATTGTTTCAAACGAAACATTAAAACCTAAATACTGTGGCGAATGTTATAACGCCTATCGCCGATTTTTTCATTTATTCACGCAAGTTAATTATTCAAAAAAAGGTACTCTTATGAAAATTTTTTATAAAACCCCAACTGCTACCTCAACAGGCGGCCGCTCAGGTCACGTTGCACTAGAAGATGGTTCACTGGGCTTTGATTTACAATCCCCTGAGCAAAATAGCACAGGCGTCAACCCAGAAAAATTATTTGCCATGGGTTATGCCGCTTGTTTTGACAATGCGTTGACTCATGTGGCACAGCGCATGAAGCTAGAAGGGGTCAGCTCAAAAACCTCAGCAGTGGTTGGGCTTGGCATGAATACCCAAGGCGGTTATGCGCTTGACATCGATTTGTATATTGAACTTAGCGGCGTCAGCGAAGAACAAGCGAAAGACTTGGTGGAAACGACGGACAAAGTCTGCCCGTATTCCAATGCGGTGCGTGGCAATGTTGACGTACGTCTGCATACCCAAGTAGTGGCATAATCAATTTAACATAATTGCCATTGCAAGCGGCGTGCTCAAATGTCAAAGACTCATTTGGGCACATTTACCGTTTTGTTGAGCAAGTTGAAAGCCTTTCAAGCGTTCTAACAGCCTATGACAAAATTAGTAACATCGAGCTTTCTTTAGCTTGCTTTAAAGGCTCGGACAATAACTTTTATCGCTCTACTATTATCGTTATAGTTTTATCACTAGATTAGGAATATTTCATGTCACTGATTGAAAATTTACAATGGCGCCATGCCGTCAAAGCCTTTGATCCAAACCAAAGCGTGAGTCAGGAAAATATCGACAAAATCATCGAAGCCGCCCGACTGGCGCCCACCTCATCGGGATTGCAGCCCTTTAAAGTTATCGTGGTCAAAAACCAAGCCATCAAAGCGCAGCTAGTGGCGGGTGCGCTCAATCCTGACTGCATGAAAGAATGTTCTCACGTGCTTGTTTTTGCAGGTTGGCAGGATTATAGCGCCGAAAAAATTGATACCGTGTATGACATGACCACAGATGAGCGTGGCTTACCTAGAGGTCGTTTTGATAGCTATACTTCCATGCTCAAAGCAAGTGTGGCCAAAAAAAGCGCAGACGAAAATTTTGAACATATCGCTCGCCAAGCTTACATTGGCTTGGGACTTGCGTTAGCTCAAGCAGCAGAGCTTAAAGTAGATAGTTGCCCTGCCGAAGGCTTTGATCCTAAGCTGATTGACGAGGTATTAGGTTTAGAGAAACTGGGGCTAAAAAGCATCGTAATCATATACGTGGGTGTCTCAGATCCAGCACGTGATTGGATTGCGCCTATGGCAAAAGTACGCGTAGCCACTGAAGATTTTGTGATTGAATACAATTAATTCATTAGCTATCAAAAACCTCTAAGAAAAACCCTCTAAATAGCTTATTTAGAGGGTTTTTTATATCTACAATAGGCAAGTGATATTGGTTAAAGCAATTTGTACGGGGATAAGCTTTATGAAAAACGGATTTTTTTAATAATCATCTTTATTGACAGCGAACCGGTAGATTGACAATACCCACCACCGGTACACCATTTTTGGTAAAGGGGTTAAATTTGCCGCTCTTAGCCTGCATAGACAGTTGTCTATCGACTCTGACATTGCCGGTCGATTTGGCTAAAGTGACGCTGGTTGGATTGCCTTGTTTGTCCACCGTATAGCGAATAATCGCTGTTAATGCGCCGTTTTCCAGGTCTTCACTATGACAGCTAAAGCTAGGTTGCCGCCGCCAACTTGCTTGCCCTGCCGAAAAGCTCACAGGTGAATTATTTTGCGCTTGTTGCGCTTCTTTATCCTTGTCGGCTTGTTGTTGTTTTGCCTTTTCAGCTTTCGCCCTAGCTTCATCTGCTTGTCTGGCTTTGGCATCAGCTAACGCTTTTTGACGATCTATTTCTGCTTGTTTGCGCTCGCGCTCTTGTTGTTCAATTAATTGGTTGTCCAACGCTTTTTGCCGTGCAAGCGCTTGTTGGCGTTCCAATTCTTGTTGCCGTTCCAATTCTTGTTGTTGTTTTAAGTCTTGCTGTCTGGCGAGTGCTTGCTGGTGTTCAAGTTGTTGTTTTTGCGCTTGTTCGGCTCGCTCATTGGCGAGGGCTAGTTGCCTTGCCATGACAATGTCTTGGTCAACTTGTGGCGGCTTGACGATCGGTTTTTCTGCTGGTTTCGACGGTTCGGGTAACGGTTTAATCGGTTGTTCTACATGTTTCTTAGCAATTGGTTGAGGAATCGGTTTTTCGACTGTTTTCTCGATAGGCTTGCTGATGGGTTTTTCTATCGGCTTTTCTTTTGGTTTTTCTGCTAGTTTTTCTTTTGGCTTTTCGACGGGCTTAGGTAGTTGTTTTATTGGTTGTGGCTCGGCTGTTACCGTCATCTCTTCAGGCTTGGCTGGCGCAGGTGGTGGCGCGATAAAGCTAATTTCTAACGGTGGCGTGACTTTGGGCGGTTTGATATCAGGCGTTGCCATATTTGCCAAGCTAATCGCTACGATACCATGTAAGCTCAATACACCAATCAGTGCCAACGTGCCCGACTTTTTATCGACTATGCTGCTAATATCGTTTGAGAAATGGGCTGGACTAAAGTTAGCGTGACGTTGGATAGACATAGTTATAGCGCTGTATGTTTAGGGAAACTTTTGAAATCGCTGTATTATAGTGTGAATGAGAATCGTTATCAATATCTTAAATGATATTAATTCTTATTTATAAAAATTAATGATAATTATTATCATCAATGCTATGATTTGCTATTTTAAAACTTTGACCCGGGTCAACTCATGCTAACCACCCAATCGCTTACCGTCATGCGCCAACAAAAAACCCTCTTAAACAACATCAATGTTACCATTGAGAAGGGAAAAATCTATGCCTTAATTGGGCATAACGGTTCGGGTAAATCGACCTTAATTAAAGCTTTGGCAGGGGAAACCACCCCCACTAGCGGACAGATTTTATTACCGGATTTTGCTGACAAATCAATCTTTGATTTACCGCCAAAAACCCTCGCCCAACAAGTCGCCTATTTACCGCAAAAATTGCCTGATGCCAGTCAATTTACCGTTGCCGAACTGGTGATGTTAGGGCGATACCCTTATCAAAAATGGCTACAAAAGCCTACGCCACAAGACCATACTAAGGTGCGTGAAGCAATGGCGCTGACCCAAGTCACGCCGTTTGCCGAGCAATCAGTGGCAACGCTATCCGGAGGGGAGCGCGCCAGGGCATGGCTTGCCATGTGTATCGCCCAAGATACGCCCTATTTGCTACTTGATGAACCACTTGCCCCGCTCGACATCGTCTATCAAGTTGAAATACTGCGTCTCATTCGTGATTTGGCACGGCAGAAAAACAAGGCGATTGTGATTATTATTCATGATATTAATCTTGCGGCACAGTTTTGTGATGAGTTTATTGCGTTAAAAAACGGCAAGCTTTGTCATGTTGGTGATATCGCCAGTACCATGCAACCGCAAGTGCTTGACCAGATTTTTGGTATCAATTTGCATTTATTAAGTCACCCAGTCACCGGTAATAAAGTGGCGGTGGTGTGATGAGAGCTTTTTGCTTGCTAATTGTTTTGTTTTTTTTGACAGCGTGCCAGCCTCAGCGGGATTTAAAGCTTGAAGCGCCCCCCGCAGAGGCTCACAGCGTCAAAGTCATCACCCCTGATTGGGCGGTGGCTTCGACACTCACCGCCCTAGGCTATCCACCGATTGCCACAGGCGATACCAAAAGCTACCGTGAATGGGTGGGGACGCCCGCGCTGCCAAGTGATATTATCGATATTGGGGAACGATTCACCCCAAACTTTGAACGGCTTGCCCAACTCACCTCATCTTCTAACAATATTGTGATTATTGATAATGATTTTTATGCTCATCTAAGACCTGCTTACGGCAACACACCCCATAAGTCGGTGAGTTTTATGTCAAAAAACGCGATAGCGACTTGGCAGGACTATGCTGAACCGACACTTCAGCTGGGTGAAATTATTCATCAGCCGCAGCGCGCCCAGCAATTTTTAACCCAGTCAAAAAAACAGCTTGGCAAGCTTGGTGCGACATTTCGCCAAACACATCCTCACATCAAAAAAATTGCGGTGGTGCAGTTTGCCGATAGCAATAATTTGCGGATTTATACCAACAATAGTCTGTTTCGACCGACATTTGAGGTGATGGGGTTAAATTTGATTACACTTGAAGATCAGATGGGTAAAGGCAATCTTTGGGGATTTAATTCGCTGGCATTGAGTGATTTGGCAAAACTTGATGATGATACCTGTTTGGTAGTGGTTGAGCCGTTTAGTCCTATGCTACGTCAAGAATTAGCCAAGAATTTGCTGTGGCAGCGGCTAGGCTATGGCGCAAGGGCTAACAATAGTCGCTGTATGGCAGTATTACCGCCGATTTGGCTGTATGGCGGTGTGTCTTCTATGGTGGTATTTGGCGAGCGATTAAATCAGGCTCATTGGTTAGGGGGCAAAGCGCATGGGTAATAAAACTAGGCTACAACATAACCAGCGAGATAATCAGCGAATTATCAAGCCCTTTAATGCCCCTGCCTGTTGGTTTTTTATTGGCTTATTGTCGCTGGTTTTAATGACCACGGCTTTAGTTTTTAAAACTACTTGGCATGATGCCTTGGGGTTATTATTCGCCCGTTCACAGTCGCTAACTTTAGCGCAAATGGTGGCGCAGTTACAAATTTTGCCGACTATGTTAGTGGCGATATTTGCCGGGGGATTACTGGGCGTAGTCAGTGTCTTGCTACAGCAATTGGTCAAAAACACCCTTGCTTCAGATAGTACGCTTGCGGTAGGGACAGGGGCACAATTGGCTTTATTAATTGTGACGCTGTTTTTTCCCAGTTTTGGCTTGTATGGTAGCTTTTGGGTGGCATTTATTGGCGCATTGCTGAGTATGGGCTTGGTGTTTGCAATTGCTGCCAACAGTCGTATGAATCCTGTGGTGCTCATTTTGGGTGGTTTGGTGGTCAATATTTTGTTTTCTGCTATATCCTCACTGTTGATGATTTTTTTCTCAGAAAGGGTAATGGGCGTTATGGCATGGGAAAGCGGTAACTTAACCCAAACCAGTTGGCAAAACAGCCAGTTTTTTGTGCTAATAAGCCTAATCTTGCCCGTTATCTTGTTATTTTTGGTCAAACCTTTAACCATTATGAGCCTTGATGAACGCCAAGCCAAAGCCTTGGGAGTACCTGTGGCTGCCGTGCGTATGCTGGTAGTAACCCTTGTTGCAGTAGTCACGGCAAGCGTGGTAAGCCGCGTGGGCGTTTTAAGTTTTGTCGGTTTGGCTGCGGCAAGTGTCGTTAATGTAGTAGCGATTCGCCCGATTGGACAACGATTACTGGCAGGATTTGCCTTTGGGGCGATGTTGTTATGGCTCACTAATAACATTGTGACGCTGCTGTCACCCTTGTTCAAACCATTATTTAATATAACGCTGCCTGTGGGGTCGGTCACAGGAATATTAGGTGCCGGGTTGATTATTTGGTTGGTCATTCGACAAAGTAAACAGCCCATGATTGCCGAACAAAGCCCTAGCCTATTGGTCGGCAAACGCCGATATTTTGGTGGCGGTTTTTGGGTGGTTGCGGTCGGGTTGTTGCTGCTTGTGACGGTAGGTGTATTACATATTTCCCCTGATGCGATGGGCAGTTTTGGGTGGCATACCGAGGCAAGTTTTATCGAAAATTTTCGCCTGCCGCGTACGTTATCGGCAATGGCAACAGGTCTGATGCTGGCTACCGCAGGGGTGCTATTACAAAACTTGACTCGAAATCCGATGGCAAGTCCTGAAGTCATGGGCATCAGTTCGGGTGCAGCATTGGGAGTGGTATTGGTGTTCGTGCTCAGTCCAGTGATACTAGGCATACTGGGACTGGCAACCGATTCTTTTTGGGCATTGGGATTGCCGTTATTGGGCGGACTGTTAGGTGCGGCTTTGGTGTTACTGTTGGTTTTGTGGCTTGCTCGTCGGCTATCCTCAAGTTACTTGTTACTCGTGGGTGTGGCGATTTCTGCATTGATGGGTGGTATGTTAACTTTAATCAAACTGTCAGGCGACCCTCGCTTACAAGCGATGCTCAATTGGCTATCGGGTACAACATATCATGCTTATCCTGTAACGGCGTGGGCATTAATGGTCATTGGTACAGTGTTATTTTTGCTCAGTTTTTTGCTACTAAAGCCGCTTAGGGTGATTAGCCTAGATGAAACGATGGCTCGCAGTTTGGGCGTATCAGTAAGACGTAGCGAAATACTGATTTTTAGCCTTGTAGCGGTGTTAAGCACTGTTTCGACACTGGCGGTTGGACCGCTAAGTTTTATTGGATTGATGACGCCGCATTTAGCCAAGACACTCGGGGCGGTGCAGTTACCTCACCAATTAGCCTTATCAGCGCTCCTTGGCGCCGGATTGATGCTGATTGCTGATTGGGTGGGACGTTATGCGATTTTTCCTTATGAAATACCTGCGGGCACAATCGCTTCCATCGTAGGCGGTTTATATTTTTTATGGTTAATGAAAGGGATGAAAAATTAAAACATAACTTCTTTGGTTACGGTATCATTACTTATTGTAAATAGAAATAATAATTGTTATCATTCGCAAAAATGTTTTATCTATTGTCTTTTGAGTGATTGAATATGCGTTTATCCCTATTATCTTTAGCCGTGCGTTCGGCTTTGGCAGCGAGTACGATTGGCTTATTATCAACCGCGGCGATGGCAGAAGAAGCAAATACCACGGATGCTGCCACAGAAACCCTACTCGATGAAATCGTGGTCACTGCAAGTGCGGATGCGTCAAAAACTGGTTTACTGCCAGCCTATCAAGGTGGGCAAGTCGCCACCGGTAGCCGTATCGGTATTTTGGGTAATAAATCGACCATGGAAACGCCTTTTTCGACCACGGCCTATACCAATGACTTTATTTTAAATAAACAAGCGGATTCTGTTGGCGATATCCTAAAAAAAGATTCAACGGTGCGTGTGGCTCGTGGCTTTGGTAACTTTCAAGAAGCTTATCTCATTCGCGGATTTGTCACCAACTCTGACGATACCATGATGAACGGCTTATACGGCATTATGCCTCGTCAATTTATCGCAAGTGAGCTATTTGAGCGGGTCGAAGTACAACGTGGCGCTAGCACCTTCCTAAATGGCATGGCGCCTGGGGGAAGTAATAAAGGGGGCACAGTGAATTTGCTGCCAAAGCGTGCCACTCAAACGCCGATTCGTAAAGTCACTATCAGCAGCGAAAATGCCGAAAATGGTAAAATTGCCCTAGACGTGGGACAACGGTTTGGCGCAAATCAAGCGTACGGTGTGCGTGCCAATGTCGCCTATCAAGATGGCGGTACAGCAGTCGATGATGAAAAAGCCAAATTGGGTTTGGTCGGTTTGGGCTTAGATTATCGCCAAGATAACATGCGGTTATCGGCAGATTTGGGCTATCAAAATAACGAACTGCAAAAAACACGCACCAATGTCACCTTGTCAGGTTTGACCCGTGTACCCAATGCCGCTGATGCCAAAAGCAACTGGTCGCAACCGTGGAGTTATTCAAATGAAAAAGATGTGTTTGGCACATTACGGGCTGAATATGACCTTAGCCCAAATTTGACTGCGTATGGCGCGTATGGCTTTCGTCATGGCGAAGAAGAGAACTCGCTCGCTAACTTGACGGTCACTAATCTAAATGGCGATGGCACCACCTACCGCTTTGACAATGCCCGTGAAGACGACATTAACACAGGTGAAATCGGTATTCGTGGCAAACTGACCTCAGGCAAAATCAACCATAACTGGGTAGTGTCTGGCAATATCTATAAATCACAGATAAAAGCACCTTATCAATTTGATTGGCAAAACACACTAACGACCAATCTATATCACCCAACCTCGTACGCCAAACCCAGCTGGTCAGCAGCGGCGTTGGCAGGTGGCGATATCGACCATCCTACTAAGACAGGCGAAACCACCCTCACCAGTGTGGCATTGGCAGACACCCTAGCCTTCATGGATGATAAACTTCAAGTGACCTTGGGGGCAAGACACCAAACCATTGAAGATGAAAGTTTTGACCCCACCACCCAAGCCAGTAATGGCAAATATAAAGAAAGTAAAACCACGCCTGCGTTTGCCCTATTATATCGCCCTAGCGATGAATGGTCAGTCTTTGCTAACTATATGCAAAGCCTCAGCAAAGGCGAAAATGCCCCACTCATCACCACCATCGATGGCGTAGCAACTGAGCTGACCAATGCAGGTCAAGCCATGTCACCGTACGTCACCAAACAAAGCGAAATCGGCGTGAAATACGACCGCGGCGTTATCGGTGCAGGTCTCACCGCTTTTCAAACCAACAAGCCGCGTTATACTACCGTTGATACTACCTTTGAAGCGCATGGCAAAAACCAACATAAAGGCATTGAGCTCAATGTATATGGACAACCCACCGCCAATATGCGAGTGCTAGGCGGCATGACCTTCCTTGATACCGAGCAAAAAGACACCGGTAGCGATGCCACTGAAGGGAAGCAAGTTATCGGTGCGGCAAAACACCTGTTGAATCTAGGGCTAGAATATGACTTACCCCAAGTAGATGGCTTAACCTTAACAGGCGATGTCATTCATACCGGCAAACGTTACGCCAATGATGCCAACACCCTAACAGTCGATGGCTATACCACTGTGGATTTGGGCGCAAGATATAAAACCCAACTTGCTGGTAAAGCAGTCACGCTCAAAGGGGTGATTGCTAACGTCACCGATAAAGACTACTGGTCATCGGTAGGCGGTTATGAAAATACCGCAGGTGACAACGGTGCAGGCTATCTTACCTTAGGTGAGCCACGCACATTGAAGCTGTCAGCGACCTTTGATTTTTAATTTTACCCATTGTTAACGTTTGCCATCGGATAAAGCTTGCTTTGTCCGATTTTTATTTGAGACTGCCTAAAAAATAAAAGCTAAACAGGAAATACATGCTCCCTACTACCATGCCCCTTATGACCCTTATCTGGCAACAGCACCGCTTTGCCTTTATCAAAGTCATCTTGCTCAATCTGCTTAATGCCTTGGTGAATGTCGCTATTATCGCCTTTATTAACCGTTTTTTAATCGCAGCAGTCGGCACTGATAATCCCCTCTTAGGCAGTTGGCAGATATTAGCGGTGTTTTTGGTAGCGATTATGGGTTTATTAGCGACAACGTTTATGTCACAGCTTGCCTTGACTAAGTTAGGGCATCGCTTTGTGTTTGAATTACGTTCGCAACTGATAAAACGTATCTTAGATACTTCAATCGCCCAAATCGAAAAAATCGGTAGTGCCAAGCTGTTAGCCAGCTTAACTACCGATGTGCAGTCGATTACTGTGGCGTTTGTACGCTTGCCTGAGCTGGTGCAAGGGGTGATTATTTGCACGGCGACCGCGGTTTATTTGGGGTTTTTATCTCTGCCAATGCTGCTTGTGGTCATGGGGTGTATTACGCTGACCATTTTTATCAGCAGTAAACTCGTTGGTCATGTGTATGCCCATTTAGCCACATTACGAGAAATCAATGATGCACTGTATCAAGATTATCAAGCGGTGATTGATGGACGAAAAGAACTTGCCTTAAATCGTGAACGTGCCAAACGTCTATTTACCAATGATTATCAACGCCACGCAAGCGACTATTTCAACCATATTGTCAAAGCCGATACTTTTCATTTATCAGCCGTAAGCTGGTCAAATATTATGATGTTTGCCGTAATTGGGGTGATTTATGCCCTAGCCAATATTTATCACTGGGTAGATACCGCCACCGCCACTACGTTTGCCCTCACCGTATTATTTATCCAGTCGCCTTTACTGATGGCGATTGGGGCATTTCCCACCGTGCAAACGGCTAAAGTTGCCTTGGAAAAAATACAATCATTACAGCTTGCCGACTATAGCCCAGATTTTGATACCCAAATTTTAACCCCAAATTGGCAAGTCATTACTTTTAAAAATATAAATTATCACTATGACAATAGCGCAAATTTTGGCTTAAAGCATATCAACTTTACGTTAAAACGCGGCGAAGTGGTGTTCTTAATTGGCGCCAATGGTAGCGGAAAATCCACACTTGCCAAGCTCATCACAGGGTTATATCAGCCTAAATTTGCGGAAAATTCCGGTATTTTTATCGATAACCAGCCTGTCGCCTCAGAACATTACCCCCATTATCGCCAGTTATTTTCAGCGATTTATAGCGATTTTTATCTGTTTAAAACTGTGATGGGAAGCGCGCAAAATACGCCCAATGCCGAGTTAATCGATAATTGGCTAGATATTTTAGCCATCAAAGAAAAAGTCAGCGTCACCGATAACCAACTTAGCGCCACCGAACTTTCGCAAGGGCAGCGCAAACGCCTTGCCATGCTGCTTGCTGTCGCCGAAGAAAAGTCTATTTTACTGCTTGATGAATGGGCTGCCGACCAAGACCCTGCCTATCGCCGTGTGTTTTATCACCATATTATTCCCATGTTGCAAAAAATGGGCAAAACGCTGTTTATTATCAGTCATGATGACAGCTATTTTGAAAAAGCGGATAGATTGTTGATGATGAAAAATGGCGAACTCAGCGAGCTGACCGGTTTGCAACGCGAAAAAGCCAGTCTAGATGCCATTACAGTGATTGGTGAGCATTAAGAATCTATTCGACCTGCGCTAAAACCTCGTAAAAGCGGATTAAATATAATTGCAAATGAGAATGATTATTGTTATTATTTTCATTACTTTTAACATACTGTAAATTTCTGTAATTATTTATTAGGGCGGGGTCACTTATGCGTTTATCTTTTTTATCAGTAGCAATACGGGCGTCTTTAGCAGTAGGTATCAGCCATGTTTTTACCAATCAAGTGCTGGCAGACGTTGCGACCAATAGCGAAGAAGCACCTGAAACCACATTAGATACCTTGGTCATTCGTAGTGATGCTTACCGCACCACCGCTACCAAGACCGCCCTTGACCCCGAAAAAACCCCCATGAGTTATTCTCGTATCGAGCAAGAGACATTGCAGCAACGCCAAGCAGACAGTGTCGCGAGTGCGCTGCGTTATGAGCCAGGTGTCAGTAGCGAAAGTCGTGGGACGGTTGGCATCTTTGATGAATATACCCTGCGTGGTTTTAAGAATTATTCCAACTTTTATGACGGGATGCGGCTGCCGTATGATGGGGCGTGGAATCTGATGCCCCAAGTTGATATCTATGCAACTGAAGCTGTGGAAGTGCTCAAGGGACCTGCTTCGTCACTGTACGGCTATAATGAGCCGGGCGGCATGGTCAATCAAATCGCCAAAACCCCAAAAAGTACCTCCGAAAACGAAATCAGACTACGGGCAGGCACCAATAATCTTAAAGAAATCGCCATTGACAGCACAGGTCCTATTAACGATAGCACCAATTATCGCATGGTGGCATTAGCCCGTGAAAAAGACGGACAAATGCAAACGACCGAAGAAAAACGGGTGCTACTCAATCCCTCTATCGAATACAAACCGAGCAACAATATCTCGGTGCTTGCCAATTTGTATTATCAAGATGACCCTCATCAAGTTCCTTCTACCCCACTACCAAGCGTTGGCACAGTGTATAAAGCCAGTTATGGTAAGTTGGACGCGGATGCCTACGCCGGCGATAAATGGAATGATTTTAGTAAAAAAGTCTTTATGCCAAGCGAGACCATCAACTGGAAAATCAATGATTTGTTAACCTTTAAACATACCTTGCGTTATACCGATGCCGATGCCCAACAAAAAAACACCTACCATCAAGGCTTTAGCGAGGGCTCAGACAGCCAGCTTATACGCACCGCCTACACGACCGATGAAAAAATGACCAACTGGGCAACCGATAACCAATTGGCTTATAGTCTGATTACCGATAATACCTCGCACAATTTGCTATTGGGTGTGGACTATCAAAAAACTGACAGCACCGCTAAGTACGCAGACGCCATGTACAATGGCATACCCATCATCGATTTAAGCGATCCTGATTATGAGTTATTTAGCAAAACTGCCCTTAGTTTGACAGGCTATCAACAAACCGATGATATTGAGCAAAGTCAATTCGGCGTTTATCTACAAGATGAAATGCAATGGAACAAGCTCACTGTGGTCGCAGGGTTACGCCATGATGATTATAAAAGCACCACCAAAACCACTGCCACAGGTAGCGATACAAAAACCACCGTCAACGAAGCCAAGCAAACATCCGGGCGATTGTCCGCCCTGTATCAACTTGACAATGGGTTTGCCCCGTATGTCAGCTACGCTCAGTCATTTCAACCCTTATTGGGCGTCAACTATATTACAGGTGAAGCATTTAAGCCCACCACCGCCAATCAAGTTGAAGTCGGCATAAAATACAGCTCAGCGGATAAAGCCACCAAAGCCACGCTGTCTGCCTACGATATCACGCGCAAAAATGACAAGGTCACTGCCATCGACTGGACCAAACAAACCCAAACAGGTGAAACCACATCAAAAGGTTTTGAAATTTCTGCCGATCATCGTTTCAATGATTGGTTAAATGTGGGTGTCGGCTATGGTTATGTCGATGCCGAAATCACCAAGGATGAGTTTAACCCCCAACTGGTTGGCAATACCCCGCAACAAATTGCCAAGCACAACGCCACACTTTGGGCAAGTATGAAACCCAACGCCAAAACCGCGGTGCAAGTGGGTGTGCGACACATCGCTGGGATGCAGATTGATAGAGAGAACTCAGATACTTTGCCAAGCGTGACCTTGGTGGATTTGGCTGGCAGTTATCAAATTAACCGCATGTTCGATGTGGGCTTGAATGTCAGTAACTTGTTTGACAAAACCTACGTGGGTAGTTGTTATGACCGCAACAATTGCTGGATGGGCGCAGAGCGACAAGCCAGTGTTAGCTTAACAGCGAAGTTTTAATCAGGTTCATAAATCTAAACAAAGGACTTGTTACCCCAAGTCCTTTCCTTATCGCCCTTTAACAAAAATTACATTCTATGCACCCAGAAAATCTGACTTTATTTGATGACCCCGAAATTGCCGACATCATCGATCACATCAACGAAGACCACAGCGATGATATGAAGCACATGGCGTTAGGCTTGCTAAACTTAACCAAGGTTCAGCAAAAAACCTTGCAAAATGCGACCTTGCGCCAAATCTATCAACAAGGCTTGCTCTTGGATTTGCAATTTGCGCAAAACGAGCCGCACTTAGACAATCAGCTTTTGGCATTTAGTGAGCCGACCCAAACCCTTGAAAAATTCAACGACCAATATGTCGCCTTATTGCAGCGCAGTGACCGCAAACAAGGTAAAAAAACCATTGACATCAAGCAGCGTCAATTTTGTCTGCAAAGCGTGGAAGCGGTTAGTCACCATATGTATCGTTTGACAGTGCAAACAGATAGCGATTTATCCAATTTACCGGCAGGTTATGCGTTTTTGTTTGATGTCAAACTACCCGACACCGACCTAAAAAAACACCCCCGCCCCTACCGCTATTATACGCTTCGCAAGGCATGGCAAACCGTGAATGAAAACGGCGAAACGCAAAACCTTGCTTGGATAGATATCTATTGTCATGGAGAAAAAAACGGCGAAATCAGTCTTGGCGAAACCTGGGTAAAATCGTTAAAAACAGGCGATGTGTTTACCAGTGAGCGAGAATTCCCCGAAAAAATCGATCATCTCGGTGTTAATCAGCCACAGGGACAAAGTCTATTAATCGCTGATGAAACCTCACTACCGACCGTAGCCAGACTGTTAGAGCAGTCGCCAATGACCGAGCAGACAATACCGCCGATTATACTGACCTTTTTGCAAAGCCCGCTAGATTTGGCTTATTTAGAAGACGTTTTAACCCAGTATCCTGCAACGGTGTTGCCAATTGTGGCGAATGATAACCAACTGCCCCATACGCAGATTTTTACGACCCTACAAAATTTTTTGCAACAACATCCTCACAAAATTGACCACATCTGGGGTGGGCTTGAAGCCACAACAACGAAAAAACTGCGTTTGTTATTGGATGAGTTATTACAGTTAAGTCGAGATAATAGCGTACTTAAGGTGTATTGGCGAGCAAGCTAAGGGTTATCCAAGAATTGGGCAGACAATCAGATGCATACGTGAGTACTTGGTCGTAACAACTGGTTGTTTGCAGTGTCACTTGACGGTAGGCAGAGGGCAGTGAATTTTATTAACCCCTAACTATTCATCATTTTGTCACGCAACCTTTCTATGATATTTCACAAATTTATCAACGCTCTTATTTGAGCCTAATTTAGTGAGCTATCATGAACTATAAAACCCATCATTATAAAACCCATCATTATAAAAACCATCATTATAAAAACCATCATTATAAGAATACGCAAATCAAGCGCATTTGCCTTACCACATCCATGATTGTAGCAAGCATGTCACTTGTTGCTTGTGATAACAATGATAATGATAGTAATGACCCTAAACCACAGCAAATCGCTACCAATACGAACCTTAACTTTACTATTCTTGAAACGTCAGATTTACATAATAATATCATGAGTTATGATTATTACAAGTTGACAGAAGACAAAAGTTTGGGGCTTGAGCGAACCGCAACGCTTATCGATAACGCTCGTAGTGA
Organism: Moraxella sp. CTOTU46934; assembly: GCF_031979465.1. NCBI lineage: Bacteria > Pseudomonadati > Pseudomonadota > Gammaproteobacteria > Moraxellales > Moraxellaceae > Moraxella > Moraxella sp. CTOTU46934. The sequence continues at coordinate 35,565 of NZ_DALZEG010000015.1, forward strand.
ATCTGCCAATAATATCTTGCTAGATAACGGTGATACCATTCAAGGTAGTGCTTTAGGTGACTATCAAGCAACGGTGAACCCTGTCAAATGCGACGAAACCTTGGGCATTTATAAGGTTATGAATGACCTAAAATACGATGCAGGTACGATTGGTAACCATGAATTTAACTATGGGTTGAACTATCTTAATCAAATTACAGGCAGTCAGTTTAATGTTGATGGCATAACCGCAAGTGCCAGTGCTTGTAAAGGACCTGACTTCCCCTTGGTTTTATCCAATGTCATTAGTTCTCGCAATAATCAGCCGCTGTTTAAGCCTTATAAAATCATTACCAAAACTTTTACGGCAACCACACCAGAGGGTAAGACGGTTACCGTACCGCTAAAAATTGGCATCATTGGCTTTACCACACCCGGTATTATGCAATGGGACAAAAAATGGCTAGACGGCAAAGTCACCACCGCCGGTGCAAAAGAAATGGCAGAAAAATACGTGCCACAAATGAAAAGTGAAGGTGCAGATGTCATTGTCGCCTTGTCGCATGGTGGGATTGATACATCCCCATACAGCCCAACGATGGAAAACGCCAGTTGGCATCTATCGCAAGTGGCAGGTATTGATGCGATTTTGATGGGACACACACATCAAGTGTTTCCTGATGCTAGTAGCAAAGACACCCGCTTAGACCAGGCAGGTATTGATAAAGTTAATGGCTTATTAAACAACGTACCTGCTGTCATGCCAAGTTTTTGGGGCAAAGGGTTAGGGGTCATCAAATTGAATCTAACCTTTGATGGCAAAAAATGGGTCGTCAATAAAAACAATACCAAAGTGGAAGTGCGTACTATCCAAAATGCTGATAAAACTTTTGTAGCAGCCAACCCGCGAGTGGCTCAATTAATTCAGGCAGAACATAATGCCACTATTAATTATGTCAAAACCCCAATCGGTACATCCGATTTCTCAATGACTTCTTACTTTGCTGATGTGGGTGATGTGTCAGCGATTCAAGTGGTCAACCAAGCGCAAGCCAACTATATTAGCGATTATATTAACGCCAATTTGCCACAATATAAAGATATCCCTGTCTTATCGGTGAGTGCCCCATTTAAAAGCGGATTTGCAGGGGGTTCAGATTATACGGATGTCGCGCAAGGCAATATCGCCATTAACAATGCGGCTGATTTGTACCTGTATCCAAATACCGTGTTTGCAGTAAAAATACAAGGCAGTGATATCAAAAAATGGCTAGAGAATTCTGCCAAACGCTTTAATCAAATAAACCCAAGCCTTACTACGCCACAAGCGTTAATCAGCACTTTTCCTGGGTATAACTTTGATATGTTTACCTCACCCGATGTGCAATATGAAATTGATGTGACTAAACCTATCGGTAGCCGTATCCAAAACTTAACCTACAAAGGCAAGCCGATTGAAGACAACGCACCATTTATCATCGCAACCAATAACTATCGTGCATCAGGTCTAAAGGAGTACTACAGCATCAATAGTACCAATGTGGTTGAATCACCTGATGCCAATCGTGATGTCCTGATTAACTACATCAAAGCAGCTAAGAATTTATCATTAACCAATAATGGTAGCAGTCGTAGCTGGCGGTTTGCCAAAGTAAAAACAGCGGGTCCTGTAACCTTTAAATCGAGTGCAAACAAAATTGACTTTGCCCAAAAAGCAGGATTAACCAATATTAGTGTCGTAAATAATGACGATGGTTCAAATAAAGGCTTGGCAGATTATGCGATAGATTTATCAAAATAATCGCCAAAAAACTTGTATTTTATTTATCGTTAAAAAGTGTGGTAGTTGCCACACTTTTTCTAATTTATAAAGAATTTAACAGTACATCGGACAAGCTTTGACATGCCATCCTTCTTACGTTTATACCGGATTTTACGACACTTGTGTTTTGTTGTTTGGTTTTCATAAAGGTAGTGTCTTAGCGTGGTCTCCGACAATACCAAATATAAAACATATTGAGAAACTACAATGCAAAAAAACACCCCCCTTACAACAGTAAGGGGGGTGTTTTGGAATAGGGAGCTGACGATGACCTACTCTCACATGGGCGAACCACA
>NZ_DALZEG010000016.1:0-32086 GCF_031979465.1 Moraxella sp. CTOTU46934
GCTGCTACCACATGTCTGGATACCACCTCAATAGGGGTATGGTCGGGGGCTTACAATGAATTAATGAAAAATGGGTTATGGCAACAGGCATTTAAAGTAAGCTTTCCTGTAGCAATGGGCTATATCCCCGCAGGGATTGCCTTTGGCGTGTTGTTTGTGGCAGCAAAACTTCCTATATGGGCGGCGATTTTATCTAGTGTGGTGTTATATGCGGGTGCGGCGCAATATGCTTCTATTACGCTGTTAGCGGGCGGGGTTGGAATCTCAACCATCGCCAGCAATACTTTAGCGATAAATTTGCGCCATGCTTTTTATGCCATTCCTTTGTTAAAACAATTACCAACCAATCCTATCAGTCGATTTTATTGCTTGTTTGCGTTAACCGATGAAACTTTTTCCGTGTTAACCACCCTTCATGAAAATGAACGCCAAAGGCTGATACTACCTGTGAGTTTACTCAATCAGTGTTATTGGGTTATCGGTACCATATTGGGGATTTTGCTGGGTGAAGGGCTCAATGATTGGGTACCCCATTTGGATTTTGCGTTAGTGTGCTTATTTGCTATTTTAGCCTACGAGCAGTTTAAAGCGGTCAAGGCTTACTATCCCATTTTCATCGCCATCATTGCATTTATAGTGGCGTTTTATTTTATATCCGATTGGTTGCTACTATCAGCGATTTGCGTGAGTTTGGGACTCATTATCATCCACTTTTTTATGGGCAATAAATCTGCTCATGAGCAAACTCTCTGACAGTTCAAACTACCTGACAGCTCAACCGCCAAAAAATTTATCCATTAATCGTTAGAATATTATGAACACACCACCTGATAACGTTTATTTAATCGCCGCTACTTTTGCCATGGCGTTGGTGACTTTTCTCACCCGCTTGACCCCGATAATTTTGCCAAAGCGATTATTGGATGCCCCCTTGTTGCTCGCGGTGAATAAAGCATTGCCATTATCCGTGATGACGCTGTTGATTTTAACTTCCTTGCATTGGCAGCAGCCTAAGCCTATAAGTATGAGTCTGGGCTTATCACCATTACTTGTGGCAGAGATATTAGCGCTGATAGTGGTGTTGCTCAGCTATCATTGGAAAAAGCAATTACTGCTAAGTATGCTAGTGGGGATTGCTAGCCTTAACGGGTTTTTATGGGGATTAAATCTGATAGGTTTTCAATAGCCATAAAAAAAGCCCAACTTGGGCTTTTTTTATGCAGGATAACTTATACCTCGGTTTGTACCCCGACGATATCCACAGGCGTATCAGCCACGTCTTGTATGCCAGATTTTTTCTGTTTGGCTTTATCACTGCGTTTACGCTGTAATTCATCCAAATAATCTTCATCAATACCACCGGCGATGTATTTGCCATCAAATACCGAACAATCAAATTTTTTGGCATCGCTGTGTTTGTCTTGTACCGCTTCAATCAAGTCATCCAAATCTTGGAATATCAAACGATCCGCGCCGATGATTTTACACACTTCTTCCACACTATGACCTGAGGCAATCAGCTCATTGCGCGCTGGCATGTCAATACCATACACATTGGGATATTTGACCGGTGGCGCGGCACTGGCAAAATACACATTATTGGCGCCTGCATCACGTGCCATTTGGATAATCTCGTGACAAGTCGTGCCACGTACAATTGAATCATCGACCAACAATACGTTTTTATTTCTAAATTCAAAAGGCACCGCGCTTAATTTTTGACGTACCGATTTTTTGCGCTGCTGTTGACCTGGCATAATAAAGGTGCGACCGATATAACGGTTTTTCATAAAGCCTTCACGGTATTTTACGCCTAGATGCTGAGCCAGTTCCATCGCAGAAGTACGTGAGGTATCGGGAATAGGAATAACCACATCAATACCGTGATCTTCACCCCATTCTTTGATGATTTTCTGCGCTAACGACTCGCCCATACGCATACGGGCTTTATAAACAGAAATATTATCAATAATCGAATCTGGGCGGGCAAAATAGACGTATTCAAAAATACAAGGTCTAAACTCTTTGGCTTCGACACATTGGCGACTAAAGAAGTTATTGTTTTCATCAATAAAAATCGCTTCACCGGGCTTCACATCTCGAACGATATCAAAACCCAATGCAGTTAACGCAACTGACTCAGATGCCACCACATATTCAAAACCGCCATTTTCCGCTAATCGTTGACCAAAAATCAGCGGACGAATGCCATTGGGGTCACGAAATGCCAAAATACCATAGCCCGTAATCATAGCGACTACCGCATACGCGCCTTCGATACGTTTGTAGACGGATGTCATCGCTTCAAAAATATCATCGGGGCTTGGATGCTGGATACCGAGTTTTTGCATCTCATGCGCTAGCACATTGAGCAAGACTTCTGAATCAGAATCGGTATTAATATGGCGCATATCTTCCATAAACAGTTCTTTGGCAATCTCTTCTGCGTTGGTCAAATTACCATTATGCGCCAAGGTAATACCATACGGCGAATTGACATAAAAAGGCTGAGCTTCCGCACTGCTAGACGTACCAGCTGTTGGGTAACGTACATGCCCGATGCCTTGATTACCGACAAGACGCATCATATGACGTGTCATGAACACATCGCGCACCATGCCATTTTCTTTACGCAAAAACAGACGGCCATCTTGACATGTCACAATACCCGCGGCATCTTGCCCACGATGCTGCAGCATAGTCAGCGCATCGTATAGCATTTGATTAACTTCACTGTGAGCGGCTATACCGACAACTCCACACATATTTTACCCCTTTAATTTTTCACCGATGGCTATGAGACCTGATGAAAAGAGACCTGATGAAAATTGAATGAAACTAGCTTTTTTGCCGGCTGACAATTACAATACTTTAGCCGTCAGTCAAACTTACCAATGCTATTGCCCATTTGCCCTATTCCTTCGAAAGCGGTTTTCCCCAGATTGGCAGCAAGCTGTTGGGTGATTTGTGTGGCAAAAGGTGCCATTGGCAGTAGCGCATTGGCAAACTTAGACTGCTGCCAAAAGTCACGTTGACTGACAAAAGGCGCCAATAAACTGAGCAGCATCAACACAATGACCAAATTTTTGACCAAGCCAAACCCTGCGCCCGCCAATTTATCTAGGATACTCAGTCTAAGCCCCTGCAAGGTTTTACTCATCACCCATAATACGATTTGCAGTCCCACGATGACAAATAAGCCAATTGCCAAAAATGCCGCAATAATACTAAGGCCAGTTGAGCCAGTCAGCGAAACAAAAAACGGTGCTAAAGGTTTTGCCAAATAACTGGCTAGCAGCAGTGCCAATAGCCAACCAAACATGCCCACCAGTGAGCGCATCAAGCCATTATTAAATCCCTGCCACAACCCCATAAACAATACAAACAACACTAGCATATCTAACAAAGTCATCAGGTTAAGCTCGTATCATGGGATTTACAAAGTAGAAGGTGAATGTTGGCTTAAACGATAACCGTCAATGGCTTCCACACAGGTTTGAATGAGCTCAGGTCCTTCATAAATCAAACCACTATAGAGCTGAATCAAATCCGCACCTGCTTCAATCTTTTTAACCGCACGTTGACCATTGTCAATACCGCCTACGCCAATAAGCGCCACTGAGCTCGGTAAGCGTTCAGCAAACTGCTCAAGAACTTGGGTGCTACGGTGGCTCAGTGGTCGACCTGATAGCCCGCCTGCTTCTTGACTGGTTTTGTAGTCTTCTACCCCATTACGGCTTAGGGTGGTATTGGTGGTAATCAGCCCATCAATATCAAAACGCACCAATTCTTTGGCAATATAATCAATTTGGTCTTCTTCCAAATCTGGGGCAACTTTCAGCACTAATGGCACATAATACTGATGTTGGCTAGCGAGTTGGCTGTGGCGTGATTTGATACCATCAAGCAGCGCCGTGAGCGCATCACCACTTTGCAGGTCACGCAGGTTTTTGGTATTGGGAGAGGAAATATTCACCGTAATATAAGACGCGTAAGGATACACGCGCTCAAGACAATAAATATAATCATCTAGGGCATTTTCAACTGGCGTGCTGGCATTTTTGCCAATGTTAATACCCAAAATACCTTGATATTTTGCACGCTTGACTTGCTCAATGAGATAATCGACGCCTTTATTGTTAAATCCCATGCGATTGATAATAGCATGGGCTTCTTTGATACGAAACAGACGGGGTTTGTCATTGCCAGGCTGTGGTTTTGGGGTAATCGTACCAATTTCGATATAGCCAAAACCCAATGCCGCTAACGCATCGATATATTCGCCGTTTTTATCAAGCCCGGCTGCCAAACCAACCGGATTGGTAAAGGTTAACCCCATACATTCTGTCGTCAATTCTTGCTTACCGTACAAAAACCCGAGCATCCCAAATTTTTGCGATTTTTCGAGTAATGATAACGTGATTTCGTGGGCTTTTTCAGGATCGGTGTTAAATAAGAACGGACGAAGAAAGGCATACATAGTTGAATAAGCACTCACATTGCATGGGTGAATCTAATTGACTCTGCCCTTTATACAAGCAGAACTAACCTATTTAGCTTGAGAGATAGCACCCGTTGACGCGCTGTCTAGACTATCTCGTCAAAATCAGAAAAGCTATTATATCAGTGTTGACGCTAAATAAACACCTGCAATTTTCTTTGCCTTCACTGCTACATTAACTACTATATGAGCTTAACTCGGCTTATAGATTACAGATTTTAGCTTTTAACGTCCTATAATCAAAGACTAAGGCACGGCTCGACCATTTGACAACGCAATCCAACCACGAATAATGCGATACAGATGCCATAAGACTGTGGCGACGATTATCAAGCCGCCTAAAGCACCGACAATAAAGCTACCACCCATCGTACGATTGCTATCAAAGGCGGCGCCAAAAAATAGCCCACCCGTTGCAAAAATCACCATGACAAAACCAATCATCCAAAAAAATATACTGTACCAAAATGTTTTGATTTGCCAATCAAAGTGACTATAAAGCCACGTGTTCCTAGCCTCATCGCGCTTTAAATAATTCATCACAATCGGAATAATCCAAGTCAGCCCCGCGGTAAAATAACTAAACAGGGCAAGCGCATAAGTAATGTGGTTATAATTGATTTGGCTTTGGGTCACCGGTAAGTGTTGACTGAGCTGCGTGTATTGCGGTAACGCTGATGGATAACCATTCGCCCCACTACCAAATTGTGGGTTGGCTGGGTCAGGTGTGTGAGCATCTGTTGGTTTTTCTAGGTTCATTATAATTTTCCATCAATGATTATTACTTTTTTTATCGGGTCGTAGTATAGAATTTCAATTGATTGTTATGGACTTTAGGGTATTACCCAAATCGGTTCTCGAATGGTAAATGGTTGGTGGTTGCTATCGGCAAACTCGACCGTCCAGCTAACAGGGGACTGCTGTGATGCCAATGGTTTAAAGGTTGGTACTGGGATGATTTTTATGCGGTTTTTTGCCGAATACAGTAAATAGTTGCCATCGGGCGAAAAGTTGGCAGGTTCAGCCAATCCTTCATCATTGATAGCGATATTTTTTTTAGTTGCCATATCTGCGAGCCTGCCTTGGCTATTATCGCTGACGTAAGTGATCAAACGCCCCGAGGGACTAACCCGAGCGATGGCATTGGTTTTACCGGGCAAGTTTAAAGGCAAAAATTGTTGTTTTGCAAAATGGTATTGATAAAGTTGCGGTTGTAAAAATTTGGCTTTATCTGACGTAAATATAAATGACTTGCCATCGGGCAGCCACACAGGGGCTAAATCAATTGCTGGTTGATGGGTCAGTTGTTGTTTTATATTGCCGCTGCTATCGGTCAAAAAAATCTCTGGATTGCCCATTTGGCTATTTGCTAGTAACAATTGGCGTCCATCGGGGGAGATTGCCCCGCTAAAATTATGAGTACGTTTGGCAGAAACCGCAGACACATCAGAAACCCCAGACACCCCAGAAATCTCAGTAACTTGCAAAGTCGCTCTATCAAGGATAACGACTTGAGGATAACTTTTGCCTGCTTGAACTGTAAAAATCAGGCGGTCACCTAAGCGACTGGCGGATAAGCTCATTATCGTCCCATTGACCTTATACAAAGTCTTTGGGTTGCTGCCATCGATTTGGGTTTCAATCAGCTGCCCTTGGCGATTTTCCCCAAATCCAGTTAAATAAATAAAAATTAACTTGCCTGACAGCTGTCTAGCATCCATATGCGGCAAATTGGTTGGCGCAGTCGCTATGACTTTGGGCAATGAGGTCGAACTTTGCAAGGAGGTGCTAGATATGTTTGTTGATGGCGAATGCATGGTCTGACACCCTGTCATCGCCAAGCTAATTGCCATGACAATTGCCATAACAGCGGCGCACCATAAACGGGGTAAGAGATAAACATGCTTCATGTTATTTGAAGTTTCGTTAAGGTAAAACATTATTGGCGTCTGGATTGAGCCAAAGTGGTCCATAAATCAAGCCATTGGGTACGCCATTTTGGGATGGGCTAATGCTGATGGATTTGCCATTGGATACAATGGTAATGACATTTTTATTGGAGTAAATATAGTGTTGTCCATTGGGTGAGACACCTGGGGCTTCACTTAACCCAACGTTATTTACAGCGGTTACCGAGCGCGAACCTAGATCCATCACCACGCCTTGATTGGCGCCCGACAAATAGGACATTTTTTTACCATCATTGCTAATGCGCCCCATACTGCTCAGTCCGCCGCCTGTCAAACGCTGCTCACTACCGGTTGCCAAATTGTATAGATAAATTTGACCTTTATTACCGCCTTTTTTGCCACCGGCTCTATCTGAAGTGTAGACAAATGATTGCCCATCAGGCGCCCAACTAGGATAAATAGCTCCCACAGGGTCATTGGTCAAGCGACGAGAATTGCCACCTTGCGCCAAATAAATCTGCGGTATGCCATTCTCAAAACTGCTACTAAATATCACGCGACCATCTTTACTCACGGATGCGCCATAGTTCATGGCTTTAAAATTCGTCAAATTGCTGACTGCCCCACTGACAATATTGGCAGACATGACCTGCGGATAGCCTAGCGTGTCGGGCTGAACTTGGAAAGTAAAGGTTTGATTGTCAGCAGAGGTATTTAGGGTTTTAATGGTACCGTTAAACTCATAAATCACTTTTGGGTTAAACCCGTCCACATCAGAAATGACCAAACGTGACACACGGTTTTTAGGCTTGCCTGTTTCCACCACATACGCAATACGCCCAGAAAAATCGCCTTTGATGCCTGTCAATATCTCATAGATACGGTCAGCAACCTTATGCCCTGCCATACGCAAACTTTGCGAGTTATTTTTGCTGGTGACGGTTTGCAGACCCTGCATCACCTCGCCTGTCGCGACATTAATCACTTCAAAATTAATTTCAACATTGCCACGATTGCTGCGCGTATTGCCGACCACCAGATAAGGGACGGCGTTATGCTGCCAGACAGGCAAAGTGACTTCACTACTGCTATGAGGCTGCTCTGGCAACTTGCTATCTAAAGTAAATTGCCCCAAATTGGTCAAATCATTGGTGATGATGCCCGAGATACTCTCCGCGCCAGCAAATGGTACGATGGCGACTTGCAAGTTAGAGCGTGGTGCCTGCTTGACTAGGGTAAAATCAACGTTATCAGCAGCGTTTGCTAGAGGTGGCATCGCAGTGGTAGACAAGGCAACGACTGCCGCTTTCAAAAGAGTATGGTTCATAATTAGCCTGCAATATTTATAATTATTAAAAAAGTGGTTTTAAAATAATAGCATTGTTTTGATCGCCAAAAAAGATTGGGCAAGGCTAGGCGCTACAACACTGTTTAGCTTTACTATTTGACTTTACTATTTGGCTTTAAAATTGCCCGTCATGGTTCTTGCCCCATTTGGCGGGGGCGGCAGCGGACTTGATTGGTTGATTGCTTGTTGTAAGCTTGCTTTAAAAGCGGCATCACTACTGCCGCGAATAGTGATATTACTAATTGTCCCATCCGCAGCAATGCTAAATGACGCCGTTAATGAATTGCCATTACTATTGGTTGGTACATTCCAGTTTGCATCAATCATCGCCATGACTTGGCTGACATAGCCTGCCGAACTCCCTCCCGATGCACCACCACGTCTGCTAGAACCTTGACCGCCAGATGATTGCGATTGCGCTGCACCTGTAGATTGACCATCTTTACCCAAATCCAGTGACTTGATACCATTGTCACTTTGCCGCTCGCTATTGGCATTGAGATTTTTATTATAGGCGGCATTGTTGGCGCGTATTTCGTTTTTTACCTCATCAATATTGCTTTCGGCAATTTTATAATCTTGCAGATTTCGCTGCTGGGTTTCATTGCGCTGGTTTAATTCATCAATCACGCTCTGTCTTTCAGCTGCTACTTCCCGGTCTAGCTTTTCAGCAAACAGCGCCTGCTCTTTTTCCCATTGCGCCTGCTTGGCGGCTAACGTATTTTTAACCGTTTCAATTTGATTGGTTGATGTCGAATGGGGCGTGTTCATTGGCACAGTTGATAGGGTTTGCGAATTTAAAGACGGTGTGTGAGCGTCAGCCATCTCGCCAGCCGTGGCTTGGTTTTGCGCAAGCTCATTTTGTTGGTTGGCTTTGATTTGCTGTTGCATTGCCGACAACTGCTCAGGGGTAATCAACGAGGTTTCCATGGGCGCTGGCGGGGTGTTATGATAAAAGAAAAACAATAACCCAACCACCAACGCATGGGCAATGGCACTGAGCACAATCGCCAAAAACGGGTAATCGGGTGTTTTGACGGGTACATAGACTGAGGTCACTTCAGCATACATCGTCTCAGTATTTCCTTATTCTAGCAAAAATGTTCAATCAAAAATTAAAAGGTCATCGTATTAGAAAGCTACTTGATTAAAAAGCTACTTCATTTAAAAGCTGCTTGATTAAAAAACCACTTGATTAAAAGGCTACTTGCTGGCTGCTTTTGGCGGTGCCGTTAACAAGCCAACCTTTTGGATGCCCGCTTGCTGCAAGTTTGCCATCAATTGGATAATATCACCATATTGGTTATTTTGATCGGCATTAATCATCACATTGACATTGGGCTTACCATCGAACTGGTATTGAGGCTGAGATTGCAAATTATTCAAAGTCGCAATTAACGCCTCTTCGCTCATTGGCTCATCGGTTTTGTCCTGGGTACTTAAATATAGCTGCCCATCAGATTTTAGCGACACAATCACCGGTAACTGCGTGCCTTGCTGTAGTGATTTGGTTTGCGCTTTTGGCAAATCAATATCCACTCCCGTCGTTAGCATGGGCGCGGTCACCATAAATATAACAAGCAGCACCAACATAACGTCAATATAAGGCACCACATTCATGCCTGCATTGAGTTTTTGAGGACGGCTACGGCTGTAAGGGTTTGCTTTCATAGTGTCAAGTTGTTCAATAAAATTTATCTAACATTTATTTAGCATTTAGCGTTTAGCGTTTAGCGTTTAGCATTTATCTAGCGAGCGAGCGGGGGCATCATGGCAGGTGAATTGAGCCCCGTCGGTAAGTTGGTAGCCGTATCCACAGTTTGTCGCAGTAACATGCCTGTCATCTCATCACAGAACAAGCTACGACTTTGATAAACTTTATCGTTTTTTGCGGTAAAGTGGTTGAAAGCCAGTGCCGCTGGAATCGCAGCAAACAACCCGAGCGCCGTGGCAATCAAGGCTTCGGCAATACCCGGGGCAACCGCAGCCAGTGTGGCTTGCGAAGAAGTCGATAAGCCCATGAAAGCCGTCATAATCCCCCAGACCGTACCAAGCAGACCGATATATGGCGAGACCGAGGCAATACTGGCTAGCAACGGCAATCCTTGCTCAAGCTCGAGTTGCTGACGCCCCAAGCCAACGCGAAGTTTGCGCTCGACGCCTTCAATGATTTCACTACGCGCTTGGGTGTTTTTGAGCAGTTTTAAAAACTCACTAAAGCCAATAAAAAAGATTTGCTCAAGTCCACTTCTATCTGGGTTACCTTGAACGCCTTTGTATAGGGTTGGCAATTCAACCCCGGACCAAAAGGTTTGCTCAAAATAATTATCGGCGCGCGTGGCAATTGCCAAGCGACTACTTAAACGAAAAATAGTGACCCAACACAACAAAGAAGCAAATAATAAAATGCCCATGATAATTTTGACGAAAATACTGGCGTGCGTTACCAAACTAACGAGATCAATCGAGCCTTCCATAAAGTTATGCTTCCCCAACCATCCAAATTACTAAATATAAGTCACTAAATATAAATTACTAAATATTTTGATGCCAGCTTATTAACAGCCCGCCAGCCATACCCGATTAAAACCAAAAACCAAAAAACAAAAACTAGTGCAATTATAAGGTCGAGCACTAGAATTTACATAAGCATATTGTAACCAATAACATCTGCTAATCGTATAAAAACTTTTGGTAGATTTTATCAAGCAGCTTGACGGTCAAAGTATTAGAAATTCCCGCAGGTGACAAGGCTGCCATCAGTTGATTTTGGCGCGGGCTTCAGCCTTATAGGTGTCGCTGTGTTCTACTCTTTTCTTACTCATGGTAAACTCTGGTTTAGGATGCAAGTTTAGTAAATATTTTTCTTCCGTTTTTTTTAAGCATACCTCAAAAATTTTAAAATATTTTTTGTATAAAGCGTTAAGCTAAAGAATAGAGCTTTGACTTTATACAGATAATTGTTTAATTTAAGGGAGGAAAACACCCTCAGAAAAATTTTAGCTAATTCAATATTATAATATAGGAGATACAAATGGCTATTTCACTTAATAAAGGCGGTAACTTATCCCTGTCAAAAACAGATCCTACCCTAACACGGTTATTAATTGGTCTAGGTTGGGATGAGCGTGCCACATCAGGGGCAGAGTTTGACTTAGATGCCAGCGTATTTTTGCTTAATAATACAGGCAAAGTACGCGGTGACCATGACTTTATTTTTTATAACCAACTAAAATCTGACAACGGTGCAGTTGAACACACCGGGGACAACCGCTCAGGGGCAGGTGACGGTGATGACGAAGTGATCAAAGTTAACCTGTCACAAGTACCAGCCGATATTGAAAAAATTGCAGTCACTGTGACCATCCACGATGCCCAAGCTCGTAATCAAAACTTTGGTCAAGTATCCAATGCCTTCATTCGTGTGGTCAATGAAGAAACAGGGGCAGAGGTAGTACGGTTTGACTTAGCAGAAGACTATTCCATCGAAACTGCGATGGTATTTGGTGAAGTCTACAAACACAATGGCGAATGGAAATTTCGTGCGGTGGGTCAAGGCTATGCAGGTGGCTTAGCAGCTATGTGCCAACAATATGGCGTAAATATCGGCTAAATCGGATTTTAAGCAGCAATTTACCATTAAAATAACTATAACAAATCATTAAATAAAGGATATAAAGATGGCGGTTAGTCTACAAAAAGGACAAAAAATTTCACTCGATAAAGAAGCAGGCACGGCACTGACTCGTATCAAAATGGGTCTAGGGTGGGATGTTGCATCCACCCCAAAATCCGGTGGCTTTTTGGGCAGTCTATTCGGTGGCGGCGGTAGTAATGATAGTATCGATTTGGATGCATCTTGCATTATGTTTGACGCGAGCAAACAGCCCATCGATGCAATTTGGTTTGGTCAACTGCAGTCAAAGGATGGTAGTATCGTTCATACAGGCGATAACCGCACAGGCGCAGGGGATGGCGATGATGAAGTCATCAATGTCGATTTATCTCGTGTCCCTGCTCATGTACAGTCACTGGTATTTACTGTGAATAGCTTTACGGGTCAAACATTTGAGAAAGTTGCCAATGCGTTTTGTCGTATCGTTAATGCCGGCAATAATAGCGAAGTGGCTCGCTATAACTTATCAGCCCAAGGCAGTCATACCGCGCTGATTTTAGCAAAGATTTATCGCCACAATGGTGAATGGAAAATGCATGCCATTGGTGAAATTGCCAGTGGTCGTACCTTTCATGATTTGATGCCGGCCATTACACCACATGCCTAACGTCTAATTGTAGATAACAATACCCTATTTGCTGTCAATGGGGTATTTTTTTATTCGGATAATAAAAAAATAAGGAAACACGATGCCAACTTTGGTACTTGGGGCAAATACGCCTATCCCCCACACGCCTTGCCAAGTGACAGTAACTAGCCAAAATGCTAGTCGTTTTGGGGTTGAGATGGGCTGCGTTTGGATAGCGATGGACGCGAGTCGCCGAGCAACTACCAGCCCTGCTTATCTGCATGAAAGCAAAGATTGGGCAGCGCTGACAGTCGAGAGTGAGAAAAGCCATGTTTGGAAATTAGACTTAGCCCATGTGTTTTCACAAAATCAAACCCAGCATCTGCAACTGATCGTGTATGCTTACCAAGACGCTAGTGTGATTGCCCCTGCGGTGGAAGTCAATGATATAAGTATTAAAGTGGGCAATGACATTGATTATACGTTTCATACCCCAGAGCGCCATATCAAAGCCAGTATTGTGCTGGAGATCTACCAGCGTAATGGGCAATATAAATGCCGAGCACTCGCGGAAACATCTAGTCAAAGTCTAGCCAATTTTGCCGACCGTTTACAAATCAGCCTTGACGCCCGTTACCCTAACAACATGACGACAGGCAACGTTTTGCACGCCATACCAGACAACAGACGTCCTCGCCCTCAGCCAGGTGACACTTGGACTGGGACGGCTTTTGCAATTGATCCCTATCATTTACTCACTTGTGAGCATGTGGTGGACGGGGCAAACCAAATCGCACTGCGTCAACAAGGCTATCCCGATATGGAATGCCAAGTGGTGCTGGCAGATGAAGGTAGTGATACCGCGTTACTTAAAGTCAATCAGCCTTTACCAAGTTATCTGCCCGTGCGAGAACGTGGCTATGATTTGCTGGGCGAGCAGATTACCACGCTTGGTTTTCCGCTAACAGGTCTTGGTAGTCAATTACAAGTCACCCAAGGCAATATCGCAGGGCTACAAGGCATTGGCAATGATATTCGTTTTATGCAGTTTACTGCGCCAATTCAGCCTGGCTCAAGTGGCAGTCCGCTCCTGCTTCCCACAGGCGAAGTGGTCGGTATGGTTACCCACACCATTGCCAATACCCAAAACATGAATTATGCCGTCAAATATCAATTATTATCCGCGCTTTTGACCAGCTGCGGTCTTAATGTAGGCGAGCTTACCCACAATATTAGCCAAACACCCCTATCCACGCCTCAGATTACCAAACAGAGTAAATCTGCTTTGTGGTTAGTTGGCTGTGGTGCGTGACAGCTTTTTATCAGACTGAACTTATCGGAGTCAGCAGAGAAGATATACAATCAAAAAAGTTAACACTTTAGACTCACAACGATTAAAAAATCACTCAATCAAGCGCTAATACTGCAGCAGATGGCTAAATGCGTCTAGATTTTTGGTGGCTATTCACGGGTCGGCAATAAAATGCTGTGTTTGGGCATAAGATTGCGCTTCTGATTTAATTAGCGCCAACCATTCATTGGCAATGACGGGATGCGACTGAAAATATGCCATCATCCAATTGGCTAACGGCTTAGGCACAGGCACAAATTGGGTGGAAGGCAAAATGGATTGGACGCCATTGCCATTGGTGTCATCGCTGTCATACACAAGCTCAACCTGCGGATTTTTTTGAATAATTTCTACCCCGGTAATCTGCCAATTGGTAAAAGCATTATCAATCGCATAGGGCAACGATTCTGCTTGAGATAATTTTGATTGTAGATAGATGGGCTCAAATGTTTTGATGGTATTCACCCAATGCAAGCGTAATGCAATGTCAGGGTGTTGATAAAACACCACCAATTTGCCAGCAAACTTTATTTGCCAAGGATTAACAACTTGGTGGAGATGAATGCCAAGCATTTGCGCAAATTGCTCTCGCGTCAGCAATCGATCAAAGCTTGCTAGCAATTGACCATTTAGCGGATGTTGCAGTTTGAGTAGGTCGGATAAATACTCATAATGGTAAATAAACTTCATAGGCAAGTGCTGTGAAATAACCCCATCCGTCACTTGACACCGATGCACTTTCCAATGCGGCATGGTATCGGTGATAAGCGCAAGCAAGTCTATGATGGTTTTGTTTTTAGTTTTAGTTTGATTATCGAGTGTTGAATCGATAGTTGACGTATTAGCATCCGTTTGAGTGACTAGCAAGCGATTTCCTTTTAACTGGTTGGTTTATCACAATTGCTTCATTATAAAACTTTTTTCATGCATTTGAGCCAAAAAAAATCATCACATGGTGAAATGCAATGATTCATCTAAAAAACTGTTGTTGCTAATAGTTGTAGTTAATAATAGGCAGCATTTAGCAATAGACCGACCGCTAAAAAAAACCAAATAATAAAGACGACACTAAGCCATTTACGATGATATCGCCAAGATTCATTATCGATTTTGTTATCGGTTGTCAAATCATCCGCCAAATCCTCTATGGCGGGTTTTCTTGGTAACTTTGCAGACTTGTTAAAAATATCTTTAAATCGTAAGTCTCTGGTTAATTGATTGTCCTCACCTTTTATGGTAAAAAAATTAGATGAGTAATCTGCTAAATAAGTTTGAGAATTAAGCGAATGCGGTAATACCGATTTGACGGTCGCTTGGCGATAATCATGCTCAAGCACGTTAGCAAAAACTAACTGAGACGCCAAACTTTGAGATGCTAAGCCACTCCTTATACTGTCATGTGTTTTGTTAATTTTCATGTTAAATACCCCTTCTTGATAGATAACATTATAGGGATATCATGCCGTTATTTAATCATAGGTTTGATTGTGGTTTTGTTATACTTAGCTAACTTGTATTAGCAAATGTGCAGATTTGAAACCGTTTGTAAACCGCAGATAGTTAAACTCACTGACAATTAATTTACACTTTTGGTCAGGATTAAAGTATTCATTTAACCTTAGCTGTAAACAAATTATCTTCTATCGATAAATATTTGTTGTTCAGAGGCTTTGACAAAGTCTTCATAAGAAACCACTCCTTGACTATTCGTGGCATTCGTTGTTGGATTACCGCCCGTCTGCGCGCGCTCATTTGAACCTTGATTTAGGTTATTGGAATTTGGGGAATTGGAATTTGAGCTATTAGGATTTAGGGTATCGGGATTAGCGGCGTCAGTTGGCGCCTCAGGCATCTGATTAGTCATACTTGGCGTGTTGGCAAGCGTGTCTGACACTTGATTGGTAGTTGTAGCGGGATTGACATTCGCGGACGCGGTGGGTTGTGGGCTGGAAGCCACGCCGTTTCCTAATTGCTCACCGGTAATTACCACCGCTTCTGTTCTTAAATTCTCTGGTTGAGTGGTCGAGGCAGCAACAGCGGAAGCAGTTGCAGGCAATGTCTGTGCCGATTGGCTAGGGTTTGTTGCCGTTAGAATGACATTGTTTTGAGCGTCTCTACTGTTTCTTATCGCTTGATAACTCTGATAGCTGGGCACGACAACTTGGGTTAGCAAACCGATAAGTGACATAACTAACAGCGGAATCAATACCATCAGTACCGTTTTTAACTGGGTAGCAGGTCTAGCAGGTAAGCCATAATAATTGGCGCCTTCACTGCCTTTGACTGCTAGCAAGTAAAGGTAAACTAAGACATTTACCCCAGGGACTAGCATCAATAGCGCAAGCCACCCTGTTTTGTTAAGATCATTGAAGCGGCGTTTGCTAACGGCAAGCTGTA
Source organism: Moraxella sp. CTOTU46934 (assembly GCF_031979465.1). NCBI lineage: Bacteria > Pseudomonadati > Pseudomonadota > Gammaproteobacteria > Moraxellales > Moraxellaceae > Moraxella > Moraxella sp. CTOTU46934. The sequence continues at coordinate 15,752 of NZ_DALZEG010000016.1, forward strand.
GATAAAACAAAACCGCCACACCCACACTACTTGCGCCGAGCAAACTCATCGGCAACTGCTCACTACTGGCATTTACCATGCCTTGAAAGCCACCAATCATCACAAATAGCGAAGCGATCAGCATTAATGCTATCAACGCATTGAAGGTAGAATACGCTAAAAACTGAACACGGCTAACCCGACCGTGCCAATCAAAAAACCGACGATTATTAAAGCCTTCATGTATCTCGGTTAGCGTGACAAAAGACGTACCAGCTTCAGTTGCAATTATTTCATCAGGTTGCATTTCATCAACTTGATGCATATTATCGAAACTGGGTTCAATCGGGGGTAAGGACTGGGCTTTTTTTGGCTTTGGTAGACGGATGGCCATAATGAGCAACTTAATCTAGAGGTTTAAACTGTTTTTTTAGCGTAAGGTTTTTAACGTAGTATTGCCCAAATTTTATAGTATATTGGTTAGAATAGCGTGAAATTGGGACATAAATTTGACATTTTTTGTAACATTGATTTAGTGACATTGATTTAACGGTTTGGCTTGATCGCAAATTTGTTGCATAAATCATTTATTGAATGAGTAAACAGTTTTTAACCTCGATAACACAACGCTGTAATGATCATTGAGTATTGATATGGATATTTCCCAACTTACCTATTTTGTGGTAGTGGCAAAAGCCGGCAGTTTTAGCCAAGCTGCCAAAACCTTAGCTATATCACAGCCATCGTTAAGCCGCCATGTGCAGCAACTTGAAAGCGAGCTGGGTGTCGAGCTGCTGGATCGCTATCACCGCCCAATGACTTTAACAGCGGCGGGACATTTTTTTTTGGCACAGATTGAGCCAATATTGTTACAACTTGAGCAAGCCCGTGAGTTGACTCAGCGCTTTGCCCAGCCGCATCGAACCAATCATCTCACGATTGGATTTGTCGCCTCAGTGCTGTACGGTTTGTTGCCTGAAATTATTTCTACAGTCAAACAGCGACATCCCAATTTGGATATCAAGCTGGTCGAAATCAATTCGGAGCAGCAAATGTCAGCGCTAAAGTCGGGGGACATCGATGTAGGGTTTGGAAGATTTCGGCACAGTGACAACTTTGTGCAACAGATATTTTTACGTCATGAACGCTTTGTGGTGGCACTGCCAATGGCGCACCCCTTGGCATCACGCCCGGATGATATCGGCATCGCATTTAAAGAGTTGCTAGAAGATACGCTTATTTTGTATCATCGCACGCCCTTGCCAATCCTGCAAAATCCGCTATTCAATGGCGAAACTGATCAACTCATGTATTTGTTTGCCCGCCACCAATTGTCACCTCATTTGACCACCAAAGTGCGCGATATCCAAATCGCTTTGGGCTTGGTGGCGGCAGGTGAAGGTATCACCTTAGTGCCTGATAGTTTAAAAACCGTCCGTACCGAGCAAATTCATTATCATCGTCTACGCCACGAAGATGCGACCACCCCGATTTTTATGAATGTACTGGCACACCAATCCAATCCGTATATTGATGATTTACTGCAGGCGACTTACCAAGTGTATGAAGCTAAAGGCATTACCTACTCTAATCAATCCTTGAATTAAAGACAGTTATATTAAAGGCTCTTATATTTAAGCCGCTAGTAAAATTTTATTTGCTTAGGCTAAATTGGCGTTCTTGGTTGACACGGTTGATAAATTGTTGGATAAATGCTTGATAATCCACGTCCGCAAAATTTGCTAGACGCAACATGGTCATGCCGGCATAGCCACAAGGGTTAATCATTTGAAACGGGGTCAAATCATTTTGTACATTGATGGCGATGCCATGATAACTAAAGCCGTGTTTTATCTTAAATCCCAATGACGCAATTTTACCAAGTTCTAAATCGTCTTGATTATACACATACACCCCTGGCGCATCCGCACGCGCTTTGGCATAAAAATCTGGCGGCAAATAAGGCGTGATGACATCAATGATGATGTTTTCAGCTTTACTGACCAAATCGCGCACGCCCCACCCCAACGCATTTAAATCAAATAAAAAATACACCACCAACTGCCCATGACCGTGCCAAGTGACTTGACCGCCACGATCGGTGTGGATGATGGGGGTATTATCTCTTTGCAAAATATGTTCAGGTTTGCCCGCTTGACCCAGTGTAAACACATTTTCGTGATCCACAATCCATAACTCATCAGCGCTAAGCTGCGCCTGCTCGCTGCTGGTAGATTTTTTTTGCTCGATACGCGATAACACGCGCGCCAGCATTGCCGCATGGGTGGGTTCATATTGAGCGTTTTGCAAATATTTAATTTCTAATGGTAACATCGCATTTCCTTGCAGTATCTTTTTGCGTTTGTGTGACAAACCGCTTATTTGTCGTTTGTAGCAATAAGATTGACTTTGCCCAGTTGTAAAAGAGATTTTTGCAGTATTGACTGATAATCAGTCATATCACGCTGCGCGACTGAGCCCAAATTTGTTAATTGACTGACTGGCATCAGCATCGCAGGGTTGGCGTTGCCGGTTTTTGCAAAACCGATGGCTAAACTGGCGTTATCGCCGCCCAAATAAAAATCTTTGATGGTAAGTTGATCGTCAGTCGGTGTATGGTTGTTCTCATTGTCATTGGGCGAACTAGTTGCAAAATCCAGCGTTAAGTCCTGCTTTTCTTGAGTGACCAAGCTGAGCTCGTCATAGCCTCTATCCGCAAGGTAAACCGTATCTTTGCCACCGCCTGCATTGATGATGGTATCATGACCAAATCCTTTGGTGAAATAATATAAATCATTGCCTGTGCCACCCACTAGCACATCATCACCGGCATTGCCGATGAGCACATCATCATCAGCACCGCCTAGCAGCCTATCTTGACCGCTATTACCCACTAGCACATCGTCCCCCTGACTACCCCATAATAAATCCCCTACACCCTGCTGCCCAAGTACAGAACCGTCAATATGGTGATTGATGATGACGTCATTAGCTAAGGTGCCAAAATGCTGGTTAGCTTTATTAGCAAGGGATTTGGCTTCATAACTGTTCCAATCCAGTGGCTTGCCAAATGCTTGCTGATAATCTTGCGATATACGCGAAATAGCAAAACGGTTATTCAAGAACACCAAGGTATTGTATTCATCATACGTATAAAGTGGCGCGTGAAACTGCCCACTGGGCAACATGCTTTGATTAAGGACTGCCAATTGGGTTATTTTGTCGTTTTCACTGATTGCTTGGCGCATGATTTCATCGACTTCAGTAAACACATCTTTATCTTGCGGTTTTGCCGCGTTATCAAGCCACAAGGGTTTGACAAACCGTTGATACCCCAATTCTTTTGCCACCAAAAACTCATAATAAGTTGCCTCACCCTCCGCTTTGGCGCGTGCCATTCCATAGGCTTGTGGCGTATCAAATTGATACAAATTGTCTTTATCACGATTAATTTGTTGGTATTGACCGGTTGCGTGCCCTAGCTCATGGGCGATGTTCAAAAAATTTTTATAACTTTTAGCAATATGAATGGTATTGCCGTAGGCTTTTGCGCCGACACCGACGGTGGTATCTTGCTCATCAATGAGTAAGTTACCTTGAAATCGATTGAGCAAATTGACCAAGGTAGGCGATTTTTCGATATCTTGGACATTAAACCCCGACTGAACCAAATAGACATTGTTGGGATTGTTCAGATCTAACGCAGGCATGACCTTCCTTTAAGTATGTGGATTTTTAGATAGTTTTTTAACTGCTTTTTTTAAGCGGATTTTCTAACAAGTAATACTTGATGACAGCAGAAAGTTATCACAGCAAAAAGTGAGTTTTACAGCGGTAATGATTCATGCACAGTTATTGCACAGACCCTATCGTCGGATAAAGGTATAGTAAGCAATATAAATTTTAAAAAACGTCAGCAAGCTTAATCAAATTTTCAGCCGGCTGTTAACGCGCTATTATAGCGCAATTAATGACTTAAAACGCCCCTAAACAGGGGGCATTTAACCGCCAGATTAGTCATGCCTATAAAAATGGAAAAATTATGAAAATCGAAAACTCGTATGCCATGCTCGATCCAAGGCTTTATCATAAACAACCCCCCAAACCGCTCACCAACCCGCAAGCAGGGCATTTTAATCCGCAAGTCGCCAACCAAATTGGTTGGGCAGACGATGAGTTTTTAAGGCAGCATTGGGTTGAAATCTTGGGCGGTGACATCGTTCCCGACGGCTTTGAACCGTTAGCCATGGCGTATGCTGGACACCAATTTGGGCAATGGGCAGGGCAACTGGGCGATGGTCGTGGTCTATTACTCGCTCAGGTAATCGATAAAGACGGACAATTAACCGATTTACATCTGAAAGGGGCAGGATTAACCCCCTACTCGCGCATGGGGGATGGTCGTGCGGTGATTCGAAGCGTAGTACGAGAGTATTTGGCAGGTCATGCGCTTAATTGCTTGGGTATTCGGTCTAGCAACGCACTAGGCTTTGTGGTTTCAGATACCCCTGTCAACCGTGAGACACGCGAACGCGGCGCGGCGCTACTACGTACTGCAGATTGTCATATTCGCTTTGGGCATTTTGAATGGGTGGCGAATTATGCGCCTGATTTATTGCTGTATTTTACCCGTTATGTCATCAAAACCTATTTTAAATCGTGTTTTGACAGTGACACGCCCATTCAAGATTTTTTGCGGCAAGTCGTTGATAAAACTGCCAAAACTCTGGCTGATTGGCAGCTGATTGGCTTTGCCCATGGGGTGATGAATACCGACAATTTATCCATCACAGGTGGGACCATCGATTTTGGTCCTTATGGCTTTATGGAGCGCTTTAATCCGATTTGGATCAATAACCATTCTGATTACAACGGGCGTTATGTTTATCAAAACCAGCCATCCATTGGACTTTGGAATTTGTCACGTCTGATTACCTTATTTTTACGCCTTAATGGCGAAAAATTGACCGCCAATCATCCGCCAGAAACCTTGTCGCGCGAGCAATTAACCGACATTTTAGACAGTTTTGGTGAGATTTTTTATCAGTATTATCAGCAAGGTCTCTGCCAAAAATTTGGCTTACCCAGCAGTGAAGAAAACTGTGACTTTGCTTTGCAGTATTTAGAGATCATGCAGCAAAACAAACTCGACTTTACCAACAGTTTGCGAGCGCTGGTAGCTATTGTTGCTGACGCCAAGCCCAATGATAAATTAAACCTATTACATGAATTTAATTTACTTAATCAGTTGAAAATTTCAATTAGCAGCAGTAACGGTCAACCCAATGCGACCTTAGCGGATTGGATTGCTACCTACCATACCAAATTACAGCAGGATTCTTTGCCGTTGGTAATGAGCCACAATCCAGTGTATATATTAAGAAATAGTATGGCACAGCAAGCCATTGAATTGGCTGAACAAAATGACATGAGCGAGGTAAATAGACTATATCAGCTATTGGCTAATCCTTACCAAGTTAGTGCATTAGCCAAGCCAAGTGACACTGAGCCACCGTTGGCAGATGCGCCTGAAATATGTGTCAGCTGCTCATCTTGAGGTAACAGACAAGGTCGGTAGCGCGATTTTTTACCTAACTAGTTTTATTTTTTGCCGGTACTCAACTAGTCATCAATCTGTCAATAGTGCTAGAATAGCGAACACTACGATTCGAAAACGACTGTCGCAACGAAGGATATTATGGATAAATTATCGCCGACCAACAATGGCTTATCAGACAAAGAATTATTTGAACAAGCCGCTTTGCATTATCATGCCAATCCACGCCCAGGTAAAATTTCTGTTACTCCCATCAAGGCACTTGCCAACCAACGGGATTTGGCACTTGCCTATTCGCCTGGCGTTGCCGTACCTTGTCTGGAAATTGAAAAAGACCCCAAAAAAGCCGCGCTTTATACTGCTCGTAGCAACTTAGTCGGGGTGGTGACCAATGGTACCGCTGTTTTAGGATTGGGCAATATCGGTCCTTTGGCGTCAAAACCTGTGATGGAAGGTAAAGGCGTGCTGTTCAAAAAATTTGCCGGCATTGATGTGTTTGACATTGAAGTGGCGCAAAACGATCCGGATAAATTCATCGAAGCGATTGCCTCTTTAGAGCCCACCTTCGGCGGTATCAATCTTGAAGATATCAAAGCACCTGAGTGTTTTTATATCGAAAAAGAACTGCGTAAACGCATGAATATCCCTGTGTTCCATGATGACCAACATGGCACCGCGATTATTGCGTCTGCCGCGTTATTAAACGCGCTACAAATTACCGGCAAAAAAATCGAAGATATCAAAATTGTGGTATCTGGTGCGGGTGCCGCAGCGATTTCTTGCTTGGATTTGATTTGTGCGTTGGGCGCCAAAAAAGAACACATCTTTGTCGCTGACTCAAAAGGCATCATCACCAGCAACCGAGCAAACCTCGATGAATCAAAACAGCGTTATGCCCGCGATACCGAAGCCAAAACCCTATCGGATGTGATTGAAGGCGCGGATATGTTCTTAGGTCTATCTGCCGCTGGCATGCTGACCCAAGATATGGTAAAACGCATGGCGCAAGATCCAATTATCTTTGCCCTAGCCAATCCAAACCCAGAAATTCTACCTGAAGATGCCAAAGCGGTGCGTCCCGATGCGATTATCGCTACAGGTCGCTCTGACTATCCAAACCAAGTAAACAACGCACTGTGTTTCCCGTATATTTTCCGTGGAGCGCTTGATGTAGGTGCCACGACCGTCAACGAAGAAATGAAAATTGCCTGCGTGCGAGCCATTGCTGCCATGGCACATGTGGAAGCCACGCCACAAAAAGGTCAAAAAACGGTGGATGAAACCCAACGTTTTGGTCGTGAATACTTAATCCCGGGACCGCTAGAGCCAAATTTGATTTTGGAGATTGCACCAGCGGTTGCCAAAGCGGCGATGGATTCTGGCGTTGCCACGCTACCCATCGAAAACATGCGTGCTTATCGCGATAAACTCTCAGAGTTTGTTTATAACTCTGCCTTCTTGATGAAACCTATTTTCACCCGTGCCAAACAAGAACCAAAACGTATCGTTTACTGTGAAGGTGAGGATGAAAACGTATTACGGGCAGTGCAAGTGGTGGTGGATGAAGGCTTGGCAAAACCTATCTTGGTCGGTCGTCCAACCATTATTGCCAACCAAATCGAGCGTTTGGGCTTACGTATGGTGGCAGGTGAAAATTATGACCTAGTCAACATCGAAAGCGATCCACGTTATAAAGACTACTGGCAGTTTTATTATGAGATGAACAAACGCAATGGTGTGACGGTTGAATTGGCACGTCGTGATGTTCGCCGTAAAACTTCTTTGATTGGCGCGCTAATGGTTGAACGTGGCGATGCTGATGGTATGATTTGTGGTACGTTTGGTTCATACCACTTGCACTTAAACTACGTGCAAAATGTGATCAAAAAACAAGCGGATGCTAAAGATTTTTATGCGTTAAATGCCTTATTGATTCAAGGTCGTAACTTGTTTATTGCTGACACTTACGTACATGAAGACCCAACTGCTGAACAACTAGCGGAAATGACGGTATTAGCAGCCCAAGAAGTCCGCCGCTTTGGTCTTGAACCGCGTGTGGCATTGCTATCACATTCAAACTTTGGTTCATCTGACTTTGAAAGCGCCAAAAAAATGCGTCAAGTCTATGATTTACTGACCGATATGAATGTTGATTTTGAGTTTGACGGCGAAATGCATGGTGATACCGCGCTTGATGACCGTATCCGCCATGCCTCATTCCCATTTAGCAAATTAACAGGTTCAGCCAACCTACTCATCATGCCAGACTTAGATGCGGCTAACATCGCATTTAACTTATTAAAAACGGCGACCAATAGTGTGACTGTCGGTCCATTGTTACTGGGAGCGCAACGACCTGTGCATATCTTGACATCTTCTGCGACAGCACGTCGTATCGTCAATATGACAGCTGTAGCGGTAACGCAAGCGCAAGAATTGGCAAAATAATTTTGTGTTGATTGATAAAACCAGTTTAGTGCTCTAAACTGGTTTTTTTATGGGTTTAATTTAGTTAAAACATCGGGGTGGTCATGCAAGTTTATTTGGTCGGTGGTGCGGTACGCGATTATGTATTAGCGCGCGAGGTCACTGAACACGATTATGTGGTGGTCGGCGCAACGCCTGAGCAGATGCTAGAACTGGGATTTTCGCAGGTAGGTGCCGATTTTCCGGTTTTTTTACATCCAAGGACCCATGACGAATATGCACTGGCTCGCACGGAACGCAAAAGCGGTAACGGCTATCTTGGTTTTAACGTACACGCTGACGCTGCTGTCACCTTAGAGGAAGATTTAGCCAGGCGCGACCTCACCATCAATGCCATGGCCATACAAGTCAATGGCTTGTTTGACTGCGGTTTTAAACAGGGCAAATTTGATGTGCGCGATATTATCGACCCGTATGGTGGCTTAGCAGATATTAAGCAAAAAAAATTACGCCATGTGTCAGCCGCTTTTACAGAAGATCCGGTACGTGTATTGCGCCTTGCCCGTTTTGCCAGTCGTTATGCCCCGCTCGGATTTACGGTCGATGAGTCAACCACGAAACTTACCAGCCAAATGAAAGCCACAGGTGAGCTGAGTCATCTTGTCGCTGAGCGGGTATGGTCAGAGACGTCAAAAGCGTTAATGCAGGCTTGGTCGGACATTTATTTTGACACGCTTTATCAGCTCAATGTCCTTGATGTCATTATGCCAAAATTGTATCAAGCATCGAATGATAATCCTAAGCAATGGCAATTGATGTTATCTAGCCTGCGAATTGCAGGAGCGCAACAAGCGGACAACGTCATGAAGTTTGCTTTGGTTGCAACCTGCTTTAAGTCTGATCAGCAACATAACAACCCAACCACTGAGTATTTAGAATTTTGCCAAGGCTTAAAGGTACCAAAAAACACTGAGCGCTTGGGGTTATTTATTCTTGAGCACTTTGATAAATTAAAAAATTTCGATCACTTAACTGCGGAGCAATTATTTGAACTGTTAAGATTAACTAATAGCCTTAAAGACACCTCACTTTTAGAGCAAGCCTTGAAAGTCGTTCATCTTTATCAACAGGTCAAACAAACCGCGCTGTTAGCCACCATCAAAACGCAATTAACGCAAATTTCTGCCAAAGATGTGGCAAGTGAGCTGACCGGCAAACACATCGGCGAAGCCATTGATAAGTTGAGGTTGCAAAAACTTGAGGAAATTTTAAATCACCCACGATAAAGGAAGCATCATGACGACAACGACAGCAATAGCAACAAAGACCCAACTAACCCATGTGTTAGTATTAAATGGTCCCAATCTCAATTTGCTTGGCAAGCGAGAACCAGAAATCTACGGATTTCAAACCCTACAAGATATTGAAGATGATATAAGACAATTAGCCAGCAAGCATCAAGTCAAACTCACCTGTTTTCAAACAAATCAAGAATCTGCCCTCATTGATAAAATCCATCATCACGGTTTATTGACCACAAATCCTCACGAGCTGATTGACGCGATTATCATCAATCCCGCTGCCTTTACTCACACATCGGTAGCAATTCGCGATGCCCTACTCGCCGTGAATAAACCTTTTATAGAAGTACATCTTTCCAATATTCACACGCGTGAGCCATTTCGGCAGCATTCTTATTTTAGCGACAAAGCTGAAGCCGTCATCTGTGGCATGGGCGCTTTTGGTTATACCGCAGCGTTTAATTATCTGGTTCAAAAATATCAGTGGCAACACAATTTAGCCTAAAATCAATAGCAACATGGCAGCAAATTTTAAGTGTACAAACGTACACAAATATACCCTGCTATATCTATTTATTTTAGAAAAATCTTGTTACAATACGGCAATCTATGAATTAGTTGTCTATGAAGCGTATAATTTTAAGGTAGTTAGGATATGGATATAAGTAAAATCAAGCAACTTATTGACTTAATGGAAGAGCGAACGTTAGCAGAATTAACCGTACAAGATGGTGATAAAAAGGTCTCTATTTCACGCCATTTACCGCAAGCGAATATTCAACCCGTCACAGCAAATACAGCCCCCACGACAACCACTAATGCTGCCCCTGTAAAATCTGGCATGGTAGAAACATCACCGATGGTTGGAGTTTATTATGTTGCACCGAGTCCTAATGACGCCCCATTTATCAAGGTCGGTCAACAAGTACAAGCAGGCGATAGTTTAGGCATTATTGAAGCCATGAAAATCATGAACCCGCTTGAAGCCACCCAAAGCGGTATCATTGCAGAAATCTTGGTACAAAACGGCGATGTGGTGCAATTTGGTCAACCGATTGTCCGTTACGAGTCTTAATTTTTAACTTTTTTGTCTATTTGAAGTTTGATTATCGATAAAAATTAGGGATAGCAATGATAAAAAAATTACTGATCGCCAATCGTGGTGAAATTGCGCTTCGCATTGTTCGCGCTTGTAAGCAGCTTGGCATTCAAACGGTGGGTGTCTACTCAACTGCAGATGACAACTTGATGCACCTTCGATTCGTTGACGAATCCATCTGTATTGGCAAGCCAAATGCCAGTCAAAGCTATCTCAATATCGATACTATCTTAACAGCCGCAGAAATTTCTGGCGCTGATGCCATTCACCCAGGTTATGGATTTTTATCTGAAAATGCCGAATTTGCCGAACGTGTGGAAGAGGCAGGGCTGACCTTCGTAGGTCCTGCGCCTGAGCACATTCGTTTAATGGGTAACAAGATATCCGCTATCAACGCCATGAAAAAAGCCGGTGTGCCTACCGTCCCTGGCTCAGTGGGTAGCGTCACCCTGGCTAATGCTGAAGAACAAGCTAGAGCCATTGGTTTTCCTCTGTTGATCAAAGCGGCAGCTGGTGGTGGTGGTCGTGGTATGCGCGTGGTTGAACGCCTTGAGCAGTTACTATCTCAAGTTCAAGCCGCCAAACAAGAAGCCGAATTGTGGTTTGGCGATGATAGCGTTTATATGGAGCGCTTTTTAAAAAACCCACGCCATGTCGAAGTGCAAGTTTTAGGTGACGGCGAAGGCAATGCCATTCATTTATTTGATCGTGATTGCTCGCTACAACGTCGTCACCAAAAAGTGCTTGAAGAAGCCCCTGCCCCAGAGATTCCTGATGACATTAAAGAACCCATTTTGCAAGCTTGCGTCCGTGCTTGTGAGCAAATTAACTATCGCGGTGCAGGGACGTTTGAATTTTTATATGAAGATGAGCAATTTTTCTTTATTGAGATGAATACCCGCGTACAGGTTGAGCACCCTGTCACTGAGATGATTACCGGCATTGATGTAGTGGTTGAACAACTCAAAATCGCATCTGGCTATGGGTTATCGTATCGTCAAAACGAAATCGAAATTCGCGGTCATGCCATCGAGTGCCGTATCAATGCCGAAGACCCTGTGACTTTCATGCCGTCACCCGGCACGGTGACCCACTTCTTTATGCCAAATGGTAGCGGTGTACGTTTTGACTCGCACCTTTATCCAAGCTATGCCATTCCTACCTTTTATGACTCATTGATTGGCAAATTAATCTGTCATGGGCAAACCCGCGAGCAAGCGATTGCCAAGCTTCGCCATGCCCTTGATGAGCTGATTATCACCGGCATAAAAACCAATGTGCCATTGCATCGCGATGTGATTTTGCAAGACAAGGCATTTTGTAAACAAGCGCAAAACATTCATTATCTAGAAAAAAACTTATTATCTCAGCCAGATGCGTCAAAAACCGAAAAAGAATAAAGTTAATGGTGAAAAAAAGAGGGTCATTTGCGCCTCTTTTTTTTATGCAATTTTAATTCATCGCCAAATTCTTAAGAGACGCTTTAAGCAGATTTTGGATGGTTAACGGTGAATCAATGGCAGATTTTGCCAGTTTTATCGCAGCTTGCGCTTCTTTATCGCGATATCCTAGTGCAATCAACCCCGCTTCGACTTCAGCAATAATAATGCCTTCATTGCCACTATCGGTCTCTAATGGCAATGAAGGGGCAAAACCTGACGTATCACCTAAATGCTTGATTTTGTCTTTTAATTCAACAATCAATCGCTGTGCGGTTTTTTTGCCAACCCCTGGGATACGCGTCAATGCGAGCTCATCATTGTTCATCACAAACTGGTGCAACTCCTGCACCGTTACGGTTGACATCATTGCCAACGCCATCTTTGCCCCCACCCCATTGACTTTAAGCAACAGTCTAAACACTTCCCTATCGCTATGGCTTAAAAACCCAAATAACAACTGAGCATCCTCGCGCACCAAAAAATGTGTCCATAAGGTGACGGACTGATTTAATTGTACTTGACAAAATGCATTGAGCGGCATCTCAATTTCATACCCAACGCCCGCTGTGGTCATTACCACTACCGTAGGTGCCATTAGATGATGCACTTGCCCTTGAATTAATCCTATCATTGATGACTCACTACAAATAATTTAATCCAATAAAAAAGTGGGCAACCTCAGTCAACCCACTTGAATTTCATGCTTTTTAGTCATTTGCTAAAACTTAGTTCTAGTATTTAGTTATAGAAATTAACCATTTTTTCTAGACTAATTGGGCGAATTTTATCCGCATTACCCGCCGTACCAAATGCGGTATAGCGATCGATACAAACCGCTTTCATCGCATCGATAGTCTTGGCAAAATATTTGCGTGGGTCAAATTCTGCCGGGTTTTCAGCGAGGAATTTGCGAATCGCACCGGTTGAGGCTAAACGTAAATCGGTGTCGATATTGACTTTACGTACACCATGTTTGATGGCTTCTACGATTTGCTCAACTGGCACACCATAAGTCTCACCGATATTGCCGCCATTTTCGTTAATCACTTTGAGCCATTCTTGTGGCACACTTGAAGAGCCGTGCATCACGAGGTGAGTATTAGGAATACGCGCATGAATTTCTTTGATACGTGCAATCGATAAGATATCATCGGTAGGTGGTCGGGTAAATTTATACGCCCCGTGGCTAGTGCCGACTGCAATTGCTAGGGCATCGACATGGGTGTCATTAACAAATTGCTCAGCTTCATCAGCACTGGTTAACAGCTGTGAATGGTCAAGTTTACCTTCTGCCCCTACGCCATCTTCTTCACCAGCCATACCCGTTTCAAGACTACCCAAAACGCCAATTTCACCTTCTACTGATACACCACAAGCATGAGAGAGTTTTACCACTTCACGCGTCACTGCTACATTATAATCATAATCTGCAGGGGTTTTACCATCACTCTTTAATGAGCCATCCATCATCACCGATGAAAAACCCAATTGGATTGAGCGTTGGCAAACCGCTGGACTGGTGCCATGGTCTTGGTGCATAACCACTGGAATATGTGGCCACTCTTCAATGGCAGACAAAATAAGATGGCGTAAAAATGGAGCACCTGCGTATTTGCGTGCGCCTGCCGATGCTTGCACAATCACAGGTGAGTTGGTTTCATCGGCTGCCATCATAATGGCACGCATTTGCTCTAAGTTATTGACGTTAAATGCAGGAACACCATAGTTGTTTTCTGCTGCATGGTCTAAAAGCTGACGCAAAGAAATCAAAGCCATATTACTTTCTCTTAGTAAAGTTAATAATCAATTGAAAATTTTAGAAAAACTGGTTTTTGCCGTGTTGGACAAGGCTTGAGTATAACAGAAGTGCACTACAATTTGAATTCAAAAAAAATAACTTTGCGATGATAGATATCATGACAACATGCCTAACCCAATCAAAAAGCCCCAAAATAATTTTGGGGCTCTTTTAGAGTAAATGCTAAAATTAATATTTTTGTTTTTCTGGTACCGTGGTTTGGATATCAGTGTTGCTATTTGCTGCATCGTTTTTAACCGCTTCTGCACCTTGTGCTACATTGGCTGCACCAGTCGCTACAGCAGAGGCTACGTTTTCGGTAGCTTGGGCGGCACCATTGGCAACAGCTTCAGTCGCGTTGATTGCTGCGCCTTGGGCAACCGCGGCACCCGTGGTAGCAGCACTGGCAACTGCGTCACCTGCATTTGCTGTTGCACTGGCGGCACTTGCAGTCGCGTCTTTAATGTCTTGACCCGCTGCGCTCGCTGCAGCTTCAGGCTGACCGTTAGCTGCGGCTTCTTCCGTTTTTTTACTACATGCCGTGATTGATAAAGTGGCTAATAAAGTTGCCAATACTAAATTACGTTTTAACATATTCATTCCTTAAAAAACGCCAAACATATGGGTATACATACTTATATAATATCTTATCGACAATATATTTTTGGTGCAATTAATTACAATGTTTACCATACAAATATTAACTTAACATTACATTAATTCAGCCATGATAAATTTAAATCGCTGAATTAATGACAATGATTATTAGCGTTTAGGCACGTTGGCTCAGTGCGTGCACGGCAGGTAGCGTTTTACCTTCCACAAATTCTAAGAACGCCCCGCCCCCTGTTGATGTGTAGCTTACTTTATCGGCGACCTTGTATTTATCAATCGCAGCGAGCGTATCACCACCGCCTGCAATGCTAAAGCCTTCACTTGCTGCGACTGCTTCACTGACGATTTTGGTACCTTCCCCAAATTTATCGACTTCAAATACGCCGACAGGTCCATTCCATAAGATGGTTTTGGCATTTTTAATCGCATCGGCAAGTTTCGCCGCACTGCTTGGGCTAATGTCTAGAATCATTTCATCATCTGCAATGGTATTGACAGATTTGGTTACGGCATCGGCAGATTCTAGCGAGCCCAAAAAATCATCAAAATCAATTTGTGATTTTTTGGCGACGACCACTTCGTCAGGTAGTAAAACATGGGTTTCTTGCATAATGCTTTTCGCCGTTTCCACCATGTCCGCTTCATATAGCGATGCACCGACATTGGCACCTTTGGCTGCCAAGAATGTATTGGCAATACCACCGCCCACAATGATTTGGTCACAGATTTTTGCCAATGATTTAAGAACATCCAACTTCGTAGAAACTTTCGATCCGCCAACAATCGCAAGCATTGGCTTGGCTGGGTTATCCAAAGCTTTGGCTAATGCATCAAGTTCTGCCGCCAATAACGGACCTGCACAAGCAATCTTTGCTTTGGCGATAACGCCTTCTGTTGACGCTTCAGCACGGTGAGCCGTACCGAAAGCGTCCATCACAAATACATCACATAAAGCGGCGTAGCGTTCAGATAAAGCAGCATCGTTTTTCTTCTCACCCGCATTAAAACGTACATTTTCCAGTAGCACAACTTCACCTGGGGCTACTGTCACATTATTTTGGGCATAATCGGTCACTAATTTGACAGGTTTGCCAAGGGCATCGCCCAAATAATCTGCGACTGGCTGCAACGAATATTTGGCTTCAGGGTTTGATGGGTCTGGGCGGCCTAGATGCGAACACACGATAACCGCTGCGCCTTTATCTAAAGCCAACTGAATAGTGGGCAAGCTTGCTTTTAAGCGGGCATCATTGGCAATTTTGCCATCTTTTAACGGTACATTTAAATCTTCGCGAATCAAAACTGTTTTGCCAGAAACATCAATATCGTTTAAACGAGCAAATTGCATGGATTAACCTCTAAGTTAACAACAGGATGGTGACCCGTAGGGGTCGATAAAACGTCGTCACATGACAACAAAAATTGAATAAAAAAATAAGCGTAGATTAGCATATTTTGAGTATTTTTAACATTATTGATGCTATCAACTAACGCCACGCGCGGTGATAACACGGTATTACTACTATATTACTACTTTATTAAGAAGGGTGTTGATGATAAGCTTATAAAAACAACAACATGAACGCAGCACTGCGTTCAATATTTTATTATAAAATTGGAGGCCGTATGGTTGACCTTGACAAAGCAAAACAACGATTACTTGACCTAAAACAAGAATACCAAACTCGCGTGTATAAAATCCAACATGATATGCAAAATCCTGATACGGATATAACCCAAGATTGGGATGACCAAGCGGTGATTAATGAGCAAAACGATGTACGTAAAAACTTGCTAGTCGAAGCCCAGCAAAACCTTGAATTGGTGAATAATGCCTTACTTCGTATCGAAAATGGAACTTACGGTATTTGCGCTGTGAGTGGTGAAGAAATCGAACCTGAGCGTCTAGAAGCAGTACCCTTTGCGACCACCTGTATGAAACACGCTAAATAGCTTGTCAAATACGCCAAATAGCTGGTTTTGGTAGTTTTGTGCCCATAAAAAAGCAAGGACAGTTATCCTTGCTTTTTTATCAAAAAATTAGTCAGTAAATTGCGAATTGATTAGGTTGTGTTGAACATTTAATATACAAAAGGACATAATGAGGAAATTTTGAT
>NZ_DALZEG010000017.1:0-26161 GCF_031979465.1 Moraxella sp. CTOTU46934
CCAATGGTAGTGTGGTTCGCCCATGTGAGAGTAGGTCATCGTCAGCTCCCTATTCTAAATCACCCCCCCTTACTAATGTAAGGGGGTGTTTTTTTTGTCAAAATAACATGCAGTATTATGATGTTAGTTTTATTCTTTTTATATGCTGCATTAATAACCTATTTGTTACATAGCTTTACGCATTTTCACACTGTAAATTTTTGAATCCTATATACTGATTACATCAATGTCGATCCTTTTTTAACCTTAGGTGAACATTTGATGTTTTCTAAAAAATTACAAATATAATTAAATATCTAGGATAAAAAATGACACAAAAGCCCGTTAAACCAGAGCCAAATATGAATGTTCAGCAAGGCAATGCTGGTGAAACTCATCAGCAGGCTGATAATAATTCAACCAATTTAACTACGCAGCAAGGTATTGTTATTGCAGATAATCAGAATTCGCTAAAGGCAGGTCGCCGGGGGCCTGTATTGCTGGAAGATTTTATTTTACGCGAGAAAATTACCCATTTTGACCATGAACGTATTCCTGAGCGTGTTGTACATGCTCGTGGTACGGCAGCCCATGGTTATTTTGAATTAACTAAATCATTAGAGCAATTTACTACAGCTAAGGTATTAACAGAGGTGGGCAAACAAACCCCATTATTTGCTCGTTTTTCAACGGTAGCCGGTGGTGCGGGATCGATTGATACGCCGCGTGATATTCGCGGTTTTGCCGTCAAAATCTATACAGAGGAAGGTAACTGGGATTTAGTGGGTAATAATACCCCTGTGTTCTTTATTCAAGATGCGATTAAATTTCCCGATATTATTCATGCTGTAAAAATGGAGCCTGATCGTGGTTTCCCACAAGCGGCATCAGCGCATGATACCTTTTATGATTTTATCTCGTTAAACCCTGAAACCTTACATAACTACCTATGGGCGATGAGTGATCGCGCTATTCCTCGCAGTTTACGCATGATTGAGGGCTTTGGTATCCATAGCTATCGCTTTATTAATGCCCAAGGCGAAAGTGTATTCTTCCGTTATCACTGGCGTCCACGTTTGCAGCTTCAATCACATGTGTGGGATGAGGCCGTGAAAGTTGCCGGTGCTGATCCAGACTATCATCGTCGTGATCTATTTGAAACTTTGTTTGAAAATGGTGACGAAGTTGTTTGGGACTTTGGTGTGCAGATCTTTACCCAAGAACAAGCAGAAAAATTCCCATTTGATCATTTGGATGCAACCAAATTAATTCCAGAAGAATTAGTTCCTGTTGAAATCGTAGGTAAAATGGTATTAAACCGTTATCCCGATAACTTCTTTGCGGAAACAGAGCAAGTGGCTTTCTGCCCAGCAAACATCGTACCAGGTATCGACTTTAGTAATGATCCGTTGCTACAAGGTCGTTTATTTAGTTACCTAGATACCCAGTTGTCACGTTTGGGCTCACCAAATTTTGCCCAGCTACCAATTAATGCGCCAAAATGTCCATTCCATAATATGCAGCGTGATGGCCATATGCAGATGCAAATTCCTAAAGGTCGCGTCGCTTATGAACCACAAAGTTTGGAACCAGAAAAACCGCGTGAAAATCCGTCAATTGGGTTTAAATCATTTACAGATGATTTAACTCAAAATAACGATGCGGTTAAAGGTCGTATCCGTGCAGAAAGCTTTGCAGACTTTTATAGTCAGCCGCGTATGTTCTATCGTAGTCAAACCCCTATTGAGCAGGCGCATATCGCTTCAGCGATTGTGTTTGAGCTTTCAAAAGTTGAGACACCCTATATCCGTGAACGCATGGTTGCACAGCTGCTAACGGTTGATGAAACATTGGGTAAACGCGTGGCCGATGGGTTAGGCATGAAACCAGTGCCAAAACCGATTGAGCCAACGGTTCCGGTGCAAGATTTGCCATTATCACCAGCTTTACAGTTGATTGGCAAAGCCAAGCCAACGCTTGAAGGTCGTAAAGTCGCTATTTTAGTCGCAGATGATTCAAATGCAGAAATGCTTGAAAAATATAAAGCAGCGATTACAGCAGCAAAGGCAACCCCCTTTATTGTAGCGCCAAAAATTAGTATTACGTTAAACAATGGTGAAACCATTGCGGCTGACGGTCAATTGGCGGGTTCACCTTCTGTCTTGTTTGATGCAATCGTTAGTATCATTATGCCAGAGCAAGCGAAAAAACTAGCCAAAGTGAGTGAGGCGATTGCGTGGTTTAAAGACGCGCACGCCCATCTAAAAGCGATTGCTTATTGTGGTGCGACGGATGAATTTATTCTGATTCCCCAGCATATTGAGAAAGATGCCAGTGTGGTGGCTTTAAAGGAAATAGAGACCTTTATCGAGAAGGCCAAATCGCGTGAATGGGATCGTGAACCTAATGTGCGTGATTTAGCGTAATTCATCAACCCCGCAACAAAAAAGCTAGCTTAATAATAAGCTAGCTTTTTGTTTATTTGGCGGAAACGGAGGGATTCGAACCCTCGATACGCTATTAACGTATACACACTTTCCAGGCGTGCGCTTTCGACCACTCAGCCACGTTTCCAATCGAGTTGCAACTCCAAAATATAGGTAATCGCAAAACGGACGCTTATTTTACCCAAAATAATGCCAAATGTCATGTATAATTAATCAATTTTCATCAATGGCTAGAGTTGGTATTTTATAGCGTATGAGTGGTTATCAGCGTTTTTCACACAAATCACTGTCACAGACACTAGTAGTGATAGCTTTATCCTTATTGCCCTTATGGGCACATTCAAGCAGCTCTTTAGATTATCGCAAACAGCACCTCAATCAATGTGGCAATACCTATGCTAACCAACAAAGTCCACAGCCACTCTCGAATCAACCACTTGAGATTTATTATTTATGTCTAAATGGCTTTGCTGTAGGGTATTCGTCACTGAGTAAAACCGCTTTATGGTCAGCGGAGTATTTGACACGAGCGCGTATTGAAAAAGCGAGCGAGTTATCTAGGGTTAATAATTTTCACGAGGAAAGTCAGCTGCCTAATCGGGTTAAAGGCTATTTAGCTGATTATCGTAACGTACCTTATGATCGTGGGCATCTAGCGCCGAATGCAGATATGAGTACGCTTGAATCACAATATGACAGCTTTAGCCTTGCCAACATTGTACCGCAAAATCCTGTCAATAATCGTAGCACTTGGCGAGACATTGAGTCCCGTACCCGTTACCTAGCGATCAAACACAATCGTATCTATGTGGTGACAGGGGTGGCTTTTATCAGTAATCGGGTTAAGAAAATCAATAACAATATATTAGTACCCAGTCATCTGTACAAAGCGATTTATATTCCAAGTCTACAACAAGCAGGGGTTTATTTTGTCCCTAATGATGATAGTCAGCGAGTGGAAATCATTAGTCTGGATGAACTTGCGGTAAGAATAGGCGTGGATGCCATGCCAGGGTTATCAGGGAAGGTACAAAAAACGGCAATGACGCTGCCTATCGATGACTATTCGAGCACTACAAAAAACAAAAACACGCCAAAATCAGAACCCGATAACCAGCAAATTTTATTAGTCTTAGTTAATTTAGTCTTGACTATTTTTGAATGGATATTAAGCCTATTTAAGTCCTAAAAATGGTAATTATACACAAATGACTGATTAGTCAGTTTACGCTTTTGAAATTTTTAAAAAAAATAATTATTTAAAAATCAATTAATTAATATAAAAAAAATGAGAAATTTTGCCCTGTAAGAATGTAGAGAACTATGAGTAACTTTTGCGTATCAAAAAATATCTTTACCTCAAAACCATTTTAGCTATAATGTTGTTCAATAGCACTGCATCTCGCTTCCCTTAATTTTTTGCAGTGCGCTACAGAAGGAACTGTTATGAAAATTTCTCTTAAATCAATCAGCGTTGGTGTTGCTCTTTCTACTTTAAGTGTTGCTGCTATGGCTGCCGATCCAATTGTGGGTACTTGGCAAACTTATGAAGACAATCAACCAAAAGCCCAAGTTCAAATCTCACAAACAGGTAGTACTTTCACCGGTAAAATCGTTGCGGGTAATACTGAAAAAGCAAAATCTTTTGTTGGTAAAACTGTGTTAACAGACGTTAAAGCAGCGGGTAATGGCAAATATACAGGTAAAGCAAAAGACCCACGTTGGGGCTTTGGGTTAGGTGCAGATATTTCAGTAAGTGGTTCGACCTTGACTTTATCTGTTCCAGTCAAAGGCAGCCAAACTTGGAAAAAAATTAAATAATCGCTACTGATTTGAAATATCAAAAAAGCTAGATAGTGATATCTAGCTTTTTTATTTGTTCAATCGCAAGTTTTGTAGAGTCTTTTGGTATGGTTAGATAAAAAAATAGGCTGATTGAATCAGCCTATATTTATCATTCTTTGTCTATTCGATACGTTCGCCATGTACGGCTAAATCAAGACCGGTGTATTCATCTTCATCAGTGACACGTAAGCCCATGGTTAATTGAATCACTTTAGCAATAATGAAAGTCACAATCGCGCAGTAGATGATAACCGCGAACACGCCTTCTAACTGTACCCACACTTGACCCATAGTCGATAAAGCCAGTGGTTTGCCAGTGATAGCAGGACTCACAAAGATGCCTGTTAATATGGCGCCGACGATGCCACCAACGCCATGCAATCCAAACGCGTCCAAGCTATCATCGATTTTTAACAGACGTTTGAGATAGTTGACTGCATAAAAGCAAACCAATGAAGTGATGATGCCAATCGCTAATGCGCCTGCTACCGTTACAAAACCTGCCGCTGGGGTGATACCGACTAGACCCGCCACTGCACCTGATGCACCGCCCAGTACAGAGGCTTTACCACGGACTAATTTTTCGATGGCAAACCAAGTTAATGTCCCCGCCGCTGCCGCTACTTGAGTGACAAGTAACGCATTACCTGCCAATGCATTTGCCGCCAACGCACTACCGCCATTGAAGCCAAACCAACCTACCCAAATTAAACCCGTACCAATTAAGGTTAAAGCCAAGTTTGAAGGTGCCATCGGGTCACGGTTATAGCCATTACGTTTACCTAAAACCGCCGCCAACACAATACCTGCTACACCGGCATTAATGTGCACGACCGTACCGCCTGCAAAGTCTAGCGCACCATCTGCCATCAACCAGCCGCCGCCCCAAACCCAGTGACAAATCGGTGCATACACCAATAATACCCAAAGGGCAGTAAACACCATAAAGCTACTGAATTTAATACGTTCAGCAATCGAGCCTGCTAAGATTGCCACAGTGATAATCGCAAAGGTCATTTGAAAAGTGACAAATAACAGGGTGGGTACGGTACCGGTTAAATCACCCAGCCCGATATTAGATAACAATGCATTATCAAAACCGCCAATAAATTGATTAAAATCGCTGCTACCAAACGCCAGCGAATAACCCAACACAATCCAAATGATAGATACTACCGCCGTGGCACCATAACTGTGTGCCATCGTCCCTAAAATATTCTTTTTGCGCACCATACCTGAGTAAAACAATGCCAACCCTGGAATAGTCATTAGGAGCACTAATGCGGTAGAAATTAATACCCAAGCGGTGTCGCCTGCATTTAGCGTAGGCGTGTCAGCAGCATGAGCCACCAATGGAGATAACAACAATAACGATAAAATTGATTTAGTAGATACTAGTGGCTGTAAAAATTTGGCAAAAGCTGCCCTTGTAATGACGGCATTCATCGTAACCCCCTTAAAATTATTTGAGATAGTCGTTAAGCGGCTTGATAGGTCTTGGTTAATTTTTAAAGGATGGTCGACTTTAAAAGTTAACAAGCGCTGCGGCAACGACAGTCATGATAGTGTTAGATAGCATTAGCGCCTGTTTCACCAGTACGGATACGAATCACTTGTTCTAATGGTGATACAAAGATTTTGCCATCACCGATTTTGCCCGTGCTAGCCACGCGAGTGATAGCTTCAATCGCTGCATCAACCATTTCGTCAGTCACCGCAATTTCTAACTTAACCTTCGGTAAGAAATCAACCACATACTCAGCACCACGATACAATTCAGTATGACCTTTTTGACGGCCAAAACCTTTTACTTCGGTAACAGTGATACCTTGAACACCAATCTCAGAGAGTGACTCACGTACATCATCTAGTTTGAACGGTTTTAAAATAGCCGTAATTAATTTCATAATAATTTCCTTTTAAGTGCCGCTTATGGTTGGGTTAGTTACTATCTGCTGTAGTGGCTTAATAGCGATTACCCTAAACAGCATTCGTAAAGCATGTTGAAAATGGTAGTTTCGATAATTCAAAAGCTATGCCAACTTTCAGAAACGTCCTATTTTTAAGGGGGTAAAAAATACAACCTATTGAAAATAAAGCAAAAACTTTTTGGTGATTTCAATGCGACCATCACACAGAAAGCGTAATTTTATTATAACCAAAAAATAAAAATTCCTCTAATGTAAATCAGTTATTGCACCAAAAAGGTTATTTGGGCGCCATTAACGATTTTGTAGATAATTTTTAGAGTTATTTTAATAATTGGCGATAAAAACAAAATAATTGCACCAAAAAAGTGCATTTTACTGCCTAAAATCGTTAAATTTGTTGAGTAATACAGATCAAAAGTATATCTTCATCGCAAAAATCGTAGCATTTAAACCGCCTTTTATTGCGGTCACTACAAAACATGAAAACTCACATTTAATCGCAAAACTTTTTGTCATAAAATGGTATGATAGAAAACGTTTTTAGCTTATACGGCAAGTATTGTTATTGCCTTCTCTAGCGGTACCCTTATTTAAGTGTTACAAGTTTAAGTATTATAAGTTTAAGTGTTACAAGGAATTCTCGTGAGCCAACTCTCAGCCACTCAATCAGCCGTTTCACCTGCTTCAACCAACCAAAGCATGCCATCAGCATCGAGCATGATTCAACGTGGCAATGGCTTACAAGTGGTGGTTGGACTTGGCAAATCAGGCTTGTCGGCAGTCAACTATTTACACGCGCTTGGCTACCCCGTAGCGGTCACCGATGCCGGTCTGCCCAAACTTGCCGAGCACTTGCCAACCGATATAGTGACCAAGTTTGGGGCATTAGATGGCGAGCTGTTGGCAGTGGCAGATCGCATTATCATCAGTCCTGGTATTGACCCTTATTTGCCTATATTTGATGGCGCACGTGCGAAAAAAATCGCGATTGTCAGTGATATTCAATTGTTCCATGAGGTAGCTAAACAGCGACAAATTCCGATTATTGCGATTACCGGCTCTAATGCCAAAAGCACTGTCACCACCCTGGTTGGCCAGATGGTCAAAAATGCGGGGTTTAAAGTCGGTGTCGGTGGTAACTTAGGAACGCCCGCGCTTGATTTGTTACTTGAGCCCATACAGATGGCGGTGCTTGAGTTATCCAGTTTTCAACTACAGACCACCACCAATTTGTCCGCCAAAGTAGCCACCGTGCTTAACATGTCGCCTGACCATCTAGATCGCCATGGCAATATGCTCGGCTATCACCAAGCCAAACACCGAATATTCCAAGGCGTGCAATCCATTGTGGTCAACCGCGAGGACTTGCTTAGTCGCCCGTTAGTATCCGATGATATGCCCACCATTAGCTTTGGTAGTAACGCACCTGATATGAATCAGTACGGATTGATAAAAGATAGCGATGGTGAAATCTGGCTAGCACGGGGTCGCGAGCGGTTGCTCAATGAAAAAGACGTGCCGATCAAAGGTGAGCATAACTTGATGAATGCGCTGTCAGCCTTAGCAATTGGCGAGCTAGCAGGTCTGCCGCTAGACAGTATGTTAACAACATTAAAAAACTTTGTTGGGTTGCCACATCGCTGTGAATTTATCACAACCACCCATCAGCTCGATTGTTTTGACGACTCCAAAGGCACTAACATTGGCTCGACCATCGCGGCAATTTTGGGGCTAGGTAAAGTATATGCGCCCAAAGGCAAAAAACTTGCAGTGATTTTGGGCGGGCAAGGTAAAGGTCAAAACTTTGCTGAACTGGCAAAACCCTTGATGGATTATGCGCAAGTGGTGTACTTTATTGGAGAAGATGCCGATAAAATCGCGGCTGATTTGGCATCAGCGGGTTTAGATGCTCACAATCCTGCAGGGATTGTATTAACCAAATGCCAAACCCTGGAACAAGCGGTCAGTCAAGCTTGGCAAGACCAGCCAACATTCCCCGCTTTAGGCGTATTATTGCTATCACCCGCTTGTGCAAGTTTTGATCAGTTTAGTGGCTATGTGGAACGTGGACAAGTTTTTCAACGCTTAGTCAAACCCCAATAATCATTCGCTAGTGTATTTTTAATATTTAGGTTTTGTTATGCCCGCGCCCCATTCGACTTCTTCGTCACTTTCTTCATCCCTCTCAGCTAATAGCGTTTCTGCTAAGAAAAGCCGCCAGTGGATTCCGCCCATTAATTCGGTGCTATTGACCACGGTAGCAACCATTATGGTATTTAGTCTGTTGATGGTGGCGTCCGCATCAATACCTTTTGCACAAACCAAAAAACTGGGTGATTTTTACTTTTTTTATCACCAATTGGCGTACATGGGAATCGGTGCAGTTCTTGGTTTACTGGTATATTTTATCCCACTTCGCAAGACGTTTCGCTTAGATTTCATTATGTATGCGCTGCTGGCTTGTCTGTTGCTGATTATTTATACCCTAATCGGTGGGTCAGTGATTAACGGCAGTAAACGCTGGATTGAACTGGGTGGTATCAATTTTCAGCCCTCTGAATTGGCAAAATTGTTGATGATTTTGTACACCTCAGATTATCTGGTGCGCCGATCAGAAGAAATTCGTAATCATTGGAAAGGCTTTTTGCGGCTAACACTGATAGCCATGGGGCTGATCTTATTTATCATGTTGCAGCCTGACTTCGGCTCGGTGGTGATTATTGCGACCTGTATTGCAGCGATGATTTTTGTCGGCGGCTTACCCATGCGCCAGTTTTTCATCATCATGGGTGCCATGTTTTTGGCAGGCACCATGGCGATTATGGGGGCAAGTTACCGACTAAAACGGGTAACCTCGTTTTTAGATCCGTTTGATGACTTGAAAAATAGTGACTATCAGCTAGGTCGCAGTATTGTAGCCTTTGCCCGCGGTGAATGGTTTGGTGTCGGCTATGGGGAAAGTATCCAAAAACTCTCCCATTTACCGGAGGCGCATACCGACTTTTTACTAGCGATTACCGGTGAAGAGTTAGGCTTGATGGGTGTGTCGTTTTTACTGGTGTTACAAATTATTTTGGTCACTACGGTTATGCGCATTAGCTACCAAGCGCTAGCTCGGCACCAAACACGCTTAAGCTATTTTGCGTTTGGGGTTGGGATTTTATTTTTTGGGCAAATTTTCGTCAACGCCGGCATGACCATGGGGATGCTACCTACCAAAGGGTTGACCATGCCATTTTTTAGCTATGGTGGTTCTTCTATGGTGGTTAATCTCATTATCGTCGGATTGTTGATGCGAATTATCAAAGAAAGCCCAACGATTCCTGCCAATCAATGTCGTTATTATTAATGGGTTGCCAAAAGATTTTGTAAGCTATCTACTTTTATACGCTGTTTGCCTTGCAGCGGCGTATGATTCCATTGGCAAACCGCCTGCTCAAGCATCGTGGTTGGTTTATCCATATCAATCGGCGGCTGTTGTAATAATTGCAGTGCGGTCTTAATAAGTTGGGGTGCAGGGTAGGATTGAATCGGCTCTGCAAGCGTTTGTTTAGACAGTTTTTGCCCTTGTGCATTCACCAAAATGGGTAAGTGGTAGTAGTGTTGGTTAGGGGGAAAATTTAAATAATCGGCAATCACCATTTGCGGTATCGTCAATGGTAATATATCCAGACCCCGCACGATTTGATTGACGCTTTGTTGCGCGTCATCAATTACCACTGCAAGCATATAATTAATCATGCCTTTGTTGGCTGTTTGAGCCTTTGAAAAAGACGGTTTAATGCGCCGCCTTCGGACCACAATATCACCCTGTTCTCGTTGAGGATTGCCCGAAATTACCCCTTGCAGCTGATCGAAAAAAAGCATTGAATTATCTGGCATTACTAAGCGAATGGCATAATCACGCGATAGCCGCTTATGGACACAGAATCTAGGATAAGGGTATTGGGTGTTGGGGTGGGCAAGTTGATAAGTTTGCAGGGATTTACGACTGCAATCACAGCCATAACTTACTGCTTTTAGTTGCTCATCCAATAACGCGTGATATGTGTCTAGGTGTTGCGACTGGTAGCGAACGTTACCATCCCAGTGCAAGCCTAATCGATCCAAATCTGCTAAAATCAAATTGCTAAATCTTGGATGACAGCGCTCAGTATCAGTATCTTCAATGCGTACCAGCCACTTGCCTTGCGCTTGCTTGGCGATACAGTAACTGGCAATAGCCGTCACCAGTGACCCCAAATGCAAAGCTCCCGTCGGAGAGGGAGCAAAGCGACCAATAACGGGAGATGTTGATAAATTAAGCATGACCCCATGCTTGTTTTTCTTTAATCTCTGATAGCGTTTTGCAGTCGATACATTGGGTCGCGGTTGGACGGGCTTCTAAACGACGCAGACCAATCTCTACACCACAAGTCTCACAAAAACCGTAATCGCCACTGTCAATCTCGGCAATCGATTTATCAATCTTGCGAATCAGTTTACGCTCACGGTCACGCGTGCGCAGTGCCAACGCAAACTCTTCTTCTTGGGTGGCGCGGTCATTAATATCAGGCATCGCCGTTGATTCATCTTGAATATAAGATTTGGTTGATTCAGCTTCGCTAATTAACTGCTCTTTCCAATCTAATAAAATTTTTCTAAAATGCGCAAGTTGTGCGTCATTCATATATTCTTCTTCAGCCGCTGGCTGATATGGGGTAAAGCTTAATTCACGTTCATTTTGGGCAGATGCCATAGCTAATTCCTCTAAAAACCGATAGTGATACAATTTTAAGTTTACAATTTCATTACGAGTTCAGCACTTAAGCCAATGACATCGCGTTATTAACGCTTTAAACACTGCAATTCGCCAGTATATGAAATCAAACTAAAATAAACGCTAAAACCTTAATAAACAAGCTAACCAAACTTTCACGACATTAAATCTGTAAACATAAGTTCAACAACCATGAAAAATTAGTCAGATAGTATCTGTTCTTTTGATACCAGTTGCAAGTAACCCATTGTTATATAAATTTATCCAACGTAAACCAGGCGCAATTTCGTCAATGGTATAGTCTTTACACAAGGGCTTAAACTGTAGACTGGTCGATGGGCAGCCAAATACCGATGTCCCGTAGTTAATCTTATGCATTTCTTGGTGAATATGACCGACAAATATAGCTTTAATGCGGTCTAGATACGGCATTACGACTTCCCAAAAACGTTCCGCATTGATTAAGGTGTATTTATCAAGCCATGTTGAATCGATTAAGACCATCGGATGATGACAAAAAATTGCACAAGGGCGACTGGCGTTCGCTAACTGCTGCGCTAGCCACCGCAATGTCTGCTCGTCAATTTTGCCATGACTGTGTCCCTCACAAGAGGAGTCTAATAACAATAAGTCCCAATAATCGGTGGCAATACTATAGCAGTTTTGCAGGCGAGTATCTGCTTTGACTGGCAAATGACGGCGCTGGGCAAAAGGTAGATGATTATCCAGCTCTAGGGTCACATCATGATTGCCCGGGATAGCTACAAAAGGAATATTGATGTCGTCTAAGGCTGCAAATAAACGGTCATAATTTTGCGGGGTAGGTTCATGGCATAAATCCCCCGTCAGTACCAACAAATCAACATCATCGCGCTGTTGTCGGACCAAGGATAATACCGACTCAAATGTGTCTGTGGTATTAACGCCATTCATTAACTTATTTGGGTCATCAAAGAGATGCAGATCACTTAATTCAATGATTGAAAAGTAATCAGCATGGTGTTGTGATATCGAACTTGGCAGTAACGTCACTCAGTTATCCTTAGAATAATGACGGTAATCGTGGCAGTACAACTTTATCAAACAACGGTTAATTGACTTAAGTCAATCAAATAAGGCATGTTTTATATCACAAATGCTCATAATTGACAAACACAATAGCAAAATAATTGTTTGCAGAGTCTCATTCTAAGCATTCGATAAAAAAAGGTGACTATTGGCAGCGCTGACAAACACCTGAAAGCTCAATAATGCTTGACTGAGTGGCAAAATTGGTCGATTGCTCAACCTCAGTTAGCATGGTCTGGATAGATGGGCGGCTAAACTCTTGCACCTCGCCACAGCATCGACAAACCAAAAAAGCGGCAACATGGCGATCGGTGGGCTGAGAACAAGCAAAAAAAGCCTTGCTGGAATTTAATTGATGAACCAAGCCATGCCTGAGCAAAAACTCCAGACTACGATATACAGTTGGCGGTGCGACGACTTTTTCGCTCGCTGCTTGCAGCAAATCCAATAATTCATATGCCCCAATGGGCTGCGCGGCAAGTAAAATCAAACGATACACTTGCTCTCGCAGCGCAGTAAAACGTAAACCTTGCGCTTGGCAATCTTGTTTTATCTGAGTAATCTGTGCTTCAACCTGCTCGGCCGTCATGTGTGGCATACACATGGACATAGATAGGTGGCGACAATTTGTGTCGTAACTATTGGCTGATTGACTATTAGCTGCTTGAATAGAACTTCCAGCTGATTGAATAAAACGTTGGGTCATATCAAATAAAATCATCAATAACTATCAAATTACTTTAGCATGAAAACCGCATAATTTGTCTGAGAAATTAGCGATTCGGCTATAAAACTACCGGGCAGTATAACAAGTCTAATAACACACTATTGATAATGACTGGCGATTAACATCAGCATAGATAAAACAACCTTTAGCAAAATTTTTAATCAAGATTCTGCTATACTACTTTCATCATTCCTGCCCACAATCAGTTAGCCCTTATTTTGCTATGTCAAAACCTGCCAAGCCATTTGACCCACAGTCTATCCAACAATCCATCAACAAGCAGTCATGGCTGATACTTGGGCTAGTTGCCATCGGGATTGCATGGGATGTTTGGCAAGGCAATAGCCAGTATGTGGTGAGTAAAAATCTGCTAGCCGGTAGTGTGCTAGGGTGGGTGAGTCAAATCATCTTTGCTAAAATTTCCCTGAGCAAATCGGGCTATCAGCAGCGTCGTCAAATTGTTCATCGTTTTTACCAGGCCCATATGGCAAAGTGGGTGTTGACCATTGTTGGGTTTGCACTGATTTTTCTGCTGTTAAAACCGTTAAACGCCATTGCCGTATTCGCGGGCTATCTAATTTTGCAAATGAGCTACCTCATCATCACGTACCGAAATCCTTGGTAAAAAAGAGCTGTTTACAATTATTTGGTAATAACAGAAATAACCTAAACTAAATCACAAATAAATCCATTTAATCCTTTACAAAAAGGTAACAGTTGAATTAATATAGTGAAAATTTTTTGAAGGTGCGATTGCTCAGCGCTAATTGGCTAAAAAGAATTAGTTTTCAAGCAATTGCATATATGTTTTACTGATGACCCACTTATTTGAGTCAAGCAAAACACAGTAGGTCGATAGCCTATATTATTACGTTGATAAACAAGTTGTTTATTCACGGTTCATCACCTTAGTTAAGCAGATTGCTTAAACGCCTCGATGTGCCTTTGACGTCATGTTTGCACTTCTCATTGAGTATCATCAGCTCAGTTAGATACGATTATAGTGTTAAGTTACAAATTTTTGTGATTAGACAAAATATCTGACGCTAACTCCCTCTATTATCAGCTCAATATAAAAAAGAAGTTAAGATTATGGCAGAAGCAAACGCAGAAATTACTTCAAATGAGTATATCAATCACCACTTGACAAACTGGACTTTCGGTAATCACCCAACAGAAGGTTGGATAGTTGCCGAAACCAAACAGCAAGCTTCTGAAATGGGTTTCAATGCGATTCATTTAGACTCAATGCTGTGGTCGATTGGTTTAGGGGTGCTTTTTTGTGCCATTTTTTATATGGTGGCAAAAAGAGCGACCTCGGGTGTACCCGGCAAAATGCAAGCTTTTATTGAAATGATTGTGGAGTTTGTTGATAGTAACGTTCGTGATACTTATCATGGCACATCAAAGGTTATTGCGCCATTGGCATTGACTATTTTTGTGTGGATTTTCTTGATGAACTTCATGGATCTTCTGCCAGTTGATTATTTGCCTGTCATTGCACAAAAAATTGGTGGTCTGCTAGGACATAACCCACACCATGTTTACATGAAAGTCGTACCAAGTACTGACCCAAATGTGACGCTTGGTATGTCGTTCTCAGTATTTGCACTGATCATTTTTTATAGTATTAAAGAAAAAGGTTTTGGCGGTTTTATTGGTGAATTAACCCTTCATCCATTTAGCGCAAAAAACCCAATCGCTAAAATCTTATTGATTCCAGTGAACTTTATCCTAGAGTTTGTAACTCTAATCGCAAAACCTATCTCACTTGGCTTACGACTTTTTGGTAACATGTATGCAGGTGAATTAATTTTTGTGTTAATCGCCCTTATGCCATTTTGGATTCAATGGGTGTTATCAGTACCGTGGGCAATCTTCCACATTTTAGTAATCACTTTGCAAGCGTTCGTTTTCATGATGCTAACCATTGTCTATCTTAGCCTTGCATCACAAACTGAACATTAATTTCAAAACAGTAATGAGGATATCTCAATGGCTCCAGAATTAGTAGCTCAAATTTCAAGCATGACCGTTATCGCCGTTGCGTTGCTTATCGGTTTAGGTGCACTAGGTACGGGTATTGGCTTTGCAATCTTAGGTGGCAAATTCTTAGAGGGCGTCGCTCGTCAACCAGAACTAGGTTCACAATTGCAAACTCGTATGTTCATCGTGGCAGGTCTTCTTGACGCCGTACCGATGATCGGTGTTGGTATTGCCATGTTATTGTTATTCGCAAATCCTTTATTAGGTTAATAGGTACACTATCAGTACAATGTCCACATCATCTTATGTGGACAAGGATTGAAGAAACTTAATTAACGAGGGATTCTAAGTGAATATCAATGCAACCCTAATTGGACAATCGATTGCATTCGCCATCTTCGTGATGTTTTGCATGAAGTTTGTGTGGCCGCCTTTGGTTGCTGCGATTTCGGATCGCCAACGTAAAATCGCAGATGGCCTAAATGCTGCCGAAAAAGCCAAAGCAGACTTAGCAACTGCATCACAAGTTGCAGAGCAAGAGCTTATCGCAGCAAAAGCAAAAGCCGCTTCACTCATTGAGCAAGCGAACAAAAGCGCTAATCAAATGATTGAAGATGCCAGAGTGCAAGCACAAGTGGAAGGCGAACGTATTCGTCAACAAGCGCGTGAAGCAATTGATCAAGAAATTAATAAAGCCCGTGAAGGTTTACGCGCGCAGGTTGCAGAACTTGCCGTACTCGGTGCCGAAAAAATCTTACAAGAAAAGGTCAATCCAGAAACTCATGCCAATATGCTAAACCAATTGGCAGCCAAGTTATAAGTAGCAACCGTACAGTGAGGATATGATGGCTGATTTATCAACCTTAGCAAGACCCTATGCAAAAGCAGCATTTGATTATGCTAAAGAGCACACGTCAGTCAATGAGTGGCAAGATTACTTAAACGTGATGAATGCCATCGTTAGTGATAAAGCATTTGCCGATTATATCAATAATCCAGCAGTTGCTGCACAAGCTAAAGTCGCTACTTTAAAAGACCTTTATAACCAAAGTTCACCTGAAGATAGCAATACCGTGTTTAAAACTTTAAGCACCGCTATTGAAGGTGGGGCACAAGCAGATTCCAATGCTTTTGTTAATTTTTTGACGCAACTTGCAGAGCAAGATCGTTTGGCATTATTACCCAGTATCAATGAGCGTTTTGGTTTATTAAAAGCCGCTGATGCAAAAGAAGTTCATGCATATGTCACGTCGGCATATCCATTAACGCAAGTGCAAGAGCAACTCATTGAACACCGACTTGCTACCTCCCTAGGTGCAAAGGTCGTACTACATGTCAATGTAGACCCTGCCCTAATTGCAGGTGTGACGATTAAGGTCGGTGACAAAGTAATCGATGACTCTGTACGTGGCAAATTAAAACAGTTAAAAACACAGCTGACGGCATAAATTTCAACAAAATTGATTCTAGTCAGTAAAAATTAAGGAACAGTGCAATGCAACAATTGAATCCAGCGGAAATCAGTAATCTGATTAAGCAGCGAATTCAAGACCTGACTGCGGGTGCCACAGCAAAGAACGAAGGCACTATTGTCATGGTATCTGACGGTATCGTACAGATTCATGGTCTTGAAGATGCCATGTACGGCGAAATGATTGAGTTTGAAGGTGGCGTATATGGTATGGCGCTAAACCTTGAACAAGACTCAGTCGGCGCGGTTGTTCTAGGTGAATACTTGAATCTCCAAGAAGGACAAAAAGCTTACTGTACTGGTCGTATTTTAGAAGTACCAGTTGGACCCGAGCTTTTAGGTCGTGTGGTAGATGCACTGGGTAATCCTATCGATGGTAAAGGCCCAATTAACGCCAAGTTGACGGATAAAGTTGAAAAAATCGCCCCAGGCGTTATCGACCGTCAGTCAGTTGATGAGCCAGTAATGACAGGTTATAAAGCCGTTGATACCATGATTCCAATCGGACGTGGTCAACGTGAGCTTATCATTGGTGACCGCCAAACTGGTAAAACAGCCATGGCAATCGATGCGATCATCGCGCAAAAACACTCGGGCATTAAATGTGTGTACGTAGCCGTTGGTCAAAAACGTTCAACCATCGCAAACGTGGTACGTAAACTAGAAGAAACTGGCGCACTAGCTTATACAACGGTTGTGGTTGCATCGGCTTCTGAACCAGCAGCGCTACAGTACATCGCGCCATACTCTGGTTGTACTATGGGTGAATACTTCCGTGACCGCGGTGAAGATGCGCTTATCATTTATGATGACTTATCAAAACAAGCCGTAGCCTATCGTCAAATTTCATTGCTATTACGTCGTCCACCAGGACGTGAAGCTTACCCAGGTGACGTATTCTACCTTCACTCACGTCTATTAGAGCGCGCTTCACGCGTGAACGCTGAGTATGTAGAAAAATTCACCAACGGTGCAGTAACAGGTAAAACAGGTTCGTTAACTGCCTTGCCAATTATCGAAACTCAAGCAGGTGACGTATCAGCATTCGTACCAACCAACGTGATTTCAATCACGGACGGTCAGATCTTCCTAGAGTCAAGTTTATTCAACTCAGGTATCCGTCCAGCGGTGAATGCGGGTATTTCAGTTTCTCGTGTGGGTGGTGCAGCACAGACTAAAATCATCAAAAAATTGTCAGGTGGTATCCGTACCGCATTGGCACAGTATCGTGAATTGGCAGCGTTTGCACAGTTTGCTTCTGACCTAGATGACGCAACCCGTAAACAGCTTGACCATGGTCAACGTGTGACTGAATTGATGAAACAAAATCAATACGCACCAATGAGCATCGCTGAACAAGCTGCGGTAATTTATGCTTCTAACGAAGGCTATCTAGCCGATGTTCCCGTCAACAAAGTGGGTGCATTTGAAGCAGGTTTGTTACGTTACCTACGTGACCAACATGGTGATTTTATGGCAGACATTGATAACACTGCCAACTATAATGATGATATCGCAAACCAATTCAAATCAGCGATTGAAAACTATAAGCAAAATCATTCATTCTAAGATTTACTGAAATTTTAGAACTGCATTGTCATAGAACAAATGAACAAAGGGGTTATGATTACTTTGTTCATTTTTCCAAATTTCGTCCATGTTATATCAATGGGCGTGGACTGAAACTAAACATGGCTGTATGGATTATTTATGGCAAGTTTAAAAGAAATTCGAGCAAAAGTTGCTAGTATTAAAAGTACCCAGAAAATTACTCGCGCCATGCAAATGGTTGCAGCGAGTAAGATGCGACGTGCCCAAGAACGTATGCAACTAGGTCGTCCTTATGCCGATAGCATGCGTCGAGTGGTTTCTCATCTAGTTAAAGCTTCACCAGACTACAAACATCCTTACCTAGTATCTCGTGCGGTTAATCGTGTTGGCTATATTGTAGTCAGTTCTGACCGTGGTCTTGCAGGTGGTTTGAATATCAACTTATTCAAAAAATTGATGCAGCACGTTAAACAACAAAAAAGCCAATCGGTTGAAACGCGTTTTGCGGTGATTGGTCAAAAAGGCGTGAGCTTCTTTAAAACATTCGGTGGTACGGTGATCGCTGCGGAAACTCACTATGGTGACAACCCAAGCTTTGAGCAACTTAGTGTGCCAGTTCAAGTAATGCTTGATGCGTATAATCGTGGCGAAATTGATGAGATTTACATGGTATATAACAAATTCGTTAATGCCATGACCCAAAATCCCAGTGTGCAACGCTTATTACCGATTGCGGCTGAGTCTTTGGTTGATGAAACCATGGCAAATCGTGAATACAGCTGGGACTACATCTATGAGCCAACTACCAAAGAGCTGCTTGATGGTTTGATGGGACGTTATGTTGAATCAATCGTCTATCAAGGTGTGGTAGAAAATATTGCTTCTGAACAGTCTGCACGTATGGTTGCTATGAAAGCAGCAACGGATAACGCAGGTAACTTAATTAACGAATTACAATTGGTTTACAACAAGCTGCGTCAAGCGGCGATTACCCGAGAAATTTCGGAAATCGTTGGCGGTGCTGCTGCTGTTTCATAATTGACCTACATTCAAGGAGAGCGTAATGAGTAGCGGTCGTATTGTACAGATTATTGGCGCGGTTATTGACGTTGAATTTGACCGTCAAAGCGTACCAAGAATTTATGATGCCTTAAAAGTTGAAGGCACAGAAACTACATTAGAAGTACAACAACAATTGGGCGATGGTATCGTACGTACTATTGCCATGGGTTCTACTGAAGGTCTAAAACGTGGTCTACCAGTTAGCAACACTGGCGCACCAATCTCTGTACCTGTGGGTAAAGGTACACTAGGTCGTATCATGGACGTTTTAGGACGCCCAATCGACGAAGCGGGTCCGGTAGAGCATAGTAACACTTGGGCGATTCACCGTGAAGCGCCAAGCTATGATGAACAATCAAACTCTACTGAACTTTTAGAAACCGGTATTAAAGTAATTGACTTACTATGCCCATTTGCTAAAGGTGGTAAAGTCGGTCTGTTCGGTGGCGCGGGTGTTGGTAAAACCGTTAACATGATGGAACTTATCAATAACATCGCAAAAGCACACTCAGGTTTATCGGTATTTGCTGGTGTAGGTGAGCGTACTCGTGAAGGTAATGACTTCTACCACGAGATGAAAGACTCAAACGTACTTGATAAAGTTGCGATGGTGTATGGTCAGATGAATGAGCCACCAGGAAACCGTTTACGTGTTGCCCTGACAGGTTTAACCATGGCAGAATACTTCCGTGACGAAAAAGATGAAAACGGCAAAGGCCGTGACGTATTATTGTTCGTTGACAATATTTATCGTTACACGCTAGCGGGTACCGAAGTATCAGCATTATTAGGTCGTATGCCATCTGCAGTAGGGTATCAGCCAACGCTTGCAGAAGAGATGGGTGTACTACAAGAACGTATTACTTCAACCCAATCAGGCTCTATTACCTCGGTACAAGCAGTATACGTTCCTGCCGATGACTTGACTGACCCATCACCCGCGACAACCTTTGCTCACTTAGACGCAACAGTGGTATTGAGCCGTGATATTGCCTCACAAGGTATTTACCCAGCGGTTGACCCACTCGACTCAACGTCGCGTCAGTTAGACCCACTGGTCATTGGTGAAGAGCACTATGCCGTTGCTCGCGGTGTTCAAGAAGTGTTACAACGCTTTAAAGAATTGAAAGACATTATTGCGATTTTGGGTATGGACGAATTATCAGAAGATGATAAATTAGTAGTGTACCGTGCACGTAAAATCCAACGTTTCTTGTCACAACCTTTCCACGTTGCAGAGGTATTCACCGGTGCACCAGGTAAGTACGTACCAATCCGTGAAACCATTCAAAGCTTTAAAGCAATCTTAAATGGTGAGTATGATGACTTGCCAGAACAAGCATTCTACATGAAAGGTGGTATTGAAGAAGTGGTTGCTGCAGCAGAAAAACTACGCGGCTAATTTCTCAATCAAACCCTGTTAGTTTAAACTATATTAACAGGGTTTTATCAACCTAATTTTGCAATACCATAGGAGAGAACTGTGGCAACTTTACAATGTAATGTCGTCAGTGCGAAAGAAACTATCTACTCTGGTGAGATTAGTATGTTAATTGCTACTGGTGTAGAAGGTGAGGTCGGTATTTTGCCAGGACATATTCCTTTTATTACGCTATTAAAACCAGGCCCCATGCAGATCAAAACCAGCAATGGCAATGATGAAATGGTGTACATATCAGGCGGTGTTTTAGAAGTGCAACCGCATTTAGTGACGGTATTGGCAGATACGGCAGTACGTGCGCATGACTTAGATGAAGCCAAAATTTTGGAAGCACGTCGCCATGCAGAACAAACCTTGCAAAATCAAAAAGCCGATATTGACACCTCTGCCTCTGCGGCTTTGGCAGCATTGGCAGAATCTTTGGCACAATTGCAAACCTTAAAGAAATTCAAAAACCGTGCCTAATTTTGATGCGGACGTGTTTAAAGACAGTGGCTATGACCACTGTTTTTTTATGGGTGGTTAAAGATATAAGTGCTTAAAAAAGAGTGATTAAAAATTTGCTAATTAGCTTTTAAACCAAAGCTAGTTAAACCAAAGCTAGCAAGAAAATTTTATCAGTTATTAAATAGATAACCTTATATCGTATGCTTTTGCATCTTGTTATATGTGGTATTTATACTTTTTTATGTTTAGTTACGTTTTAACAATATTAAATTGGCTATTTTTTCGCTAAATTAATTCAATTATATTGTAGTAGTACAGGTAATGCGTAAACTTTTATTACTTATTGCTGCTGGATAAATAAAGATATATTCTGATATAAGTATTAAGAGTATGTATAAATTTTTTTGGAGGAAATTATGTCAGAAGAAGAGTTGATACCCCGCGTATTGATTGTAGAGGATGATGAGCGTCTTGCCACTTTGACCCAAGATTATTTGCGTAAAAATGGTTTAGATGTGGCAATTGAAACTGACGGCAACCGTGCGATTCGTCGTATTGTGGCTGAGCAGCCTGATATGGTGGTGCTTGATGTGATGCTGCCAGGTAGTGACGGTCTGACGGTATGCCGTGAAGTGCGTCCTCATTTTCATAACCCTATCTTAATGCTAACCGCGCGTACCGAAGATATGGACCAAGTATTAGGTCTAGAAATGGGTGCGGATGACTATGTGGCCAAACCGGTTCAACCGCGTGTGTTATTAGCGCGTATCCGTGCGCTATTGCGCCGCTCTGATACCGCGCCAACCGATGAAGTGCCGCAGCGTCTTGAGTTTGGCGATTTGGTTATTGATAACGGCGGTCGTTCGGTCACTTTGAACGATGAGCTTGTTGACTTTACCAGTGCAGAATATGATTTATTGTGGTTGTTGGCATCAAATGCGGGTCGTATCTTATCGCGTGAAGATATTTTTGAACGTCTGCGTGGTATCGAGTATGATGGTCAAGACCGCTCGATTGACGTACGTATTTCTCGCATCCGTCCAAAAATTGGTGACGATCCCGAAAACCCAAAACGTATCAAAACGGTTCGCAGTAAAGGCTATCTATTCGTCAAAGAAAACTAATTGCTTTTTTAAAGCAGATAATTAAATAAGTCAGCCTCGTGCTGGCTTATTTTTTTTATACAAAATAGCATTTGGCTATTAACATATATTTTATATATATGTTATAATTTCCAATAAGACAATTTAAAAACATACTAGTAACATTATACATGTAAATAAAATACATTTAATGATGTTGCAAGTTTCACTTATAAAACCCTCTTAACTTTTGCTAAAAAGGAAAACGACAATGGGTGAATTTAAACGTCATTGGATAGCCTTGATTGCGATTTTGATTGTCACTTTCTCGCTATTAGGTTGGGGTGGGGTCGAAATCTATCGTACCACACCGCCTATTCCTGCAAAATTTGTTGACCAATCGGGTCAAGTGGTGATGACCAATGACGATATCTTAAAAGGTCAATCTGCTTGGCAATCAACGGGCGGTATGCAGCTAGGTTCTGTCTATGGTCATGGTGCCTATCAAGCCCCTGACTGGACGGCAGACTGGTTACATCGTGAGTTGACCACTTGGCTGGATATTAAAGCGCAAGCACAATATCAAAAACCGTTCGATCAATTAGGCGTTGAACAAAAAGCACCGCTTGAAGCGGCCCTTAAACAGGAATACCGCAAAGGTAGCGCGCATAACGCCGCAAACGATACTGTAACCTTGTCACCGACTCGTATCGCGGCGATGGAAAAAACCGCACAATACTATATCGATCTTTACGGTGATAATCCTGATTTCCAAAAATCGCGCGAAAGTTTTGCGATGAAAGAAAATACCTTGCCTGATCTTACCAAACGTGAGCGTCTTGCTGACTTTTATTTTTGGACAGCATGGACCGCATCGGCTGAACGTCCTGAAACAGGCGCCACTTATACCAACAACTGGCCACATGAGCCACTCATTGACAATACACCAACCGCTGAAAACGTGATTTGGTCGATTGCCAGTGTGGTATTTTTGATTGCAGGTGTCGGTTTCTTAGTCTGGGGCTGGTCTTTCCTACACCATGATGAAGCTGAAGTAAAACTCACGGTGCCAAAACGTGATCCATTAAGCTTGATAGAATTAACCCCTTCACAAAAAGCCTTAGCAAAATATGCCTTCTTGGTGATGGGTTTATTTATTGCACAGATTTTCTTGGGCGGTTTGATTGCGCACTATACGGTTGAAGGTCAAGATTTCTATGGCATCCATTTATCTGAAATTCTTCCTTATTCATTAGCGCGTACATGGCACATCCAAGCGGTACTATTCTGGGTTGCTACGGCATTCTTAGCAGTCGGTCTATTCGTGACACCAATCCTAAATGGCGGTAAAGATCCTAAATACCAAAAATTGGGTGTGGACATCCTTTGGGTTGCGTTAATTATTGTGTGCTTAGGCTCATTTGCAGGCCAATACATGGCGATTCATCAAATCATGCCTGACAACTTAAATTTCTGGTTTGGTCACCAAGGTTATGAATTTATTGATATCGGTCGTTTCTGGCAGATCTTAAAATGGGTTGGCGTATTATTTTGGCTGGTATTAATGTTGCGTGGTGGTTTGACCGCGTTCAAAGCAGGCGGCGATAAAAACTTACTATTTATGTTTATTGCTTCAGTGGTCTGTGTTGGTTTGTTCTACGGTCCAGGGCTACTTTACGGTGAGCACACGCCAATCGCGATTATGGAATACTGGCGCTGGTGGGTGGTTCATCTATGGGTGGAAGGGTTCTTTGAAGTATTTGCCACCGTTGCGATTGCCTTTATCTTCTTTAACTTAGGGTTGGTGACTCGTCGTACCGCAACTGCTTCATCAATTGCTTCTGGTGCGTTGTTCCTACTCGGCGGTGTTCCTGGTACCTTCCACCACTTATATTTCACAGGTACCACGACCCCAATTATGGCCATCGGTGCGTCATTTTCTGCTTTAGAAGTCGTACCACTCGTCGTGTTAGGTTATGAGGCGTATGAGCATTGGTCAATGCAGCGCCATGCAGATTGGATGGATCGCTTAAAATGGCCTGTGTTATTCTTCGTTGCGGTGGCATTCTGGAATATGTTAGGTGCGGGTGTGTTTGGCTTTATGATTAATCCACCGATCTCACTATTCTACCTACAAGGCTTAAATACTACTGCCGTGCATGCACACGCAGCGTTATTCGGGGTCTATGGATTCCTAGCACTTGGCTTTATCCTACTGGTCATGCGCTACATTCGTCCACAGTACCGCTTTAATGATCGCTTAATGAAAGTAGGTTTTTGGGGATTGAATCTTGGCTTAGTCGGTATGATTGTGACTAGCTTACTACCAATCGGTATTTATCAAGCCTATGCGTCCATGACACAAGGTCTATGGTATGCCCGTAGTGAAGGTTTCTTACAACAAGACTTCTTAGAAACCTTACGCTGGATTCGCACCATCAGTGACTTAGTCTTTATCGCAGGTGGGTGTAGTGTGGCTTGGCAAGTGGTAAAAATGGCATTTAACATCGGTTCGCCTGATGCGGCAGTACCTGTACAGCCTTTTGACACGGTTGAAGAAAATCCAGACCCTGCCACCCCTGCACATCGTGTATAATTGGTCAATAAAAAAACAGAGCATCTAGGATGCTCTGTTTTTTTATTCAATACGCATAAAAAAAAGCGCGTTGATTATCGCGCTTTTACCGCTACTAGCAAAAATCATGATAATAACGCGCGTATCTCTTCAGGATTGCTAACCAAATCAGCGAGCGAGTAACGATCAAACACGGTTAAAAACGCTTCAATCGCTTCAAACAAGATAGGTTTTAGTTGGCATACGGGCGAGATGACACAACTAGAATAAACGGGCAGTTGTTCTTTTTTTTCAATCCAATGATGTGGGGCGATGGGAATTTCTTTACTGACTTGGGAGAAATTTACTACACCAATTTGTTCGGCATGGATAGTCATATCGGCACTATTCCCCCCATCATCAGTCACCCCGTCATCTTTTTTGGATAAATGATTGCCAAAAAAACAATCGACCATCCCAAAATCAACCTCAGTATGGCGTAGCACCGTACCGATGTTGATGTCTTTTGGGGCAAACGCAAGGCGAATACCACCGTTTTTGCCGCGTACACTTTCAATGAGTCCAATCTTACTCAGATGATGGACGATCTTCGTCAAATGATTCTTAGAGATTTGGTAGCTATCGGCAATCGCTTGAATGTTGCCAAGTTCATGCTGTTTTGGGACGACGGCTAAATAAATTAAAGTGCGTAATGCATAGTCACTGTATTGGGTAATTCTCATATTATCTCGGTATCAACTAACATTTAGTTACGAAAAAAAACAACTAGATACATTATGAAAAAAAAAGAGTAGATTAAGATGAAAAAAGTTCAGCTTAATTTACCAAGTAGCTTAGAGCAGTTGGGTCAATTGGTCCAATTGGTTTATTAGGATAACTGATGAATCCGTATGGTTACAAACGACTTGGTTATTTAATGAGCAGCATAAATTGAATATAACTAACCACATATTATACGCTTTTTTATATTGATAACGCGTCCATAATTCTAGTGTAAATTGATGGACTCGGCTAATCTCAAAATAAACTACAAAAACATACAAAATAGATTGATTTTAGAAAAAGATATATTTAATATATATATTATAAGAAAACAGGGTAAATGTGAAGTATCTCAAGTGATTTAAGGGATAGAAACTCACAGCCTCACCTGATGTCTATAGCTAAATATTGTAGTCAAACATTATAGCCAAGCATAAGGAACGATCCCATGAATGCTCGCCAAACTGCAAAGTTCCACCAACCTCTCTTAGCAGGTGCAATCGCTGCCGTGATTGCATCATCGTCGATTCTTATGGCAGGCTGTGCACCCAAGTCACAAGCTGACCGCGAGCCAACTGCCGATACCAACAAATCT
Source organism: Moraxella sp. CTOTU46934 (assembly GCF_031979465.1). NCBI lineage: Bacteria > Pseudomonadati > Pseudomonadota > Gammaproteobacteria > Moraxellales > Moraxellaceae > Moraxella > Moraxella sp. CTOTU46934. Next base: position 25,729 of record NZ_DALZEG010000017.1, read on the forward strand.
GCCAGTACACCCGCTAGTGCTACCACAACGACAAGCACAGAGACTACCAGCGGTGCGCTAGCAACTGAAGAAGCAGTGTTGACGCACGCGCCTAATGTACCACCACCGATCACTCGTAAAACCCCTGCCAAAGTCGTGGTCAAAATGGAAACCGTTGAAAAAGTCATGCGTATGGCAGATGGTGTAGACTACATGTTCTGGACGTTTGGTGGACAAGTACCGGGTCAATTTATCCGTGTACGTGAGGGCGATGAGGTGGAATTCCATCTTTCAAACCATCCAACCTCAAAAATGCCACATAATATCGACTTACATGCTGTAACAGGTCCAGGTGGTGGTGCAGCCTCGTCAATGACCGCGCCAGGGCATACCTCAACCTTTAGAAGCTGTATTCACAAGCACATATTTCTCAACAATTGAGTGATATGAGCAA
>NZ_DALZEG010000018.1:0-24487 GCF_031979465.1 Moraxella sp. CTOTU46934
GTAGCCAACCCAAGCTTTTACGCTTTGATGTTGGGTTGTTGGTTCGCCATGATAATTTAGCCTTTTTAAATTGTTTACGGCTTTTGGCGTGGGTTTCGTTGATGGCTTGGATGGTCTGACTGTGTAAGCCAAGTAGTTCACCGCTACCTTTGGTGTAGTCGTTTAGGTCATAAGCACTAAAGAACTTGCCAGTTTTTTGTAGGTGTCTGTAACTCAAATCATTGACATAATTCCACACGAAATTGACTGAACCGCTTAGGCGGTTTAATTGGTCTGCGTATTTATCTCGTATGCGTAACTTGAGTGTTTTCATGGGTTTATTTTAACACATTTAGCAAAATTTTGTGCGTAAGCATGGTTACGGAGTTGCCTTATATCCACCGCCTGAAGTCGGTGGTTTTACGGCAACACAGGATAAATGCGCGATTTCGTACAATCAATGTGCGCCGAGCAATCTTGATTAATTTAACCCATAAAAACAAAAAACCCTAGTAAATACTAGGGTATCAGGGATTTTAATGGTTAGGTTAACACTTAACCAAACATTCGTTGTATTAAATTTACTTGCTTTGGAACCAAGAATCCGCACGGCTACGTGCAGTGGCAATATCTTGTGATGACAAGTTTAATGCCAATTGACCGATTTTGCTTTGCGCGCGGGTGCGTACTTGGTCTGATAGCATGCCGTCACGAGCCGCTAGGTCATACCATTTGTAGGCATCGACCAATTTTTTTTCTTTTTCATCTAGCATCGCTAGGGTATAGCTGGCACGGTTATCACCAAGTTTTGCCGCTTTTTCTAACCAATAACGCGCTTGCCCAGCATTGGGCTGCACGCCTTCGCCACGAATATACATCATGGCAAGATTTAATTGTGCAGGTGCAATGTCTTGTTTGGCGGCGGTGGTGTACCACTGGATGGCTTGTTGGAAGTTTTGCTGAATGCCGAGACCTTTTTGGTAGCGTTTGGCTAGGAAGAATTGGGCTTGTTGGTTGCCAGATTTAGCTTGGCTTAGTAATGCCATCGGTTCCATGCTGTCATAGCGTGAGCCATTGAGTGGAATATTGGCAACCAGTTCGGCGCTTGCAACGCCTGATAAGCCTAAAAATGCAGTTAATACGGTGACTTTCAATAATTTCATAACCAACTCCGAGTATCAAGCTGCAGCCATCGCAAGCTTGCCTAGGTTTAGATAAAATAAACTTAATAAATAGGTAAACGAATTAACAGAAAATCTTAAATTTTACAATGATTTAGCTATTCGTTATGTTTTAATAGGATAACGCAATCTTTTGATTGTTTTAGGTTAACACTGTTTGCTTTGCGTTTCAAATATTTAAGTGAAAATGTAAACAGTTGTTACAATATTTCACAGGGGAAACAAAGCCTTGCGACACTTGGTGTCGTGTAGGGCTTTACTTTTGTGACATATTGTTAGACTAGACGGTAATTTATCCGCTGACCAAATTTTCATAGGCATAGAATCAGCGATAAAACAGCTTAGTTTTTGGTAACCCGATAGATTGCCACATCGGCAAGTAAGTTGGGGTTTTTGCGGATGATTTGTGCAAGTGCCCAAGGATAGGGCTTTTCACTTTCTTGTACCGCAAAACGATTGATGATGCGGATGTCATTGTCATCACACAGCTTTTCAAAGTCTTTAAAGGTACACAAGTGAATATTGGGCGTGTTGTACCAAGCAAACGGCAGGGCTTCAGACATTGGCATCATACCTTTGATACCCAAGTGAATACGGTTTTGCCAATGTGCAAAATTAGGGAAAGTGACAATCACTTCTTTGCCAACACGTACCATGTCGAGGAGTAGTTGGTCTGGCTCTTTGACCGCTTGTAGGGCGCGCGCCATCACCACCGTGTCAAAGCTTGCGTCGGCAAACCGCGCCAACCCATCATTTAAGTCTTGCTCAATGACGTTGACGCCTTTGGTGATACAGTCATTGATTTTAGTTTGGTCGATTTCGATACCATAGCCAAATACGCCCAATTTGTTTTGCAAATGCGCGAGTAAATCACCGTTACCACAGCCTAAATCTAAGACTTTGGCATTGGGTTTGATCCAGCGTTCAGCAAGTTGATGGTCGATTTTCATTCAATTCTCGTTAAATCTAAGTTAAGCCGTTAAAAAATTAAATACCGATTGACGATAGGTTGGAATATCAAACAAAAACGAATCATGCCCATAGGCGGCATCGATATTGATATAGCTTACGGGCTTACCATTGGCAATTAGCGCATCCACAATTTCTTGCGAGCGCTCTGGGCTAAACCGCCAATCGGTGGTAAAGGATATAATTAAAAACTTACATTGGGTATTTGCCAATGCCAACCGTAGCGCATCGGTATCAGTCAAACTATCATTGAGACTGTCATCCGCAATCGCGCCGCGCGCTGGGTCAAAATAATCCAAGGCTTTAGTCATCAGCAAATAGGTATTGGCATCAAAACGTTCACTAAACTGCTCACCTTGGTAGCGTAAATAACTTTCCACTTGAAATTCTACATCGTAGTTGAACATCAGCTTGCCGGCTTTTAAATCGCGTCCAAATTTCACCCGCATCGCTTCATCAGTGAGATAAGTGATATGACCGACCATACGCGCCAAAATCAAGCCGCGTTTGGGAATTTTGCCTTGCTCGATGTAACGTCCTTCACAAAAATCAGGATCGGATAAAATCGATTGGCGTGCCACCTCGTTAAAGGCGATATTTTGCGCAGATAGCTTGGGCGTACTGGCAATGACCACACATTTTTTTAGCCGGCTCGGATAGTCAATTGACCACTGCATGGCTTGCATGCCACCCATTGAGCCACCAACAATGGCATGCCAAATATCAATGCCGAGATAGTCAGAGAGCATGGCTTGGGTTTTTACCCAGTCTTTGATAGTGACTAAGGGAAAATCAGGACCATAGGGCTTGCCGGTTTCGGGGTTGGTACTGGTTGGACCCGTCGAGCCGTAGCAGCTGCCAATGTTGTTAAGACACACCACAAAAAAACGTGTGGTATCAATCGCTTTGCCAGGACCGATAAAAGTATCCCACCAGCCTGCTTTTTTATCATCGCTACTATGATAGCCAGCCGCATGATGACTGCCCGATAGCGCATGACAAATCAATATCGCATTGGATTTATCGGCGTTGAGCTCGCCATAAGTTTCCACCATTAAATCAAAAAACGGCAGCGTGCGATTGCATTCTAGTGTCAATGGGGTATCAAAATGAATTTTTTGCGGTGTGACAATACCCACAGATTTGCCAGCAGATTTGGCAAAACTAATCGGATGATCGTCGTCAAAATTTTTTGGGACAGTCAATTCAGCTTCAGGTAAAATCTTGGTATGTGGTTTGTGTTGCTGTGTACTCACCCGCTTTCTCACTAATTTTTTGATTGATAACGCATTAAAAGTATAGCTATTGTAAGGGTTTATATGGGTTATCACAACTTGGAATTCAAATGCCAAATTTAGCATCATCACCCCACCATACACTCCTATCGCTCACAGGATTGGCGCTCACGGGGTTTTTGGCATTGACGTATTTGGCGTTTCATCAGCCGATGTTTTATCAGGCAACAGCGGTTTTGGCTGCCAATGCTAGTAAAGTCACAAGCGACACAACGATTATCCATCATCAAAGCCATCATCCCCTCAGCCATCCAAACAGCCACCAAAACCACTATCAAAACCAACAGCACCAACAGGCCAAGCAGCATAACCACCAAGCAGACGGTGATTCGGCTAGCAGCCCCTCACAAAACGCAACCTTTAAAAGTTCGGCTTAAAGTCCTGCTGAAAGACCTGTTAAAAGCCCCGCACCCTCTGAACAAAATTCCCGTCTAGTGGATGCGCTACTGGTCATGGGTGGGATAGGTTGTCATTGATTCGAATATAGCTTAAAAAATGCAACAATTAAACAATTTCAGGTGATTATCCAGTACGCGCACCCTAGTAAATATGCTAATCTTAACCCCACTTTTTTTATGATTTTTTGGATTAAACACAAATTATGAAGCCAAGCAATCCACCTGAAATTGCCGTTGTCCTTGTGAATTTGGGAACACCCGATGCACCAACTGAAGCAGCGGTGCGTCGCTATCTCAAACAATTTTTGTCCGATCCGCGCGTGATTGAAATCCCGCAGTTTATCTGGCAAATCATCTTAAACTTGTTTGTGCTACGCAGCCGCCCCAAACGGGTTGCCCACGCCTATGCTAGCGTGTGGGATGGCGACTCCCCGCTGCGTAAAATCACGCTTGCCCAAGTGGACTTGTTGCAGCAGCGATTTGACCAACATCAACTGCCTTGCAAAGTGAGCGTCCATGCTGCCATGACCTATGGCAAACCTGCGTTAACGGATGTGTTATCGGCATTAACTGCCAAAAAAGTAGAGCAAATCGTGATATTGCCAGCTTATCCACAGTATTCTGGTTCCACCACTGGCGCGGTGTTTGACGTAGTCGCCAAATGGGGGCTTAAGCAGCGTAATTTACCCAGCATTAGCTTTGTTAAAGATTATTTTGCTCATCCGCAATACATCCACGCCTTGGCCCAGAGCGTCAAACGCTTCCAAGCTGAACATGGCAAACCTGAAAAATTGCTATTGAGTTTTCACGGGATTCCAGAGCCGTATGAGCAAAAAGGCGATCCGTATGCCAGACGTTGTCGCTGTACCGCAGCGCATTTGGCGCAAGTGCTGGGACTTGAGCGTCATGAGTGGGAATGTAGTTTTCAATCACGCTTTGGTAAGCAAGAATGGGTCAAACCTTATACCGATGCCACCTTAACCGAGTGGGGCAAGCAAGGCATCAAGTCAGTACAGGTACTGAGTCCAGCATTTTCGGCAGATTGCCTGGAGACGCTAGAAGAGTTGGCAGTCGAAAATCGACAGACATTCCAGTCCAATGGCGGTGGGGACTATCATTATATCCCTGCACTCAATGTGGATGCTGCGCATATTGATTTGTTTGAGTCACTGGCATTGCCACACGTGCAAGCGTGGCAACAAAATCTGCAAGGATGGTATTAACATTTATGATTAAAGTTTGGGATTAAAGCGGGTTATTAATCGCATTAATAGCAAGTCTTATTAACAGCAAGCTAATAAAAAAGGTTGGTAGCTTACCAACCTTTTTGGCGTTTCTTTTTGACCTTTAAATACAAGAAATTTTAGTACAGAAAATCAGTCTTTATAACTTTCATCTGCGGCATCAGGGTCAGCGATATCACCAATAGTCGGATAGTGCTCTTCGCTAAAGCTATCCTCAACCAGTAATTCATCAATCCGCTGCTCATCAATATTTTGGCGATGAATCGGGGTCAAACCACTTTCACCCGCTTCAATATGGCTTGATGACAAGGATTCATCATCCAATTGCACAGTAAAACTATCCGAATCAATATCGGTCAAATTGCTAGATGTTGGTTTGGCTTTCATTGTTGTTCCTTCATTTTCATTTATTGTTTATTATCAGTGTTATGGCGTTATCATAGCCAGTAATCAGCATGACATCTATGTTGCCAATGTGATATTTGTGTTATGTTATCGAAAACAGTTTTTCGCACAGACAGCGTTTTTAACAATTTTTATGGATAAAACAGGAAGTGACTATGTTTAAAAATCTTGCCTCAGATGCATTGGGTTTAAGTGACATCGGTAAAATCATCCCACCGAGCCAGTTTAACCAAACCGATATTGATGACTATATTTTTCACGAAGATAACGAGCGCATTTATTTTGTGATTAAGTCAAAAATGGACGAATATTGCTTTACCAATGTCGCCTTTATCCACCTTGATGGGCAGTCGGCGACCAGTAAAAAACGCCTGCTAAAACGCTATCCGTACCGCAATTTTCAGCCCGCCAATATCATGATTGAGACGGCAGGCACGATGGATATGGATGCTGAGCTAAAATTTAGCTTGGGCGGTATGGCGTTTTCGATTGATATCGACAAAAATCAAATCGAGCAAATCCGCGACATCTATAAGGCGCTGACTGCGATTAGCGAGCAGTGCAAACGCATTGCCCATGAAGAAACGGTGCTAGAAAAATCCTTTAATACCGTCACCGATATGTTTAGCTTACGCGAACTGTCAGAAAACGTGGTGCTTAACTTGCCGGATGTCATTAACCAAACTGTCGCACAAGTAGAAAATGCCTATGGCGAGCGTTTAAAGACCATTCGTAATTATGACTTTGGCGCGATTTTTGAGCATTATTTGCGTCAATAATTGCTAAAATTTATGCAAACTGTACTCACCGCCTACGCTGAGCAAGGTATCAAACTTGCGATTGAAAGCAAACGGGTCAAACATATCAACTTTCGTATCAAATCGATTGATGAAGCACCGTTTACCAGCTTGCTCAGCGTGTCTTACCCCATGCGTATGCCACAACACCTGCTGAGGCAATCGCTTGAACATCGCCTTGCATGGGCAATCGACTGTCAGCAAAAACAACGAAAACTTAAACAACTTAAACCCAAAAAACCTGCTTATATCAATGATGTCAAAGATTTGGCAAATTTGACCCTTGAAAGCAACATTTATTTTGAAGGGCAACAGGTTGTGCTTAAAGACTTATTGTTAAAGCACCACATAAAACCAAGCGAGCTGGCGCGAGTGGATGTTGGCAAAACCTTACGCCATATTTATAAATTTTGGCTCATTCAGTTTATCCAAAATCGCCAAGCGTTTTGGCAAGACAAAGTGGGCAAATCCGCCAACAGAATCACGCCCTATACCATGAAAACCCGATGGGGCAGTTGTAGCACCCAAGCCAAAACCATTCGCTTGTCGGTTTGGCTGGCGCAATTTCCCCCAGACTGCGCGGATTATGTGTTGGTGCATGAGCTTTGTCATCTGATTGAGCCTAATCATTCGGCACGATTTTGGGCGCAGGTGGCACGAGTCATGCCAGATTACAAACATTGGCATGATAAGTTGAAATTTGGGGATTTATAAATGAAAAAAGCCATATCGCTTTGATATGGCTTTTTTGCAAGCATAAAAATATAATAGCAGAGTTTGGCGTGACGTTATGCTAAACGAGCCGTTAAGCTTGGACTTAACACTTAACGGAGTAAAGAACGATGAAACGCTGTTTAATCATCATCGTTCTTGTTGTCCTAATGCTGTTAAGCAGTAACGCTTATTAGACGGACGCAAGACAGCGTGGCAGTTGCTGGAACAACTAAAACGCTGGGGCTTTCGGGAAACCGTTAGCCCACTCCTTGTCTTTATTATAAAGTTGCAAATCCTCAAAATCAATCTGTTAAAATGTAATCAGATTGCATTTTTTCACGAAACCCATCTTTTTCACGATACCATTGATGACGGCGTTTAGAATTGTGTTTCCAACTTTTTGCATATTTGAACGCATAAGTTGGTTTGTCATCCCAAATATGCGGTAAATGCTTACCACGCTTGGGGCGTAGCTTGATGTTATAGTCCCAATATTCCGCTTTGTGCAAATAATGAAATGAGCGTTCTTGTTGCGTTCTAAAGTAGCTATAAATCTGATTGCGTAAATTTGGATAACGACAACTTTCCCACGGAAAATAGATTTTCTTACGCCCAGAACTGCGATATTGAACTTTGGTTTTTTTGTGAGTTTTTTCAAGTTTTTGCATAATAGATTTTTCCTAAGTTAAAAAACTTAGAAAAAATCCAATTTGTAATAATTCATCGTTGATTGCCTGTAGAAAATTCGGTCTAAAAACAAAATTTGGGTTAAAATTTTGTTTTATCCTAGCATCTATTTAAAATTTCGTAAAATTGAAAAAGAAAATATCATGAACAAAATTCATTATCAATTCGACTTTAAACGCTTCCGCGAACACCTTGTCGATGTCACGCTTACGTTTACTGCGGACAACGACAACCCAATCGTTTGGCTACCTGCTTGGATTGCGGGTAGTTATATGATTCGAGAATTTAGCAAACACATTACGGCAGTCACTGCCACCATCCATGACCCCAACGCCAAGAACAATCAACGCCTTAAAAAACTTGATAAAAACCACTGGCAAATCCACGCCAAGCAAGGCGACCGTATTAGCGTCACTTATGAAGTCTATGCTTATGACTTATCGGTGCGTGGGGCATATGTAGATGAAACTCGCCTGTACGGCAACTTCACCTCTCTAGCATTAGCGGTACAAGGGCAAGAAAACCAAGCGATTAAAGCCGAACTCATTTGCCCGCAAGACTTTTATGAGGTAAACGGTGTGGAGGTCAGCCTAGCCACCGCCTTGCCGGAAAAAATGCACCAACAAGCCAGACAAACCATCTATCAGCTAACTGCCGACAACTACGAGCAACTCACCGACAGCCCGTTTGAAATCGCTGAGCAAGATGAATTTTGGTTCGATGTAAAAAGTGGCGAAAACACCATTCCCCACCGATTTGTGATTTCTGGCGTACACCACAGCGACCTTGAACGGCTAGAAACTGACCTTAGCAAAATTTGTCAAAGCTATGTCGATTGGCTGGGTGATACGCCGTTTGATGATTATCTGTTTATGACCATAGCAACTTCAAGCGACTATGGCGGGCTTGAGCACCTTGCCAGTACCAGCTTGATTACCCCACGAGATGACCTACCCACATTTTTTGAACAAGCTGAGCCAAGTGAGAGTTATCAACGCTTTTTGGGCTTGTGTAGCCATGAATATTTTCATGCGTGGTGGGTTAAAACCGTGCGTCCCGAAGTCTTTTTAACCGCCAACTTTAACCAAGAGACTTACACCACCTTGCTATGGGTGTTTGAAGGCTTTACCAGTTATGTGGATGATTTTATGCTACAAAAAAGCGGGGTTATTTCGCAACATAGCTATCTGAAGCTGCTTGCTAAACAAATCAATCGCTACTATCAAACCCACGGACGCGCCTTGCAAAGCGTGGCAGAATCAAGCTTTGATGCGTGGATAAAGCTATATCGTAGCGATGAGAACACCGCCAATGCCGGGATTAGCTACTACAATAAAGGCGCGCTGGTGGCGTTATGTTTAGACTTGACTTTGATAAACCATGGCAAACGTATTTTTGACGTGATAAAAGTTTTTTATGACAAAGCCAAAGCCCAAGATAATCGCCGTTTTGGTATGACGGACGCCAATCTGGATGACGTCATGAATGAATGCTTACCCAAAGAGGTTTGGCAAGATTTTAGAGCCAAATATATCGACGGCACCACAGAATTACCGCTATTTGAACTGTTGTCAGAACAGGGTGTGAGTATTGAACAAAAAGACGATGATATTACTTGGGGCATGAAATATATGAGCGAGCCTACTGGGTTAAAAGTGCAACGTGTTGTGCGAAATAGCCAAGCCGCCGTTGCAGGGATTTCTGCTAATGACATCATCGTGGCAATTGATGGGTTAAAGGCGAGCGAAAAATGGCTCAAAGCCACTGCTAAAACCCAAACAATTAGTGAAGACCCTGCCGTGTGTCATGTATTTCGCCGTGATGAGCTGTTGGTACTCGAAGTGCAACCCGTGAGCGACACGCATGTTAAACAACCGCAAATATGGACGCTGACAGCAGGCGATACGATAAAATTAGACCATTGGCTTGAATGGAAATAACTTGCAAAAACAATAGAAAAACTGTAAAATTCGGCTTCCAATTTTATCAATCCATCCTGTGTTGGCTTTAATCGGTTGGGTGTTTGGGTGAATTTTTAGCAAAATAAACATTCATGCCAAGCATACTAACTGCAGACCAAAGGGCAGGATAATGACTAGAGACCTAACCATGCGCGCAGATATCCATCCAGCTTATCAAGAAGTTCTATTCCACGACACCAACGCTGACGTTTACTTTTTAACTCGCTCTACTATCAAATCAAAAGTAACTCGCGAATACGAAGGTAAAGAATACCCATACGTCGCACTCGATATTTCAAGTGCCTCACACCCATTCTATACCGGCGAACAACGTAAAACCCAAAACGAAGGTCGTGTGGCAAGCTTCAACAAACGTTTCGGCGCATTTGCAGGTCGTAACAAAAAATAAGTTTAATCGCTTATTGTCAAAAACCCTTTGCAACTGCAAAGGGTTTTTTATTGGATGGAATGGGGCAATACTGGATAATCCCTAACGATACGCCATAAAAAAGCCCACCGAAGTGTGCTTCTTTTAAAGGCTGTAACCATTGATAATACTGGGTTTGTTATTTAAGTAATTTGGTTTAGTAGCCAATTTAGTAGCCAATTACTAAAATTTTTGATGAATTTAGATAGAATTTATTTTTTGTAACTGGCTAAAATCATGCCCGCCTAACGTATGCAAAAATTCCTACTCGTAATGGGCGGAAAACTCTACCGCCTAATGTGTGTAAAAACTTTTTTATAGTAGGGAAGTTGTTTTTTCAATCATGGTGATTTTTACCATGTTAACCAACCGAAAAAACCACTCGTTAAACCTTTGCTAAAACTTCTTTTGCTATCTCTCTAAACTCATCTCTTTCCCATTGCGTTACTGGTCGCACTGGCTGAATGTTGAATACTGGCGGCTCATTGTGTTTAATCGTCAATGTATCGCCTTTATCTAGTCCAAGTAACTTAGCCTTTGCCATGCTTGCCTGTATCATTGACGCTGGCTTTCTTTCCTCAATCGCCATTTGTCTAGCGGCTTCCAATTCGTCTAATATGTCGGTCAATGTCTGCATGGTTTACCCTGCCTTTGATACCTTTGTTTGTAGTTTGCTTACCCATTCTAATTCAAGCCCTAATAAGGTATCGGCTATCATGTCATGCTCTGCCACTAATCGGGCATAAGTGGTTTGGTGCATACCTTTGGGGCGGCTGCCATGTCCGTTTGCTATACCTTGCTGCCACTGTAGGCGGTGTCTAATCTTTGCCACTTTGCGAAATAGTTTATCAATCGGCTGCATTAACTGGGTGGCATAGTTCGCACCAATGCAATGCCTGCATACATAAACCCCTGCACAATATAAAACGCCTACTCGTTTATTGCAGTTAGGACAATTAAACCAATAGCGATAATTACCGTAATGACATGATGAGGTGGTAATTCCAACATCATAGGCGTATGGCTTGCCTTTAAATTGATAGTTCATGCTGATAGCTTTGGCGTGTTGTCCTAGCTTGTGCTTAACGCTGGTAATCGTCATCTTTGGATAATCGCTAAGGCTTGAAGTGGTGGCTAGTTTTCCCATATCTAAATCATTAAGCAAATTTAGTATATTTTATCATACATCAGTGTTGCGTATCTTTAACAGTGGGCTGTTACAGTCATTTGTTAAATCAATCATGCCCGCCTATCGTTCGGCTTTGCTGTTCGGTTTGGTGTTCACTTTTTGCCAATGGCTTGTTATTGCTGGCTTGGTGGCTGTGGTGGTGTTCAGTTTTGGGTATGGTTAAAATGACTATGCCGCTATGTATGTCTGATTTTCGACAGTCCTATACTTAGGCTTGGTATGTTCATATAAACATGGCTGGCTTGCTGGTTTAGGTTTTTCACAAATTTATGAAAAACTACCTTTGCGCCTATGGTTGATAACGAAAGGCAAAATATCCTTTCGCCATTTTTGGCGTGGGCGGTTTCTCTAGCTTGCCTGTGGTGTCGGTGGTGGGTTTGCCTATCCAATGGCTTAACGTGGCGATATGGGGCAATGGGTGGGCGTGGTGGTGTGCTTAATGAGGTGTTGACCAATATTAGCCTTTTTTGGGGTGTTTTTAGGCTCAATCCCTTGATAATACTGGCTTTAAAGTGTTGACCAAAGAAAAGGGCATGGCTAAAATCACCATACCCCATCATTCCCGCCCAATAAAATACTATGAAATTTCAAAATATAGCGTTTTTGGGGTGTTCTATGTGTCCTAGCGTCCTAAACCGCTTGTAGCAAGGCTTTCAAGGTTTTTTAAGTGTCCTAGATAAAATACCTTAGGACGGATAAAAAACGTCCCAAACCGCTTGTAGCAAGGCTTAGGACGTTAGGACGGATAAAAAGGGGTAAAAGGCTAAATTATGCTAAATAACGCTTAAATGCGTCCGCAAAATCTGCTAGGTAGTAGCCCCGTTTCTGTGTTTCATTTGGTTTATTAATTTTGCTTGATTTGATTTCAAAATCTTTTAACCGCTTGGCTAGTTGTCTGTCGGTCATGGGTTGCCCCTTATTGCTGGTTGCCCATCGTTTAGTTAATCCGTCACTATCTGCACCAATTAAGGCGGTTAATAAATCACGGGTTGCCATACTGTCCACCGCCTGCAATTCAAATATAGCTTTGATATCGCTTAGTAACTCCTCATTCTCGCTTGGCTCTTTACTATCGGTTTGGGTAATGGCAAGGCAAGCGTTCGTTACTAGCTTTAACCAATCATCGCCTAAAGTGTCAGCGATTTGGAATAATATTTCCCATGTATCAAATTCACGGTTATAGATAGTTTCGGGCAATTTGGGCTTACTTGTTGCTACCCTGTCCATGTTGTCATCTGCCCATCTTGCTAGTTTAGCCTTGATAGTTTCCGTTGTTGCTTTGGGTATATCTTTAACCCGTTGCCGTTTTTCAGTTGGCAAGGCTCTACGCAAAGTAAGCGATATTGACCTATCCATAACGGTGCTAGGTAGCTTACCAATCCCGCTAATAATCTTTGCCCCAAACACATCAAACGGTATCGGTTCGTGATTATCGCCCACACATCGCCATACATAGGGGTTATCACGGCTAAACCCGCAATTAATGATATTTTTTAAATCCATATCACCATGAAAAAAACTGTCTGCTTCATCAATCACAAAAGTAGGTTTATAACGCTCGATAGTTCTAAATAAAGCTGACTGGCTAACATTGCTTGCCATAATTGAGCGTTTGCTCATGCGCCCCATCAAGGTTGCAAGCTGGGTTTTCCCGCAACGCTTCTCGGGTGCATTTATCCATGCAATCGGGGCGATATACGCCACATCAATACACCATGAAAAGAAAATCCATAAAGTAATGGCTATGGCTACTGCGTCATTGCAAACAATGTGACTTTTAACAATGTGTAAAATCTCATGGGCTAGTTCGTCACCATTCACACGGCTGGTATAGGGTTCTATGTCTGCGGTTAAGGTGGCAATTTTGGCAAGCTCTAAGCCTTGCCGTTCCTGTTTGACAATCCTGTCTAGGTCATTTGTTCCTATGCCTAGTTCTTTGGCGATTTTGCGCTTTTTAAGTTGGTAGGTAAGTTCATCTAGCTGGGCAAGGTCGGCTATTTGCTTTTGTGCATATTCATGGTTAATGGTCTGTAAGTTGGTAACATGAATTTCGCCATCATCTAACCCATCAGTTAAAAGGTCATGCCATGATGAATAATCACCCACACAATCGGCTATTTCACCCATAAAGGCAATGAGTGTCACTTCACTGTCTTTAAATGCTTTTAATAATCGGCTCTCCTGCTTGGCTAGGCAAGTGGCATAAATAGGGCGTTTGGCTGCTAAGTGGTAGCACATACTTTCATAATGCCCTTTATCAAACGGGGCAATGATAGTATGGTTTTTCATGTCGTAATCATCTACCAAAGTAAATAACATACCCGCATTTTCTAGCGTATCGGTGGCGATAATATCACCTTGCCCGCTACCAATCATAAACGCCTGTAATTTATCGGTGTCCGTGTAGTAAACTTTGGGGCGGTGTGGGCTTGGGTCTAGTGGGGTGGTTTGGGTGGCTTTGGTTGGATAAAACACAATACCGCTAGGCAAAAAACTTTCATCATACACAAGCGTTGCTATGGTGTTGGCGGTATAAATATAGCCATCATGGTTTGATAGTAATTCGCCATTTATCGTTATGTCATCTTTCACAAAATAAAGGTTGTCATTGCCTATCATATGGGCTAAATTATTTAGCGTTTGTGTGTGTTTGCTGTCCTGTAGGTTTTCCGTTGTTGCTGTCGGATAACTTGCTAGTAGTTCTAAGAAGTCCATGCCGTCTGTAGCGGTGTGGGCTTTTTCTTTTGTCATGATTGCTAAACTATTCATTATTCCCCCTTGCCAATGGCTTTAATTTTGCGTTGGTTGCGTTCTGTGTCGTGGCTGGTACATTTGCACCACATAGGCAAATAAAGGGCTTTGCGCCCCTTATTTTTACTGCTGTTATCGTTGGTTTTATTCAAACGTTGCCCTCCGCTTCATGGCATGGGTGTTTTTCAATCTGCATATCTATGCAATCTAAAAAATCAATGGCTAAATGTTGAGCAATAAATAACGCCCGCTTTGCCTGTTTGATAGCGTGTATTGGGTCATGCGCTGGGCTTAAATCGTCAATAGCCGTATCAACCAATTTCCATAGCATAAGCAAATGTTCACGGTTCAAGGTTAAGCAATCGTAAACATCACTGTTTAAGCTATCAATTTGGCTTTGTAGTTCGGCTTGGGTGGTTGCCTGTGGGCGTGGGGTGTGGTTTTGATTAGCCATGATTAGCTACTCCTTGTAGTTTAGTTGTTTTACCGCCCATCAAAAAAGGGCGGCGGGTCTCAACAAACGCTACAAGGCGTCTAGACTTATTCACCATAAAGGCTATTGTATTAGGTCTTATCAACCCGCCATAACTGGCTACATTCCCAAAAGAAAAGGAATGTTTAAAGATATGACGTTGTTTTATACCTGTGGTAATTAATGGATTTGTAGCCCAATAAATTTTAGGTATAAAAATAGCCAATGAATGACGGTTTGGCTTTACCGCTTGTAGTTTTGTTGTGACGTTATTGTCCATCATATCTGCCACACTTTGCAAGTTATTTTTTGGGTGGGCTTGGTGATAACTGCTAATGAGTAGCAATAAACCAATCATCAAAACCGCTACTAATATGCTTTTTACCATATCAAGTAAAGGTACCTTTGTATGATTATCATTTTGCGCTGTTTTAAGCGTTTCTAGCGTGTTTGGCTGTTGGGTGGTGTCTTTATAGTGGTTCATAATTCTGCTCACTGTATGCGGTTAATATTGCCGTGATAAATGTAATCGCTGCCATATTCCAATTTATCTAGCTGGGCGATAACTTCGCTTTCACTTACCCCAAAATGATTAGCAACATCAGCGATACTGTAAAGCGGTTCGCCATCATCACTGTAACCGCTTGTGGGTGGTATCAAGTCCAATTCTTTAGCCTTTGCGTGGGCTTCCTGTTTGATACTTTCGGGTGATAACTCAAATACTTTCATAAACTGGTTTATGGCTTGTTCGCTGTCCTCGCCATGCTTTTCTACGATACGTTTGAGCTTATCAAATTCAGTGAAAAACGCTGGGTTTACTGGCTCATTCATGCGGTGGTTTCCTGTAGGTAGTATTTAACAAACGGTTCGCCTGTGGCTGGGTTGTGACAATCAAGGCTAATGATATCCATACCCTTTGTGCGTAACTTCCAAATAATATCGGTTGGGCGGTTAATACCCATTGCGATAATGTCACGCACGGTTAAAACTTCACCCGCTAAAAGGCGGTTTTTGACTTGTTGAATTTTGGTTATGCGCTTTGGTTTGCTTGGCTGTGTACCTTTGCTAGTAGTCATGGTTGCCCCTTATGCGATAATCTGCGGTTGGTTGTTAATCCACTCTTTAACATCTGCATTGCTGAATAGTAAAATGCCGTTGCGGTGCTGGGGCTTAGGAAATAATCCGTTTTTCCACCATCTACGCAAAGTTTGGTGGTGTATGCCTAAACGCTGGGCAAGTGGCATTACTCGGATAAAACCATCAGTGGGCAAGGTGTCCAATGGCGGGGTGTTTGAATTGTCGCTATCAGTAGCGGTTTTTACTGCGGTTTGTGCTTGATAGGTCATTGCCTTATCTCCGTTTTATCAGAATTGATAAGGCAAGTGTAGGCGGTGCGGTATGGGGCTAAATAGGCTAAATAGCCATAAAAAAAGGGCTAAATAGCCCTTAAAGTTTGATGATGATTATTTTTGTAGGTTGTTTTTTAAAGTATTTGCACGTTCTAGCCATTTTGCGATAGTGTCTTTATTTACCCCTGCTTTGTGGCGGTTGGTAAGGTTCACAAGCTGGTCGTTGGTTGCCCCTCTCTTTGCCCCGTTTAAATCGTAATTATGTTCAGAAAATAAGGCATATAATAACTTAGTGACTGCATTTTGTTCGGTGGTGTGTAGTGGCTTGTCATCTGCTACCTCACCGCTTTGGCTTGGCTCGCCTGCCTTTGGTACAAATCCCGCTTTTGATAATGCGCTAAAAAATTGTATTGATTGTCCACTTTGTTTGATAAGGTCAAAAAGGCGGTTTATATTTTCATCTTGTATATTGTTTTTCTCAATATATTGGATAAATTCAACCATAGGCTTAATATCGTCTAATTGTTCATTAAACAATTCCTGTATGACTTCGTTTTCGGTCTTATCGTAATGGCTTGCTAGCTGTTTTAAATCGTTTTCCCTGTCATCACTTGGATAATAAAGAAAGGCGTTTAAATTATCGTCATTGACCTGTTTTTGCAGTAAGGCTTTTTGTAAATCTTGATTTTCTGCTTTTACTTGCTCTAACTGTTTTTGAAGTTCTGCTACCTGTTGCACCAATTCGCTGTTATTGGTAATCGGTGACTCGCCCTGCGTCTCAATAATCGGCAATGCTGCCTTTTCAATATAGTATTTAGCGTATTTATTGCTTACACTATGTGGTAAGGATTTGCAATGATTCACAAACGTAGGTGGGATATCGGAAAATATTGCGGTTAAAATTTCATTGGGTGTTTCTAAATCAAGTAAGCCAGTGTTATTGACCAAAGTTAAATGTAATCCTGAATCAATATAAAGTTTTGCTGTCAATAAATTTTCAAAAAGATAGCTTATCGTTGCTTTGATTGTACTATCATTCTTGCTTGCTAATTCATCAATACATTTAACAATAGATATAAATTCGCTGTCACGTTGATTAATCCAATTATCGAAAGTTCCCATCATTCGCACCATACGCACCAATCAAAAAAGGGTGCAAGGCGGTGGCGGGCTTGGTGCGGTTGCCTGCCGTTCGGGTAATTACTCCTAGCCTTGCAAAACTGGTTACTTATTCATTAATTGCCTGTTGGTTGGTTTTGACTTTATCTAAATAAATCACATTATCCACCTTGCCCGCCTTAAGCTGGTCTAAGTAGTTCGCCCAATCATTCATCATTTGGGTGCGTTGGCTTATCATGTCCATACGGCTATATGCTCGCCCGTAACTGTTCACCATTCTATGCCCTAGCTGTAACTCTGTGATTAATTCATCATAGCCCAATCGTTCCATTAACATTGTTTTTGCACTGGCTCGAAAGCCATGCGGGCTGTGAATATCTTTATAGCCTTGTCCGTCATTCATGGCTGGGCTGTTGAGTATCTTATTAATTTCTTGCTGGTGGGTGTATTTCTGCGCTTTGCGGTTGCCATTATAGAAAACATATTCCTTCCCGCCTGTTTTGGCTTTCATGCTTTCCAATACGGCTATAGCCTGTGGTGCTAACGGTATGACTAAATCGGTCATATCGTTACGCTTGCCTGCCTTCTGTGGTCTAAATTCCCATTGCTTAGTAAATAGGTTTATATCACTCCATTTCATAGCGCAAATATCACCAATGCGGGCAAATGTTAAAGCCAATAATTGCAATATCTCTTTATGGAAAATAGGGGTATCGGCTAGGCTGTCAATGTCGTTTAATAACTTGCCAAACTCTGCGGGCGTGGTAATAGCGTTATGGTGTTTTTCTTTGTATGGTTTTAAAGTCCCTTGTAGGTCGCTGGCTGGGTTATGTTCTATGACTTGGTGAATTTTGGCTATTTGCAAAATAGATTTTAATACGCCTTTTACCCTTGTCCCTTTGGCTGGGTGCGTCCTTTGAATACCATTAATAAAATCTATCACGGTGGCGGGCTTGATATCCGTAACCAACATATTGCCTAATTGTTTTTTAATTGGCTCAAGGTTGCGCCCTAACTTTGGATAGGTAACGGGGCTTAATTTCTTGTCTAGCTGTATTTGCCACCATTTGCCAATGAAGTAATCTAACGTGTTTTTGCGCTCTGCTATCTCTCTTTGCTTTTCGGCTTGGCGGTGTTCGATAGGGTCTAAACCTCTACCCAATAAGGCTAAATTGTCGTTATAGGCTTGCTTGGCTTGTGCAAGGGTAAAAGCTGGGTATTGTCCTAGTGTGATTGTAGGGCGTTTACCTTTCAAAATAGGGTGGCTGTATCGGTGCTTAAAAGTAGCTGTCTTTTTGCCTGTCCTTTGGCTCACTTCCACACTAAGAAATAAGCCACTAAAACCCGCCATTGAATAGGGTGTTGTTTTGGTGGTTTCCTTAATTGCCTTTTCTATTTGGGTAACGGTTTTTAAACCTTGAATAGCCATGATAAACCCGCTTAAATTTAGTAGCCAATTTAGTAGCCAATTTGGCTACTAAACGGTGATAATATTTTTATAACGTCTAGTCATCATAGTAAATAAAAACCCGCTAACAATCAAGGCTAGCGGGTTATTATGATGTTATCAAGTTTTATCACAATTTATTAAAAAAAGCTCACCGAAGTGAGCTTTTTTTGGGTTTATTTGTTTAGGTTTAATAGGAATGAATTTTTACGTTTTTCGGTAGTAACAATTCTTTTTTGAGTGGCAACTGCGGTGATAACTCAAACAAGGCGCGGCGATATACATTACGTTTAAATGCCACCACTTGGTTAAGTGGATACCAATAACTGACCCATTCCCAGCGGTCAAATTCAGGTTTTGCCGTATCAAAACGGATATGTTCTACATTGTTCTCATCTAGCTGGAGCAAAAACCATTTTTGTTTTTGTCCAATACACAAAGGATATTGTCCTTGTCGTACAAAACGTTTTGGCAACCGATAACGCAGCCAATTTTGGGTTTGTGACAACACTTTGACATGCTGAGGGTACAATCCGACTTCTTCCCACAATTCCCGATACATTGCATCAAGCGGCGTTTCACCAAAATCAATGCCGCCTTGTGGAAATTGCCAAGCATCGTGACCCACGCGTTTTGCCCACAGTACTTGTCCGTGTGTATTTGCCAAGATGATACCTACGTTGGCTCGAAAGCCGTCTGCATCAATCATGACGATTACCTTCAATTTAATGGTTAAAATTGGCAGGCAATCACATTATCAAGTTTTTTGGGTCGCAAGGTTTACACACATCCTTGCAGACCATTATTAAAGTTTTGGTCAATCAAATCATCGGGCATAAACCCATCTCATACCAACAGACGCTTATTTTATTATTATTGCTAAAAAACATGGACAATGTAATCACTGCCTTTATTACCCACTATTAAACCAGTTTTTATGTCAAAAGTGTAATGTTTATTTGCTATAAATTGTTTCACGGACATAAAAAGCGCATAATATCGCTTTATTTTATACAAAATATTTTTTTGAAAATTATAAGCATCTGGGGATAGTATGAAAGCAACGGTAAATTGGTTAAAAAACGAAGACATTAATTTTGAAGCCGTGACCGAAAACGGCAATAAAATTATCATGGATTCAACGGAAAAATTGGGTGCCAAACCCATGGAAATGGTTTTGATGGGGCTTGGCGGCTGTGCCAGTTATGATGTGGTAAGTATCTTGCAAAAAGCCCGTCAGGCGGTGAGCGATGTTGAGTGTCAGCTATCGGCTAAGCGTGCCGACACGATTCCTGCGGTATTTACTGATATTCATTTGCATTTTGTGGTCAAAGGCAGCGCCATCAAAGAAGCGCAGGTTAAAAAAGCCATCGAGTTATCGGCAGAAAAATACTGCTCAGCCAGTCGTATGCTAGAAAATGGCGGTGTCAAAATCACCCATGACTATGAAATCATTGATGAAACCTCTAGTGAAATGACTGATAAAACGGTCAAAGGGTAGGGAATAACGGCATGTTTTCCTATTTAAGTGCTGTTCCTGCCACCAATAGCAGTGTGGTGCTGGCAATGATGGTTGCCAGTTTATTGCCCTTGGTGTTTGCGATATTGGCAAAGGTCTTTGGCGGATTTAAAAGCAAAGACAATGCCAATCCGCGCGAGTTTTTGGGTAAACAAACGGGCGCAGCAGCGCGTGCCAATGCCGCCCAGCAAAATAGCTATGAAACCTTGCCGGTATTCTTGGCAGCGGTGATTGTGGCGTTGCTATTTTTTGTACCGCTGTCAGTGGTGACACAGTTGGCGTGGTTGTATGTGATATTACGGATTATTTATGGGTTGGCGTATATAGCCAATTGGGCAACTTTTCGCTCAATTATTTGGTCGCTTAGCCTCGCCTGTTCGCTGATGTTGTTTTATTTGGCGATACGATTGAGCTAATTTGCTATGAGCAATCGCCAGCTTGGGATTGTGCTTGCAACATCCCAACAATGGTCTCAAGCTGTTTTTGTCTTTTTACGTTTTGCCAAAGCTCATTGGCTTCTTCATAGCCCTGGGTCAACATGCCAAGCCATTGTTTGTAACGTCCCACCAGCATATTATCGCTACGGGCATGTCCTTGCAAAAACGCAATTTGTAGCTTAAGTAGCGCGTGCCAAGCCATGTTTTTTACTGTGTCATTTTTATCCATCGCTTTGATTTGATTGACTAAGTCAGGTCGAGTGACCGCACCACGTCCGAGCATGATATGTGGGGTGTTGGCTTGTTTGCGGCAACGCATGGCTTGCTCAGTCTGCCAAATTTCGCCATTGGCAATAATCGGTAAGCTTAACCGCTGTGTTAGGGGCGCGATTAACTCCCAATAGGCTGGGGGTTTATAGCCTTGGGTTTTGGTACGGGCATGGATGGTCAGCCAACTGGCATTGGCTGATTGCACCGCATCGCCGATTTCTTGGGTGAGTGAGGTATCTTCATAGCCGAGTCGGATTTTTGCTGATACAGGCGTATCTGATGGCACGGCTTGTCGTACTGCATGGATGATTTGATACAAGGTTTCAGGTTCGGTGAGCAACACCGAGCCACCGCGGTGACTATTGACAGTTTTAGCAGGGCAGCCAAAGTTAATATCAATGGCTAACGCACCAAGCTCGACCGCTCTGACGGCATTATCTGCCATCAAATCAGGCTCACTGCCCAGTAACTGTACATGTACTGGCGTGCCGTGAATGGTTTTGCCTTTTAAACCATCTTCATGCAAAAGTTCGGGTACAAATTTGTAAAACACATGCGCGGGTAGGACGTGCTGGGTGACGCGAATAAACTCACTCACCGTCCAGTCGTAATGACCGATACTGGTTAAAACATCCCGCATCAATGGGTCGGTCAGTCCTTCCATTGGCGCAAGGACAATTTGCGGCTTATCAAAATTTGGGTAATATAACATATAATATTTCAATTAAATAAATCAGGTATTATAAAGCATTAATAAATAAAATAATGGTAGTTATTTTGGGCGAGGTTTAAGTGAATTTTGGATTTCTTATAGATAAGTCAGAAGTGAAATGTCAAAGTTTTAGTATTATACCTAATGAAAATTTTGACGAATATATTTCATGGTTCTACTATAATATGGAAGTTAGTAATGGCTGGATTTATCCACCGTTTAAAGCTTTAAAGCACAATGATGAAGAATTAAAAAAATTTAAAAAATCTGCACCCTTAGTAAGAAGTAATTTTTATAGTTTACCTTGCACCCATATTCTACAAACTCAGAACTTTACTGATCAACACGAACGTTTTCTTATTCTCGGATACGGTTTATTGCAAGGACTTTATTTAAACCCACAAAACTATATGTACCTTGGCAAGACTCCCTATACTCCTTCAACTTTAAATGGTCTTGTGTTAGGAAAAAATGATAGAGTAAAAGGCTTGGAAGCTATTAATAAATTTTATATTAATGCAAATAATGTTCATGAAATAAGTCAAATGCAAGCCTGTATTCATTGGTTTTTAATTGCACAAACTTTAGATTTTGAATGGGAAATATTTGATGCTCATTATAAGGTTTTAGATGGATTATATAGATTATTGGTACATAAAATTGGTAAAGATAAAGTGGAAAATCTTAACAATGATAAGTATGTGAAACATGCTCAAAGATTTATAGTTTTAGCAAAATACTTTAATCTGGAAATTCCAAACTGGGCAGATAATACAAAAACTGGCAATGATAATATTGCTTTCATTCGAAATGAACTTGTGCATGAAGCAAAATATGCAGGTCAGCCTATTGGCTATAATTATCCTAATGAAAACTTTAAACTACAGTTCAAGGCATTCAACCTTAAATTAATTTGCGCTTTTTTAGGAATTAATACCCCATATTTACAAGCACCTGCAAACAATAGAATGTTATGGCGTTGGAATATTCAATAATATTTATTACCCATAAATCACCTTTTTATCTTTGAGTCCGTGAATCAAATCTTGAATATTAAAAATATCCAAATTTACCTTGGCGCGCGTACAGGCGACATACAGCAGTCGCAATTCTTCGGGGGAGATTTTTACTGCCTGAGAAGTCACATCATAATAAAAATCATTGTCAATTTGCACCCGTGACCACTCCAACCCTTTAGCTTTATGCGCGGTAGAGATGATGTAGTCGGCTTTATCCAGTGTGGTCAAGCTATTGATTGCCTGGTTTAGCGTTTCGGTGCCATGTTCATCGACCAATTTGACCAGGGTTTTTAAATCGCTGCCTTCGCTCGTCTCGCTATAATCCTGCACGTCGCGCCAATTATTAAAGTAGGCAAGCTCAGGCACACCATATGCCGCTTGTCCTTTTTTTAAGCGTTCGGCAGATTGGCTAAATTTGAGCAAACGCTCTGTATCGGCTTGTAGCGCAACTTTATGTCCCATTTTAAGCCCAGATAACAGATTGACCATCGCACTGGCATTGGTACGGCAAAGAATGGCATCTTTTTGACCATGCACCATACTTTTGCCTAAGGTAGACGCCATCGCAGGATTGCCGCGCAGTGGTACCTCTTCTTGTAGCGCTTTTAAAAACCCATTCGCCACATCAGCAATTTGGTCGCCAAATCGAAACGATTGGGTGAGCAAGGTTTGTGGTAGCGGCAGGCGCTTCATGGCATTGACAGCGCCGCGCCATTCATAAATTTGCTGATGCGCGTCACCCACATAGATAACTTGGTTGGGCTGATTGGACAAAATCCCCATCATCAAGGGGTCGGCATCTTGCGCTTCATCAAATAAGATAAAATCCGCAGGAATTACCGGTTTGGATAGCGCCCAAAGTTTAAGGTAAATATCATGCCCAATCCCCGCAGGGTGGCGCGGGTCAATCGACTGTTGCCAGCGGCGCTCTACATACGGGTATAAGGTGTCGCGCAGCTGCTCAGCTTCACTGGCAACCAACCAGTCAGGAAACTGCAAATGGCGCGGCGCAGGGTAACTGGCATGGGTACTACAAAACGTGCTCACCGCATCGGACACAAATCGCGCTTGTCGCTCTGGCGTTAAGGTCACAAACTGGCTTTTGCCTTCAATTTGGCGTTTGACTTGTACAGGGGTCAACCCCAAATCTGAGGCAAGGCGACTGGGAGAAAAACGCGGTAGTTGCAGCTTTGCAGTGATATCGCGAGCGGTATGACGAAATGCCAATGAGTGAAAAGTGCGACAGTCGACATGGTGGGGGAATTTACGTTGGGCTTCTGAAGCAATTGCTTTGTTAAATGCCAAATAAATCCCGCGACCACGTAGCTGATTGCCAATCAGGTTAAGCGTGGTGGTCTTACCTGCGCCGGCATACGCTACCACCTTAAACGACTGGCGCGTGAGTGCCATATCGACAGCCTGCTGCTGCTCACCCGTTGGGCGTTGGGTCGGGCTGTTGACAAGGGGTTGGGTGGGGATAACGCTGGGGTTTGACATAAGGCCATTGCTAAAAGAAAAGTGAGCTATTTTAGCAAAATTTGGCAAGTTTTGCTCAGTTTCCTTTATTTACTCAACCTGTATTTACTAAACCTTTATCCTCTGTTGCCGTAAAACCACCGACTTTAGGCGGTGGATATCCTCTGTTGCCGTAAAACCACCGACTTTAGGCGGTGGATATAAGGCAACTTAAGCAACCATGCTCATACACTATAATACTTGCATGAATTTTGTTAAAATAAACCCATGAAAACACTCAAGTTGCGCATACGAGACAAACACATAGCGAAGCTTAACCGCCTAAGCGGTTCGGTCAATTTCGTGTGGAACTATGTTAATGACTTGAGTTATAAGCACTTACAAAAGACTGGTAAATTCTTTAGTGCTTACGACCTAAACGAATATACCAAAGGTAGCGGTGAATTACTTGGCTTACACTCGCAAACTATTCAAGCCATCAACGAAACCCACGCCAAAAGCCGTAAACAGTTTAAAAAGGCAAAGTTAAACTGGCGAACCAACAACCCAACATCAAAGCGTAAAAGCTTAGGTTGGCTACCATTTAAACAATCTGCCATCAAGCATATTGCCACCCACCAAACAGGCAAAAAAGGCTTAAAATCCACCTTGCAACTATCCCTAGCCAAAG
>NZ_DALZEG010000019.1:0-21645 GCF_031979465.1 Moraxella sp. CTOTU46934
CTGCTTTTTTTGTTATGATAGCGCTTTTTTAAAGGGCTGCGTAACTTCAGTTATTATTTAAATCCAAGCTTGATTAAATAAGGCATATAGTCAGATACTCTATTTTTATCCCTCTGTAATTCATCTATTAAACGCCTTAAAAAATCATTAGATGATTCGCCTATACGAGCAAAGTTACTACCAAATCCGCTATCATTAGCTAACTTTTTAGCAAATGTTTGAGCTTGAGAAGTTGTTAGTAGTTTGATGCATTTTGAATCAGCCTTTTCTTCTTTATTTGTTTTTCGCTTTTGTTTAATTATTAGTTCTAGATGAGAAATACTTCGACCCGTTCGTTGAGATTCAAGCGTTAAGTGATAATCTCCCTGTTTATTAATTTGCTCTATGGCTGGATCTAACACTCTTCTACGAAACTCGGCAATTTTCGGGTATTTATCTGACACACCAAAAATATCTTTCCACGCCTCAACAGTCATCGGTGGAATTTTCCCAATATCTTTCCATTTGCTGATTAGCTCATATAATCTTTTACTACTAGAACCTGTAAATTCAACTGTTTTGATAAAATCGTAACGAGTGTAGGATTTGCTGGTGTTCTCAATCAAAAACTTCAATGGATCAGAAAAATCTAAGATGATAAAGCCTTGTTGGTCCTGGTACATCACACCTTGCAACCAACTGTATTCCGAACGCAAGGTGGTGTAGTTATCGTGATTAGGCTTAATCACTGTCAATTTATCTGTATCATGTTCTGCTTGAATATTCTTGTCAATATACAAGGTAAATCTGAGTTTTCTATCGCCTAAAATTTTAGCGGTATCTTTTAAAGCACGATAGGCATAAACTTCATTGACACGATTAGCCGCAGCGAACTCTTGAGCACTAATCATTACTCGCCGACTACCTGACTTCAGACGATGCAATTTATTGACTGCTAATGTCATTAAATCTTGTTCAGCTTCAGTCAGGTCATATCCTGCTTCAACCAAAGTATTTGATTTAATAATCATAACTTCGTTTGCACCTTTTTTATAAAAATTATGCTCATTCCCCACTTCTTGACTCGCTATAAAACTATTTAGTGAGAGTATAGAAGTCTAAAGCGTTATGGATAAAATCATAAACTATCTTAAAATGCATCGGTTACAAAGCCTAACAATTTTCTTGATTATCGTACCGAATTTCTGATGATATTTCGGCTAAATCTTTATCATTATACATTTCACCTATCTGTACACCGGTTTCACCTATCCGTACATTTTAACTCACCTATTTGACGTCTTTATTTATCCTATTTGTACATTTTAATTCTCCTATCTGTACATCTTTAGATTATCGAATCCGCTGATAGACCGGAATTGAGAATGTCTATAATAGATATAATAAAGATAATACCAATAAAAAAATTTTGAAGTATCTTTATTCATAGCAATGTTGAAATTTGCTTATGGCTTAAATATTAGTAAGTAACCATTTATGAAGTTCAGCTATCATATAATCTTGAGCGATAAATTCTTGTTCTAACCTTCTTTGGTTTATCTCTTGTTGAGCGATAAAATCAAATAATTCGGTTTCTTCTTTTCGCAAAAACTCAGGTACACTTTTGGTAAAAATGGGTTCATCTCCTCGACTGTTCTCATACAAATCATAAGTGGTTTTATCCATCATAATGGAGTGAATATTCGGACATTTTCTACGTGCATCTGATAGCATCGCCAAGCCTTCAGAATCAATATCACCCCAATAGGCGACTTTTTTAGTTTTTAACCATTCTGCTTTTAACCATGTTAGGTTTTTACCACCACCAGCTACAGCAATTGTATTAGGTAAATGTGGTAACATAAAACAAGGCATTTCATTTTCAATGACAAGGATGTTTTTGGCAGGTAATTCATATGACAATAAAGTTTGTGATGATAACTTTAGAATCGGTAAGTTAGCCAATGCAGTTTTTGATTGCTCACAAAGCGGTCGCACGAATAGCCAATCTTTTGGCTTTATCTCACACCTTAACCAGTTGAGCAAATCAAATTCTGCAATCGATGCGTTATCGATAGTTTGCTGAGTGGGGGAATATAAGCTTTCTGCTAGAATTTCTATCACTTTTAAATTGTTTTCGATAAATTTGGTATCAATTCCTTCAATGTTAATTGCCCTAAGGTAATTTCCTTTACCCATGGCGACTTTTAGTTGTGGCAAAAGTTTTGTAAGCTTGATAACTTGCAAATCTGATAGCGGTTCTATCATTTCAAGATAGCTAATCAAGTTATTAAAAATACGTTTTTGAACGTCAGTAGTCTTGCCTAATTGCACCAATTGTTGAAATTTTTCTTGCAAACTGCTGATTCGCTGCGTCGCTGATTGACCCAACATCTCTGTTAGCTTAGGTAAATCATTGATAATCAATTTTGTGGGAATTTTCTGCTCGCCCAAAAATCCCAAATTTTTTGTCTGCCATTGGATTTTAAGATTGGGATAATCACCTTCAAACGCCTGCCAAGCTTTGACAAACGCTTGAAAAGATTGTGTATCTTGAGCAATGACTTTGCCAGAAGTTGGCGGTTTTAAAGGTACAACGATTGGAAAAATAGTTTTTTGTGGCATATTTCCTTTTAACAATTGTTTAAATTTGCCAATATTTTGCCAATAACGTCGGTTCAATTCATCAACGACTTCTTTTGGCAACTTCCCCCATGCCGTCATGTTTTACCATCCTAGGTTGTCATACTTTGTATTTGTATATTCATGTTTTCAAGCTGATTTTTTAGATGATTAGTTTGGTTTTTTTGTTGGTCATATTCTTCCCATGTTACTTCGGTCATCTGGCTTTCATGTTCGTTGATATTACGTTCACAGATAATCAAACTATTAGCAGCTTCTCGTGCTAGGTTCAGATTTTTGTAGGGCGTAATTAGGTTGATGTGAATATTAAGTTTGTTAAAGACATTAAGCACACGGCGGCTGACGGATTCTTGTGTATTAGAGAATGCTTCATCCAAAAACACGGTACTGTAAATGGGCTTATCGCCACCTGTTGGCGTCAGTACATAGGCAAGACTAGCAGCGACGATAATGCCTGCAAAGGATTCTTTTTCGCCACCCGATTTGCCACTCGATGAACTCAAAACATCGATGACTTGCTCTTCGCCTGTGTCAAGGTCGGTTTTAAACTCTTCGGCATTAAAACTCATCTGATAGCGTGGGTCTAGCAGTCTTAGGCTCTCGACATTGTTGGCGGTCGTACCGCTCGATGCTTTGTCCAAAATCACATTAATATCACTTAATAGCTTAAAGCGTTTTTCATGTTCTTCGGTGGTCATCAATCCCATTAAATTCGTTAATTGTTTATTAAAATCAACCACATGGGCATAGTTTTCGGATTTGATTTTTAGGCGTAAAAAGGTATTGGGGCGAAACTCGGTTTTTTGCAACACTTGATTGACCTGTTCAATGCCTTGTTTGATTTGTTCTTTCTCAGTGTTCATTTTGGTTCTAAAATTGACCAATGATTGGGTGAGATTGTTATTCATTCGGCTTTCAAATTTTTCGGTGAGTTTGCCCAAGCCTTCTTTGACCAGTTTGTCATAATAACCAATAAAATCCGCCATGCCTTGCTCATTATCCGTCCAGTCGGCACTAATGGGTTGCCATTTTGGATTGGCTTTAAAGCCTGCCATAATCCGCCCTGCGGTGTTGGTTTCTTCGCTTAGACGTTTGGTTTTACTGTCTAGACTCGCTTGAATTGTGCTTGCCAGTTGGAATTTATCGGCTAGATTTTGGCTGTGTTTATCGAGTTGTGCAAGGGTGTCTTCGCTAATGGCTTGATTAGCCAAATGGGCGTTCTGGCTAATTTTAGTTTCGATATAATTGAGTTTTTCTTGGATTTTGCCTTCTTGACGGTTTAATGTTTGGCTTTGTTGGGTCAAAGTGACGATGCTGTCTTTGCTTTCTTGATAAAGTTGTTTGAATTTGGCAATATCGCCTTGGGCATTTTCGATAATCGCCAGTTGCTGTTGTTGCTGTTCGAGTTGCTGTTGCCAGCTTGGTACATCAATCTCACGCCAAGTGAAGTCTTGGATTTTTTGCCAATTTTCTTTTAGCTTTCTGATGTTTTCCATGGTTTGGCGAGATTGGTTAAGCCGTTTTTCTTGCCCTAATAGCTGATTTCTTAAATCCGCTTGTTGCTCTAATAATGAATTTAACAACACTTGGTTATTAAAACCCAGTTGCCATTGGCGTTTGTCATCGATTTTGCTGATATCTTTTTTTTCAAAACGTCCTTTTTCTTTGTGAATTAAGCCGTTGATAGTCATCGAAAAAGGCGTATTGTCCAAAACTTGCGTACTTTCGACACAGGTTAAATCGTGTTTTTTCAAAAAACCTTTGAGCCACTCTCGGTACGGATGCTCTCGCCATGCCAGTTTTCTTAAAAAGCCATTTGGCAAAAATTCAGCTGATTGACGGTTATCGCTATCAACGACTTGCACTCGCAGATGTAGCCCTGTGTGGCGTTGGCTGTTGATGTAGCTTGTCACGCTTGAATACACAGCTTTATCGACTAATAGCGTGGTTCTCAGTCCGCCCAACGCTCGCTCTATCGCCCCTTGCCAAGTGGTTTGGTCGCCTTTGATATCCAACATTTCGCCGATAAATTTGGTATTATCCAAAGAAAGATTTAAATCATGGCAAAGTGTATCTCGCCATTGTTGTAATTGAAGCGGAATGTTGGAATTGGGTCGGGCTTTAATTTCTTGGACTTCGGCTTGGATATGGGTAAATTCTTGTTGAATCAAGCTAAATTGCCCACTAACCACGCCAAAGTCGCTTTGTGCTTCTGTTAGCTGATGTTCAAGGTTTTGTTGCTCATTGACCGCTTGCTGTTGATGATGTTCAAAGATAGTTTGCTGTAAATCTTTAGCTATCGTTAATTTTTCGCATAACGACTGGTAAGCTGATGCGTTTTTGCTAATACGAGCTAATTCTCTTTGGGTATAGCCTATTTCTTTTTGTAGTTCTTCGATGCGATTCCCACCCAAATTCATGTACTCGGTATAGTACTTTTGTGAGCTTTCTTGCATCTGCTGTAATTGGGTTTGATTTTCGTCGATATTATTTTTAATGGTATGATAGTCGCTTTGTAAAACGGCTAAATCTTGCTCAAGTTGTCGCTGTTCGTGTTTGGCGTGATAAATGGGGACGGCTTTTCCGAGTGTTTCAAGTTGAGCGATATCGCTTTTGAGTTGCTCCAATTTTTTGGCAAGATTGGGTAATGGCTCAAGTTTTTTGGCTTGTTCACGAGCATCAAGCAAGATATCATGTTCTTTTTTTAGGGTGTCAAACTCTTTTACAATCCCTTGGGCGTCATCTTTAAGGTTGCTTGGCTCTAGCACCAAAGTACGGATTAAGTCGGTGAGATTATCAATCTTTTTTAGCCCCAAGGCACGAGAGAGCAGGGCGGGGGCATTTTTGTTACCCAAACACAGCACTTGTTGATACAGGGTCTGATACGCATCAAAGGTTTGGGTATGGCTGATGTTTTGGTTGTCTAGCCATGAGCGAAAATGACGGTCATAATTTTCGTTAAATTCGGCTAAAACGTCTGGTAAAGTGACATCATGATTGGCAACCAAATAAATACGTCTGACATCACTCACACTGGTGGCATTGCTGTCCGCCCAAAACAGTCCAATCAAGGTAATATCATTGCCCTTGTTTTTATCTTTTTTCTTATCATCGTTATCGCCTTGATGATATAACGCCCTAAGCCCTGTGATGACTTTTTTATTACGCTTGGATTTGGTCGCTGTGGTCGCACCGTCATGCGTTTGGCCATAACTGCCCCGCATATAGGACAAAATGGTGCGGTCGGATTTGTCATTTTGGGCGGCGGCAATATTAAAGTTGGCTTGACGGGGTGGCATGAGTAATGCCATTAAAGCATCAACAAGGGTGGATTTTCCTGCCCCATTATCGCCTGTAATCAGCGTGCCGTTTGGGTCGATGTGGGCGGTGTGTAGCCCTGCAAATGAGCCCCAATTAAACATGGATATTTCTCGAAGTTTGATTTGCCCTGCCTGTGATGAGTCGAATAGATTGTTTGTCATGGTTTTCTCTTTATGGTTTTATCCATTCCCTTGATTTAGAACAAGCTTTCTTGAATATTTTCTTGTTTGTCTTGTTTGTCTGATAGCGGTATCGATTCACTTTTTTGAGTTAAAATAGCTTGCTTTGATATATGATTTTCTTGTTCAAAATCTTCATTCATTGCTTCATGAGATTCTTCTGCCATATCTTCACCGACCAAGGCTTTATATTCATTCAACATGGCCTGTAACAGACTGGCATTGACCACATAGCGTATCATGGGCGTGATTTCATAGCGTTCTTGACTGCTGTCGTGCTTTGTTGCACGTTTGGCAATTAGCAATTTGTGTTGTTTGGTAAAATGGTCTAGCCGATTGGATAATTTTTTCTTGTCTTTTGAGCCGTGGTCGGTCAAGGGCAAAAACGGCGACATTAGGCTTTCTAATTTTTCGATATCGATGATAATTTCGGTTTCGCCCAAATTTTGCCTTTCTTGGTAGTATTTTCTCAAAGTCAGTAGCAATAGGGTGTCATATACGGTTAAGGTGCGTTTTTGAATCAAGGAACTAACATCTTCATCTGCCAGTTCTTGTTGTTCGCTTTCGCTCTCTAAGTCTTCAAGCCCTGCTATATGCTCGTGATTGTCGGCAGTAAAGTCTGAACGTGCCACAAATGCCACGCCACTATGCTCATCAATGATTAGACTACAATACAGCTCAGATAAATGACGGCGGATACGGCTCTGATGGCGGACGATGTTATTAAAAAGTTGCGGTTTTTGACTGGCGAGTACCACGCCTTGTTGCGATAGATACACCAAGGCTCGGCGTGCATCATGGGGCATATCGCTACTGTCTTGGCTATTTTGGCTCGTATTTGTGTCGGTATCAATATTTCCGCTATTTTCTATCGTAGTTTCAATCACGCTATTATCAATCAGGGTATCAGATTGGCTATCATTTGGCTGTGTTACAGAAATAGGTTGATTATCGGACGGCTGGTTATTATTGCCAGTGACCATATTAAAAAAGCTGTTTGTCATTGCTATTTTCCGTGTGAATTTCCGTATTTTTTAAGGTTATTTTTTAATCGGTTTGGGTTATAAATTTAAGTTCATGGGATTATCGACAAAGTCATGGGGAAAGTGGTCTTTGCTCAAGATAAGTTTGGGAATGGTGGCTTGTAGTTGATTGCCCAATTTATCGGTTACTTGAATGGGTTCGGTTTGCCCCATGTCGGTGGCTTGCACGGCTTTGGCGATACGGATAAAGGCGACTAGTTCTTCTAGCCCTGACTGGATGGGCAGATAACTGCTGATATTGGCAAGGCTCATCGCTCCATGTTGATTTAAAACAGAATACAGTTTTTTGGCGACTTCGGTGGTTTGCACGGCATCTAGATTTTCAAGGGTTTTTTGACTCAATACACGGTTGTTTTGTTGCTCTTTGATATCGCTTAAACTGAGTTTTTCTTCGGCGACTTTTAGCCGAATACTGTCAGGCGAAGAATAAGGCATTTTGCCGACTTTTAAGCTAAGTCTTGTGTCAGTATCGAATATTTTTGGGGTTTGTTTGAAATGAATGGCACGTTTTTCAAGTTGTCCAATCAGTCTATCAACGGCATGATTTTCACTCATCGCTCCGCTTTCGATGTAGGACTTTAGCTGTTCTTCGGTACGGCGGCGAATGCGAAAAACTCGGTCACTTTCACGGGTCAGCTCTGGGATAATGGTGCTTAAAAACTGCTGATGATGGGGCGCAAGTTGAGATTTATCCAAGGTTTTTAGCACACTTCGCATCTGCTCGGTAAACTCAGTCAAGCGGTGGTCATCGGATAACAACTGAAAAAATCCGTCAAAAGCACTGCCAGCATCGGTCTTAGCAAGTAGGTCTTCTTGCTCAAAGACTTTTTGGAGCAATTCGCCTTTGCTCATATTGTTGTCAATCATTTGCACTCGCAGGTCTTTGTCCATTTTGCGGATTTCTTCTTCGAGTAAGCGAAAGTCCCCTGTCAAGCCAAACGCTAGTTGATAAATCTCTCGAATGCGTTCCTTTTTTTCATAGTCGTTGAGATAGACGACATTGCCAGCGTTCAAATCGGAAATTTGACGCTCTAGTTGGGCTTTTTGTTTTTCTAAAATGGCGATACGTTCAGCGGTGTTTTCACTCATCATGACTGCCAAATCTCGCACCGACTCTTGGACAATTCTCAGATGCGATGCCGATGTGCTAATCATCCGCTCGTCAAAACTTTGGCAAAACCGCAATACCCTATCGGTCGAATCGGTGACGGTAATGCGGTTATCCATTTCTCTGAGCCAACCTTTGTTTATCCAGTCATTAAGATAACTGCTGGCATTGGATTCGGTCTGCCAAGTGCCGTCCAGACGAGCTTCGGTGAGAAAGTTGTCTAATAAAGTCTTGGCTTGGGCATAGCTGATTTCGCTGTCTGTCTCAAAGGCGGTGGCGATAAAGGCTAAGATAAACGGAGCATTATCGGCTCGCAGTAGTCGCCATGCAGCCGACTCTCGAAAGTGACGTTGGTAATTTGCCGATTTTGCCATAAAGCTCATGATGATGCCTTTTTTAGTCTATGTTGTTTGGGCTTATGCGATACGCCCTCTGTCTATTTCATCCCTACGATTTGCATTAAGCTGTCAAAGCTATTAACTACTTCATAGCTAACTGGCATTTTTTCAACTGCCGCCAAGGTATCCACTTGTTCAAATTCGCTATTGTTACCTTGTGTCTGTTGCAGTTTGGCAAAAAACGCTTTGGCACTGGCGATTTTTTGTTTTTCGGTCTCTCTCAAGTCTATTTCGCTGGTAGAGCCTTTGGTCTCTGCGACAAAATAGACATGACGTACCTTGTCTTGATTAAAGGCAATCGCCCAGTCAGGGTTATAACCGCCAAATGGCGTGGGGATGACAAAGTTTTTGGGCAGTTTGGCATACACCACAACTTCATTGATGTGCTGCTCTAGCTCTGCCAAGAATTTGCGTTCAACATCCGAGTCTGTTTCCACATACTCCCAGACATGACGATTGGCTTTAATGGCGGTATCTGACAACGGAATATTACTTACAAAGATATCGTTACTATCGTATCGCTCTTGGGTAAGCTCATAGGCGATGTTTTGTACAATTAGTTTGGCTTGTTGCTCGTTGATGATACGGCTGACTTCGCTGATAAAGGCTTCTGGGTTATGTTTAAACTGTGAAAAGACCGCTGAGTTTATTTTACTCAATACAGCAACGACAGTACGACGGGTCAGATTGGTACGGCTTGCCACTTGCCCGATAAGGTCATAGCGAATCGGCGTTTGTACATTCACACTATATTGCTCACGGTTGGACTGCACTTGCCCAAAGCTGTCACCTTGTCTGAGTGTGTCGTAATCTAGACTATCTTTTTGCTCAGATGTTTTGACGGTATAGGTGAGTGACTGGACAAAGTTGTTATTACGCTCACGGCTAACTTTATCAATTTCGCTGATACTCTCAGCAATTAATTTTTCGCTATCAAGCTGGATTTGATAAATCGATTTTTGGTTGATGCGTCGCCATAGGGCTTGGAATTCTTTACGGTTTAGATTGTCTGGGTTGATGGTATTTTTAGGTCTATTGCCATCGTTAAACATGCCATCAAGGGCATTTGGATTCACCACGCTGCTAATGAGTTTATGGATAGAATTGGCAAAGGGTTGCAACTCATCGGGCAGTTTTGGCAATTTGCCGTTTTCTTTATCTTGATGATAGCTTTCTGACAGATTACCTGCTTTATCCGTGTAACCATGAGAACGTAAATAGAAGAAAATTTCATTAGCTGTATCTGCATCAACGACCATTTGCCCACCCAGTTCACTCACCAAGGTTTTACCCGTGAAGTATTGCGGATTGGCTTTGCTTGGGCGATTGGCAAGGGTGGCAAGCATTTCTTTTTGAAGTTCGCCGACAAACTGAGTATAGCTTTCATTGGTAATGACGGTTAGGTTATTAAGCCGTTGCACTTCGCCCAATGGTAGATAACCGCTGTCCATGCGATTGCCAAATTTATCCACCGCTAATCGCAGACCACGCCCTACTTCTTGACGGCGTGAGATGACGTTGTCTGAATGTTTAAGCGTACAAATGACAAAGACATTGGGATTGTCCCAGCCCTCACGCAGGGCGGAATGCGAAAAAATAAACCGCACGTTTTTGCGTGCCTTTTGTTCGTCGCTGTCTAGCGGTTCGGGGAATGCCAGTAGCGATTCTTTGTCCTTTAAAATCAAGTCATAGGCATCGATGTCGTCAGCGACTAGCACTTTTTCGCCCAGTTCTTCGTCTTTTTCCAGTTTGGTTTTTGGGTCTATCATGTGGCGGTTTTTATCAAGGCTAAAATAGCCGTTGTGGGTGCTGTCGGCACCGATGGCTTTGAGGTAGTCTTGGTAAGGGTCATTTTGTAGGTTCAAATCAATCCGCTGTGCGATTTCGTCCTTGTAGGCTTGGACGAACATATTGGCATAGTCGCCATTGACCATGTTGCCTTCGCTGTTGTATTGGCGGTATTTGGCGACTTCGTCGATAAAAAATAGGCTCAAGACTTTAATGCCTTTGTGAAACAGTCGCTGTTCGATATCTAAATGCGAGCGGATAGTTTCTCGGATTTGGATTTGGCGTAAATCCTTGTCTTCGCCTGTGCCTTGTTTACTGTTGCCTTGTCCGATAGTCAGGCGGATACCATTGGCAAATTCGATACTGTCGGCGGTGATGTTGGTGACGGTGTAGTGGTCGTTATATTGTTCGGCTTCGTTAGAAATAACAAATAAATCTCTGCCTTTTTCCACATTACGGATTTCTCGGCGAAACTCGCCTTTTTTGGATTTGATTTCCATTTCTAATCGTGCGACAGGGGCTTTGTTTGAGATGATGATGTCTTGTAGGTATAGATAGCCATGTGTGCCTGTCAAGCCTTTGACTTCGATGCCTTTGACGGTGATTTTTTTGACCAGTTTTTGGTTGTAAGCGTCGAGTGCGTCTAGGCGATAGACTAGGTTGTAGTCACGTTTGTGGGTAGCAGAATAACGTAGGATAAACAGCGGATTAAAGTTTGCTAATGACTGTAAGGTCTTGTCCGCGCCCATTTTTTGCGGTTCATCTAGGATGATAATAGGACGGTTACGGCGTATCACGTCAATGGGACGGCGAGAGCCGAATTCATCTAGGCTGGCGTAGATTTTGCGTGATGCTTCGTTGTTCGCCCCTTCTTTGATGGTGTTAAAGGCTTGCACATTAATAATCATGATATTGATACCGCCATCTGAGCTAAAGCTCTCTAGGTGGTGCAAGGCTTTGGAGTCGTAGATAAAGGCTCGTGGCTTTTTGCCGTATTCTGCCAGTAAGTCATCCGCCATCATGCTAATGCTTTTGTTCACGCCTTCCCGAATGGCGATACTGGGCACGACGATAATAAATTTTGACCAGCCGTATTGTTTGTTCATCTCAAATATGGTGCGTAAATAGGTGTAGGTTTTGCCTGTACCTGTTTCCATTTCGATGTTGAGATTGAGCGGGCTTTGGGTCAGGCTGTCGCCTTTTTTGTTGTCAGCTGTGACAAGCTCGGTGGATTTTGGTAATTGTCTATTGGCTTGCACCGTTTGGATGTTTTTAAGAATTTCATTCAAGTCAAATAACGGCGTATTGGCAAAGCCGATATTTTCATCGTCTAACATATCATAGGTTTGTAAGGCAGAATTTTGCAATATATCAGTTTCGCCAAAATCTAGCCCTGCCTGTTGTGTCACGCGTTTGGGGGTTGGCTGTATGCCCCTATCGAGTGTATAGCGGGTTTGCCCAATCAGTTGTTCTTGTCCACGGAACACATCGACGACGGCTTGCACGGCATCGAGTTGGTAGGCTAAGGGTTTGAAGGTGATTTTCATGTTTTTCTCCTTTTCCCTTAGATAAAGCGGACATCGGTATGCGGTGATAGTTGTTTAAAGCGTTCTTTGATGTTGGTTTTGTCGCTGTCGGTGGCGATGGCGCGTTCGCTGGTGATGAATTTGAGTGGATTGAGTGCGGCGATGTCATTGACCATATTTGCGTCGATGTAGTCTAGGCTGGCAATCAGTGAGTTACCGCCCACTTGGTAGATGGTGTGTCCGCCTGATTTACTAGAAAGCTCGGTGCGTTCAATGGGCAAGGATAACGGCACGCCAGTGTCTAGCATAAACTGAAATAGTAAGTCTTCGTCGCTGCGGTCTTCTTTGATGTTGTTTTCGAGTGTAGCGAGTAGGTCTTGGTTGTAGTCTTGGGGGCGGTAGTAGATGTCGTTCATGTTGCTGGTGTCGATTTTTAGGACTCGAAAGCCTGTGTCAAGATGGTTTAGGTCTTTGTCGGCGTTGTCTTGGCGGATTTTTGTCCCTGCTCGGCGGATGCGTTCTTTGGATATTTCGGCGATGGTTGGGTAGCCTGCCTTAAACGCTTCGGATTTTGAATCTGTTGCCTCTGGGATTTGTACCATGATAAATTTGCGGTTGCCACCGTCTTCGGCGTTCAGTTGCATAACCGCATGAGCCGTTGTCGATGACCCTGCAAAAAAATCTAAAGTTAGGGCGTTTTTCTCATCATTAAAACTCAAAATATGTTTAATTAAATCTATTGATTTGGGGAAATCAAAAGGTAGTTGTTCTGATTTTAGCCATTTGGTGGTTGCTTGAGAGTCAAAATATAAATTTGATTTTGGAACTTGTTCATTATAGTCATGTAAGTATCTTTTAACCCTAGGAATTATGCTTTCGTCTTTACCAAAAACTATTTGGTTATTTTTTACCATTTGTTTTAAAGTTTCATCTTTATAACGCCAACCACCATTCGGTTTTGCACATGGCTTACCTGTTACTGGATGCAAAATTTCGGTTTTAAAATTCCCATTATCAACGCCACCAGAATTATCAGTTTCGTACACACCATTTTTATCTGCATAGGTAAAATGGTCAAAATCATAAAATCTGGGGTACTTAACTAATTGTAAAAGCTCCTGATGAATTTCATCTTCAGTCAAATTCATTTTTAACAATTGTTTTGCTCGGCTTTCATAGGCTTTGATTTGTTGTTTTTGAATTTTCCAGTCTTTGGTTTCTTTAGTAAAGTCTTTAACAAAACAAAGAATATATTCATGTGAAACTGATATTTTTTTTGCATTATTCTTTGAAGAATTTGAGTTTACAATTAATTCAGCAATAAAGTTTGTATATCCGAAAACATCTTCACAGATTTTTCTCAAATTATGAATCTCATTATCATCAATCGAAATAAAAATCACGCCATCATCAGCCAACAGATTACGAGCCAATTTAAGCCGACTATACATCATCGACAACCAATCACTATGAAACCGCCCATTACTCTCCGTATTCGCCACCAACCGATTACCATCGCCATCCACCTGCCCCGACCGCTCAAAAAACTCAGCCGTATCCGCCGCAAAATCATCGTTATAAATAAAATCATTCCCCGTATTGTACGGCGGGTCAATATAAATCATCTTCACCTTGCCAAGATAACTCTCCTGCAACAACTTCAACGCCTC
Organism: Moraxella sp. CTOTU46934; assembly: GCF_031979465.1. Taxonomy (NCBI): domain Bacteria; kingdom Pseudomonadati; phylum Pseudomonadota; class Gammaproteobacteria; order Moraxellales; family Moraxellaceae; genus Moraxella; species Moraxella sp. CTOTU46934. The sequence goes on from NZ_DALZEG010000019.1 coordinate 13,656, forward strand.
AAGATTATCCCCCTCAATAAACAAATTGCCCGTCGTCTCAAAATCCACACTCTCCTCACGGCACGGGCGTAACGTTTTGGCTATCGGACTGTTCGCCGTCACAATCGCCTCACGCTTGCCCACCCAGTCAAGGCGATAACGCTCTTGTGACCCATCAATGACCGAATGCGATAATTCTTGCTTGAGCAATTCAAAATCAATGCCCCGCTCAAGCACTACTTCACCGTTCATATCACGGATAACCTTGCCTTGCTCATCGGTTTTTGGCTTCTCGGTGACACAGTTGGGGAACAGCGCGGCAAGACGCTCAATATTGCTATCGACTAGGTTTGGGGTGTGCATTTTTAGGTTTGACGATGGCATGATTTTTTCCTCTTTTGATAATAGTTAGATGTGTATTCAATTACACTGTACACATTACACTGTACATTTTTCTATTTGACTTCACATTACACTGTACATTGAAAATATTGTGAACTTTGTATTATGAACGAATAAATGTTTTGCCTTTATCAGTTGTTATATACGTCTGTCGTCTATCTTTAGGGTTATCGGGATAAGTATAAGCTAAGTATTCATTCTTAACCAAATCAGCCAAATACCGATTTCTCAACCCTTGAAGATTAAGACCCAAACGACGGGCAATCTCTCCAGAAGATAAGGGTTTTTCCAAACATAACTCTAGTATGGTTTTAATTCTTAGACTTTTACCTGTTAAGCCAGCATTCTTATCTGTCAAGCTTTGGTTATTATTAGGGTAGCTCGGCTCGTTATTAGGGTAGCTCGGCTCATTATTAGGGTAGCTTGGCTCGTTAAGACCAGTGCTTGCACCTGCCAAGCTTTGGTCGTTACCTGCTAGGCTATTATCACTCGCCAAGCTATAAACCGCCCATCGTCCGCCTGTCGATACCAGCATACCTTGCTTTACAAGGTGCTGTAACATCTTGGTGATATCAGCAGGATGATTGGGTAATAATGTTTTTAGGCGTTGATGATTGGCTTCATTCTCAAGATAGATAGTTGCTAAGATAGCCTGTTCATCAGTGCTAAGAGCTAAAAACGCTTTGCCATATTCATTTTCTAAATATTGCATGACATCGTTTGGAAACAAGTCATTCATGCTCAATTCAAGCACCGTCTGATAATTAGGCTCTCGTTTCTCATACAAAGATGGCAATTGCCAATGACAAGCTCGCCAACCTGCTAAAATCTGCGGAATCCCCGAACCTGCCTGCTCGCCTGCATTAATAAATCGGAACATCTTATGCAAGTTGCGATTACGGCAATCTGACTCACCACCTTGCAATGATATCTCAATAGGCACACGCATTAGACCAGGGTTACGAAAATAGAAGTGATTGGTGTATTTTACAATCTTGACTGATGCACGGTCACTATAGTCTGCGTGAACCAATGAATTTACCAAGGCTTCACGGATAGCTTTATGAATGGGGGTATCATCCTGCCGTTCACCATTTTTTAACTTAAAAGGGATTTTAAGGTCTTGGGGAAGTTTAGCTGATACTTTACGATAAAAATCGAATAGATTACCACTCCAATTCCCATCGGGTACGATTCTATCTATCCAGCGAACTGTATCATCATCAGATTCTCGCTCTTGGTAATCTAACATATACTCTGGAAAAATCTCATAAATAGCTTCTTGATGTCCGAACATCAGTAGCCCAGCTTTTGTTAGTCCTTGTTCCCCTGTCTCACGATTTTTGCCATAACCACCTATTTTAGTCAAAAAACTCTGGTTATCGTCATCATTCCAAGGTGACGTAGGGTTAAAGTTAGTATAACGTTGCCGATAAGCTTGTAGGGACGTTAAATCTAAATCTGACAACGAAAAATTGGGCAGAATATCACTATCTAGGCTATCTTTAACCTGTTCAGCAATTAACCGTTTGACTTGTTCATCAGGTAATCTAAAATCACCCTCATGCTGTCGAATAAAGGTATTACCAAAGGGATTGCCATCTAAAAATATGGGTTGTTGCTTACGAGTTGCCCTAGGAACAGAGACTAACAAGACCGTCTTGCCTTGAATATCCCATTCAAAAATATTGCTATCTGTGAGTAGGTTGTAGCTCACTTTATTCTTGTTATTGACTGTCTTAAAAATATCATCTTTGATTTGATGAACTCGCTCAATACCTGATACTTCAAAAGTGTTGTTTTGCTTAATTTCCTTGACCCCAAGTATCACAACACCGCCATTTGTATTGGCAAATGCACTATAGCTATCCCAAAAACTATTAGGTAACTCTCCTTTACCATCTTTTCCCCCAGCAAGTTTACATTCAATATCAACACTTTCTTGCAGTTCTGAAAGGCTATTCTCTGTAATTTGCTGAATAATCTGACTAATACTCATGGGCTTTCCAAAATTATTTTAAGAACTCGTTTAACTGTTTCTGCAACCCTTGCAACTGCAAGTTCATCTCAACTTGTCGATTAAACTGCTTTTCTTTATCAATGCGTTTTTGCAACACCTCAATTTGTTTATTCAACAACGCTACTTTTTCGGCATACGCAATTTTATCCGCTATTGTATCATGCGATACGCTTGCCTGAGCGATAGCTTGCGGTGCAATGGGTGATAAGTCCAAATCCTTGGGCAAATCCACTGCCAATAACCGCTCAATCAACCACTCGTACAAATCCGCAATGCTAAACACCAAAGGCAAATCTTGACGCTCATTAACTTCTAGCCAGTCGGATGAATAATACTTACCCAATACCACTTTTTGGCTATCGGCTTGGTTTACTCTTTTATAAGTGGCAATCACCTTGACTTGATGACTAAAATGCACCTCAAAAATAATCGGCGATGGGATGGTCTTATCAATAAATTCACAAATATCGGTATCAAACTCAGCTACACGGCTGTCAATCTGAAAAATTTGGATTTCTTTGACCGTGTCGCTATCGGACAAGTTAATCGTTTGGCTGGATAACTTGTACGCCCAGCGGATAGTCTCGACTTGCTCGACAAATAAGCGTTCGATACGGTGGGTGGCATTGCCTTGTTGATAGAATTTATTTTTGGGAATCAGTTTATCGACTTTGGCGGTAGATGGATAACGATATAACACAATAACATTCCTTATGGTGTATCATCAATTAGCGCAATAAACCCAATCAACTCAAAATCATTAATCCCCGACACATCATCGACTAACGCACTGGTCGTGATACCGCTAAACAAGCTGTCAATATCCTTTTCCGCCTTCACGGCTTGGATACTGGCGACCGCTTGGTCAAGTAGCTTAGAATAATGTGCCATATTGCGACCATCATCGGTTCGTGCGTTAAAAACCTCATAGGCACTAGGTAATGGTTTATCAAGATGACGACTAGCAAGGCGGGCTCTATCAAGTAGCTTTTTGGCTTGGGTATAGTCGTTAATAATCTCGCCTGTTTCATTGATATAAACCAAAAAATAGGGATAAAGACGGTTAGCGGTTATATCACTTGAAAGTTCTTTGCTGAATCCTTGTCGTGACTCAAGGACAAATATCACACCTGCAGGCAGACCATCGTCCGCTCTAGCAGGTACAACAGCGTGTAAGCCTTTTGGTAAACGGGTTATTTCTGGATTTTGCTCCAAATAAGCAAGCAAATCCATGCGAAAATCATTGAGCCCCAAATCGGTAATCGCAACGCCTGTATTGGCATCTTCAAGGTCTAATACTTCGTTTTGCAATTTTTGCAGTTGTTCACGGCGGTAGGCGATATCATTGGCTTTGGCGGACAAAATATTATCATCGCCTGTACTGGTCATATCCACAATCACCATGCGATTTTCCACGCGCTCACGCAAATTGATATAGTCATCAAGGCTAATGTCAGGCCAATAATTGGCAAGTTGTATAACTTGGTTGGGTGAGCCAATACGGTCAATCCGCCCAAAACGTTGAATGATACGCACAGGATTCCAATGAATATCATAATTAATCAGATAGTCACAATCTTGCAGGTTCTGACCTTCAGAGATACTGTCCGTTGCAATTAATAAATCAATCTGACGGCTTTCATCAGGGAAAATGGCTTGTTTTTGCTTAGAAATGGGAGAAAATAACGTCAAAAGCCCTTGCATATCATAGCCGTGACGGCGATTTGGCATAGATTTAATAGTGGACTTATTATGAGTACCTGTAATCAGAGCGGTATGAATACCAAACCGCTCAAGCATCATGGGAGCAATATACTTGTATAAATAGTCTGCGGTATCAGCAAACGCAGTAAAAATGATAACTTTGCGGTTATTATTATTGATAGGTGTTTCGATTTTTTGGGTAATATGCTCAAGTAAATGCTGGAGTTTGGCATCGGCTTGTTCATCAATCGGGAGAATAGAACGTAATATCCCTTCAATAATCACCAAATCACTGGACAAATCCGCTTGCCAACGCAGTAAATCCATATCTTCAAGATGAATTTTAAGTTTTGAACCGATTAAATCTTCTGGATACAGATTTTCGCCATTTTCATCTTCGTCATAGCCCCAATTATAGCTTGAGTCTAGGGAAATACTAACTTCATCGCTGTTTTTTTGTTGGCTGGATTTACGTTGTTTAAAATCATCTATTTGAGATAACACATTTTTGATATTGGTCTGTAACACCGTTAAAGTCAGCCGAAACGCATGAATAGAGCTTTCTAGGCGTTTTAACAAATTAACCGTCATCAAAGCTTGCAAGCTTTTTTCACGGTCAATTTGGCGGAACTTACCACCACCTTGCGTTTGGGTATCAAAAATCGCTTCATACTTAGCAATCTTGCTATCCAAAATATAGCCAACAGGGGCATAAACCGCCATACGAATAAGCGATAAATCTTGATAAAGCTCATTAAGTGAGACGGCTTTTTCATCGCCTTCTGGATAAGTAGAAATGTGAGTTCTAAACGATAATGGCTTGAGACGCTGTGGGAACTGCCCAATATCCTTGGTGTCATAAAAACTTTGGATATGTTTGCGAGAACGAGCAATGGTGACGCTATCTAATAACTTAAAAAAATCAAAATCAAGTAAGTTTAAAATTGCCGATGTGGTGCGTTCTTGTGGTGATAGTTTTGCCCATACGTTAAAGCTGGCTTGAGCTCGCCTAAAAATCGTCTCGATATCTCGTTCAGTATCTAATTTGGCATCAAGGTTTTGGCTATCGCCTTCATAGGCTAGGGCGAGTTGATTTTTTAAATCATTAAAACGGTTATTAACTGGGGTAGCCGATAGCATCAATACTTTGGTCTTGACCCCCTGCCGAATCACTTGATTCATCAAGCGGTCATAGCGAGTTTGTTTATCCTTAAAAAACTCTCGATTGCGAAAATTATGTGACTCATCAATCACTACCAAGTCATAATTTCCCCAATTGACTCGTGACAAATCAATACCTAGTGTCTCGCCACGTGTGCGGGATAAATCCGTGTGGTATAGAACATCATAACTAAATCTATCTTTAGCAAATAAATTGGTTACCACATTGCTATTATAATTTGTCCAGTTTTCAGCCAGTTTTTTGGGGCAAAGCACCAATACGCTTTTATTGCGTAGTTCATAATATTTGATGACAGCCAGAGCGGTAAAAGTTTTACCCAAGCCGACACTATCCGCGAGAATACAGCCGTTATAAGTTTCTAATTTGTTGATAATACCCTTTGCCGCATCTTTTTGGAAATTAAACAGTTTTTGCCAAACGAGCGTTTCTTGAAAACCTGTTAAATCATTGGGTAAGACATCTTCATTAATATCTTGCAAAAAATCCTGAAAGATATGATACAGCATCAAAAAATAAATGCGTTCTGGTGAGTTCTCTTGATACACCGAAGCGATATGTCGAATAATAGATTCAGTGATATCTTCTACCTTGCTGGTATCACTCCAGATTTGGTTAAATAAATTAAGATATTGCTCGGCAAACGGGGTTTCTAGTCGATTGACAATATTGGAGATGGCATTGCCTTTTTCATAGCCCAATCCAACAGGTGTAAAGCCTTGAATAGGCATATAGGCAAATTTGTCTAGACTATTACCAATATACAAAAATTCTTGCATAGGCGCATTACTGCGATTTGACTTAAATATGGCTTTTCGTCGTATCCAGTCGGCACATTCTTTGGCAATCGCTTTTTGGGTTAGTTTATTTTTGAGATGTAGTTCAAAGGCAGTACCATAAAGGCTATTTTCTCGGCGGATTCTTGAGCGCAAATCTTCATCTAGCGATTCATGGATAACATACTCTCGCTTTTCCTTTTTAATTTTATCAACCATACTTTCTATTGGGTTTTTTGCTATGGAATTGCCAGCGACGAAAGTAGGTGATGTAAAAATAAACTGCAAGCTTTCAACTTTTTCAAGTTCATTTTTCAGAGCAGCAAACGCATAAATAGAAAAGTAAGACGCAGCAATCTTAATGCGATTTTCTGAGCCATTATTTAATTGTGATTTAATGTCATTGCCAAATAAATTGTTAATATTATCGATAAGCTTCATAGCATCTAACTTACTAGGTTTTAAATTTATTTAAGATAAAGTTATATTTTAAAAAGGTATACCATCAAAATCATCCCCTAAATCTAGCCCAATGATTGGTCGATTTGTTAGCGGTCTATGACTGTCAAAGCTATCCCTTCTATTTGTAAACGAACGCATTCCTGCATCATCAGGTAGCAAATCAGTTGGTACTTCACTTAAGAAGTAACTTTCAATCGTACGGTTTTGCCCATCAACCCGGCTCGTCGCCCAGGTATTTAAGTTTTGCCGTGTGATAATCAGTTCATCTTTTGCTCGAGTCATTGCCACATACAGCACACGCCTTTCTTCTTCCACTTCTTCAAAACTATCTTGAGCTCGTATATGCGGATATTGTCCCACAGACGCATTGACGATATAGCACACTTCACGTTCTGCCCCTTTGGCAGAGTGAATGGTAATCAGCGTCACCAAATCATCATTATCTTGTTTACTCACTTCACTATGCGAGATTGGGTCTAACACATACGCTTCAATAAAGTCAGCTAATGTGCCATGTCGCATGGCAAGTTGTTTGATTAAATCAAAGTCACGGGCTCGGCTTTCCCAGTCTTTTTTCTCATAATTCTTTTGCAGTTGGTCAGTCAACGCATCAAAGGCGATATCAATGCTTTTCTCTGGCAGTTCCTGTAGCTTAGCAAGTTCCTTAAGTGCTTCAATAGCAGGTTTTGATACTTTGCTTTTCTTATCAAGCACCTCAATGCAAGCATTCAAGTCTGGTAAGGTTAAAAACTCATTAACGAGCTTCCCTGCTCCAGCATCGCCAATGCCATCCCATAGCGTTAAAAAGCGAATCCAAGCGAGTTCATCTAGGTAGTTAACGGTCACTCGTAGCATACTGATTAAGTCTTTAACATGCGCCGCTTCAAGTAATTTGGTGCCGCCAATAAACACATACGGGATATTTGCAGCAATGAGTGCGCTTTCCACTTGTCGACCTGAAAACGCTGAGCGCAGCAAAATCATATGATGATGCCACGGTGCCCCTTTGTCATAACGCTTTTTTAAATCACTGACGATAAATCGCGCTTCATCGAACTCATTGCCAAAGCTGTAGAGCACCGGTTTAATCCCTTCACCGCGATGTGCGGTAAGCCGTTTTTTATAATCGAGCTCACTTCGATCAAGTAGCCAGTTGGACAAGTCCAAAATTTCTTGAGTTGAGCGATAATTTAAATCCAGTGTTAGCACTTCGGCATCAGGTACTCTTTCTTTAAAGCTATGAATATTTTCAAAGTCCGCCCCGCGAAAGCCATAAATCGACTGGGCATCATCACCCACGCAGAATAACTGGGTACGTCCAATAAACGGCTGCAATAGTAACCACTGCAACGGGTTGGTATCTTGCATTTCATCAACCAATAGATATTTGGTCGTTTGGGTTACTTTTTCTAAGAACCTGTTCACGATTAAAAAATATGCTAGGATAAGCCACATAATCGATTAATA
>NZ_DALZEG010000020.1:0-13422 GCF_031979465.1 Moraxella sp. CTOTU46934
ATTTACCAATCTTGCTTTCATCGCTTTGTTATTGAAAAGATTGTGAACAGGTTCTTAACGGTTTAATGTCGTCTGAAGTGGGACAAAAACAAATTTGGTTTTTTCAACAAGGCGGGGGACGTGAAGGGCTAAATTTTCAAAATCTTAAAAATTTTGACTTCCCTTTGCCATCAATTGATGAACAAAAAGAAATTATTGCTCATATTGAGATTTTAAAACAACACTTTAAAAAGTCTGTCGATAATTACCAAACCCAAATCGACCGTCTAAAAGAATACAAAAACATCCTAATCAACCAAGCCGTCACAGGCAAAATAAAAATCTAACGAGCCACCCATGCAGAAATTGACCAACTTTAGCGAAAAAGAACTTGAAGACCACATCGTCACCGCCCTAACTGCCAACGGCTATCAACAAGGCAACCCTGCCGACTTTGACAAAATCCAAGCCATCGACAGCCACTTTTTTTGGCAATTTTTGCATAACAGCCAACAAACCGCCCTAGACACCATCGCCAAACACAACCCAGACTGGCAAAAAACCATCATCCACCGCCTCAACAATACCATCAAAAAATACGGCATACTGCACATACTCAAAAAAGGCTTGGACGTGGACAACGCCAACTTAACCTTTCTTTACCCAAAGCCCCTAGCAAGCTCTAGCCAAATCGCCCGTGATAACTACCGACAAAACATCTTTACCGTTACCCGACAAGTTCGTTATAGCCAGCATAACGGCAACTCGGTGGATTTGGTCATTTTTTTAAACGGTCTAGCTATCATCACGTTAGAACTCAAAAGCACCCATAAAAACCAAACCGCCCGTTTTAACGCCATCGAACAATACAAAAAAGATCGAAGCCTTGATGACCCGCTATTTAACTTTGCCAGAGCGATTGTCCACTTTACCCTAGACAATCAAGAAGCCTACATGACCACACGGCTAAACGGGGCAAATACCTTCTTTTTACCGTTCAATAAAGGCAACCACGGCAACGCAGGTAACCCACCCAATCCCAACGGCTTTAACACCGAATACCTTTGGAACGAAGTGTTACAGCCTGACAGCTTAGTTAATCTCATCAGCCATTTTGTGCGATTAGGCTGTGATAATCCCGACATCAAAAAGCCCAATCTTGGTGACATGACCCTGTATTTCCCCCGCTACCATCAAATGAGCGTGGTAAGGCGATTGGTGCAAGACGTCGCTGGCAATGGCGTTGGCAAACGCTATCTGATTCAGCATTCCGCAGGGTCTGGCAAGTCCAACTCCATCACATGGCTTGCCTATCAGCTTATAGAAGCCTACCCGCACAGCGAACAAGCAAAAGGGGCGAAAGGGCTAGAACAGCTGCTATATGATTCGGTGATTGTAGTGACTGACCGCAAAATTTTGGACAAACAGCTCAAAGACAATATCAAGCAGTTTAGCGAAGTCAAAGGCATTATCGCCCATGCCGAACGCTCAAAAGACCTACGCAACGCCCTAGAAAACGGCAAAAAAATCATCATCACCACTATTCAAAAATTCCCCTTTATCCTAGACGACATTGGCGAAATGGCGGACAAAAACTTTGCCATCATCATTGACGAAGCGCACAGCTCACAAAGTGGACAGGCACATGACGGCATGAATACCGCATTAAATGTCCATGACGAAAAAGACAGTAATACGCAAGACAGTGATACAGACAACAACCAAGACCGTATTGTCCAAGCCATCGAAAAACACATGCAAAACCGCAAAATGCGGGGCAATGCCAGCTATTTTGCCTTTACCGCCACCCCAAAAGACAGCACCCTAGAAAAGTTTGGCGAAAAACAAGCCGACGGTCGCTTTACTCCCTTTGACCTGTACTCCATGAAGCAAGCCATTGAAGAAGGCTTTATTCTGGATGTGGTACGCAATTACACCACCTTCAAATCTTACTACGAGATTCAAAAATCGGTCGAAAATGACCCAGCATTTGATTCTAACAAGGCACAAAAAGCCCTGAAAGCCTATGTCGAACGCCAACAGAAAACCATCGATGTCAAAGCCGAAATCATGCTTGACCACTTTATCAGCAATATTTTTGCCAAAAAACGCCTAAAAGGGCATGCCAAAGCCATGATAGTCACGCAAAATATCGAAATGGCAATCCGTTATTACCAAGCGATTAACCGTTTACTGGAGCAAAAAGGCAACCCCTTTAAAGCCATGATAGCCTTTAGTGGTGAAAAACTCGTGGACGGCATTACCTACACCGAAAGCCAAATCAATGGCTTTGAGGATAGCAAAACCAAAGAAAAATTTGATAGCGATGACTACCGAATTTTGGTCGTCGCAAACAAATATTTGACAGGCTTTGACCAACCCAAACTCACCGCCATGTATGTCGATAAAAAATTGCGAGATGTGTTGGCAGTCCAAACCCTGTCACGGCTCAACCGCTCGGCGAATAAATACGACAAAAAAACCGAAGACCTATTTGTACTGGATTTTTTTAATAGCGTCAGCGATATTAAAACCGCTTTCGATAAATACTTTACCGTCACTACCCTAAGCCAAGCGACCGATGTCAATGTCTTAAACGACATCAAAACCGAACTTGATGCGGTAGGCGTTTATGAACCGCATGAAGTGATTGACTATGCCGAAGCTTACTTTGGCGGGGCAAGCATGGAAACCTTGCAAGGCAAAATCAATATGTTGGCAGAACGCTTTAATCACGAGCTAGAACTCAGCGATGATGCGAAAATTGAATTTAAAATGCAAGCCAAACAATTTGTCAAACTCTACAGCCGTCTGGCATCCATTATGCCGTTTAATAAAATTGAATGGGAGCGATTGTTTTGGTTATTAAGAGCGTTGATTCCTGAGCTTAACATTCGCACCCAAGAAGATGATGACATCGACGATTTGTTAGAATCGATTGATTTAAACACTTATGCGATTGAACGAACCGCTCTAGGTTCAACCATAACATTAGATGAAAAAGAAGCGGTCATTGATCCAACTAACCCCAATGTCATTGGCGTACATACTGAGCCTCAAACCAACACTTTAGATAAAATTATTGCTGATTTTAATGAGCGTTGGTTTAAAAGTTGGCACGTCACCCCCGAAGAGCAACGGGTCAAATTTATCAATTTGGCACAACGGATTTATAACCATCCTGACTTTCAACAAAAATATTTAACGACGGATGATGAACAACATCGTAGTTTAGAATTTGAAAAGCTAGTCAAAGATATTATCGTGGAAGACCGAAAAAAAGAAATCGATTTTTACAAATTGTTTATCCAAGACGAAGCCTTCCAGTTGGCGTTTTTGAGTAATCTCAGACAAGTCGTTGATAGAAAATCACAGTGACTCTTATCAAAATAAATTTATAAAGATTGATCCATAATAAAAAAGATTTGAACGATTTAACGATTCAAATCTTTTTTTTTACCAAGAAAGTCAAGACAAATTCTCATTCGTATGTGAAATTGAATCTACCGAATTGATGATAGGATTAGTAAACGCATTAACTTTTTGTTCTTGAACTTGGGTGGATGATTTGGCTAAAAAACTATTAATTCTTGTAGAATTAAAAAAACTAACAGAACACGGAGCAAATTGTTAATTAAAAAAATAATAACCTGTAAATTTTTTCGCTAAAAATTTTCTAAAAAAATTTAACTAACCCAAGAAAATCGAATAAAAAATATCAAGAAAAATCGCTAAAAAAACTTTAATGCTGAAAAAATTCAAAATCAAAAAGTAAAAAAACTAAAACAAAATTATCAATAAAAAATATAAATTGATAAAAAAATTTAGTAGGTATCTAACTAAAAAATACTATCAATCTTATAATTGAACACTAAATAATTAAACTAATTATCAACCAAATTGGTGGTTGCATTATTACCATAATTGATGCCACTTTCTTCAACTATTTGATGATCTAAAGCTGTTGTTTGATGTGAACCAAGTTGAATCTTGGTAGTATCTTTATCATCAACAGTCAATTGCTTGCTATCAGTATCGTCTTGCCTAGCCAATTTTTTTAAAATATTGATACGATTTTTTAAACGCTTTTTCTCTTCTTTAGTAGCGTATTTATCTAAAAACTTTAAATAAGCCTCTGCTTTTTTAGGTTCACTAATACTATCAACATAACGCTTAGAAATAGTACCAAGTGCTTCTGCTTCTTCTTTATTCATCAACTCTAATGCTTGAGAAATTGCTAACATCTCTTGGGCCAATTGCTCAGGGGTTTTCCTTAAGTACTTACTCATTATTACCTCGCATACTTATCCAATAAAAATATCAGTTATGGAAAAATCTTAGCATGCTTTAGTTATAGCAGCAAGTTTGGTCTTTACTGTGCCCACAGGCAATGCTAGAATTTGACAATAAAGAGCATAACCCCTTAGAGCTAAAAGAGCAAGCATAGATAAAGACCCCTATTTCGCTAACGCTCATAGGGGTTTTATCGGACGCTTGATTAGGGGGCAAACCCCCCAATACCCCCAGCCCAACCTATTTTACTCCCCCTAAAAAGCTGAGGTCGTAAAAAGAGGTTGGGCTAAATCCCGCGGCATACATTGTAGAGTTAGGTTGATTATCTCGCGGTTAGTTAGAGATAAGTGATGAAAAAATCAGCGCAAGAGAGACGAACGCATGTGGTAAAGGTGCGCTTTAATGATGAAGAATATGAGAAAATCCAAAAAATTAGTGAGATGCCTGTCGCAAAATATATTCGCCTAAAATCCTTAGAAAATCCGATGGAGCGTCGTATTCATCCACCCAAAGTTGAGCAAGGTTTATTGCGAGAAATTAATAGCATTGGTGTTAATTTAAATCAGCTGACTACTATAGCCAATAGCAATTTTAATAATAATACGTTAGATAGTTTAGCGTTGGCTACTGAACTTGCCTTCATTCGTCATCAGATCGATAAGTTGTTAGATCGTTATACTACTAAAGAAAATATAGGTGCCATCGATGAAATCGTTGCACCTGAATTATAAAAATCGTTTAAATTTTTTTTAAATACTTATGGCAAGTTATCTAAAATTTTTTATGGAAAATTAAATGCTTGTTAAATTTTTTAAGCGGGGTAGTGTTGCAGATAACCATTATTCTTCGGGTGGTCGAGCTGTGCAACGCTATTTGCTAGGGAAAGATTATGCAGATGGTATCGCTTCTCGCGAAAATGCAAAATTATTGAGTGGTAATCCTGAGTGGGTGACTGAACTTATTAATGGTTTAACTTTTTCAAAGATTTATACGGCTGGGTGTTTGGCATTTGAAGGGGAGGAAAGTAAGACGGTTACTGAAGCAATGAAACAACAGCTGATGGATGAATTTGAGCATTGTTTATTTACCGGTCTTGATAAAAATCAGTATGCTGGTTATTGGGTAGAACACACCGATAAAATTGATGAGGTAACAAACACCCCTAGGCTTGAGCTGAACTTTGTCTTTGCTAATGTTGAATTGTCCACTGGCAAAGCGCTACCGGTTTATTATCATCTAATCGATGAAAAACGGGTGGATACGTTTAAAGAAATCAAAAATTTAGAGATGAATTTAACCGATCCAGTTGCGGCGGCGCGCATTAAATTAACACGGATTGGTGATAAGTTACCTAAAAATGTTAAAGAAACGCTAGGAAAAATTAATGATGAATTAGAAGAGTTATTTATCAATGAGTCAGTCAATCATCGCGATGATGTGATTACTTATCTATCTGAGCATTACGAGATCACCGCTATTAAGAACCAATCTATTTCTATTAAAAATCCACACGGTGGCGCTAGACCTATTCGTTTACAAGGAGCTTTTTATGAAAAAACCTTCGAATCTCGGGGAACTCTCGGCGAGCAATTTGACCAAGCAAAAAACGATCGAAGATACCGTGAAGAGCCAGATCACGAACGAATTCTCAGGCTTAAGGCAGACTATCAAAGCTACTGTGACAAACGAAGTAACGAGCTTTCTAAACGATTTAAAAACCGAGCTCAAAACCGAGCAGAGCCAACCGTTGAACCAGATCAGCGAGTCGAACAAAGCCTTGCACGAACGTATCGATACATTGATCGACCAGAAGGCTATCTCAGCCCGTTTAGATCAGCTCGATACGCGGCTAGCCCAGATGGAAGAACGGATCACGCAAATCGACGAGAAGGCTCAAACGACTTTAACGTCACTCACGAATCAGGTGGACAGCAATCTGGGTACCTACGCCAATCACGTGAACGAGAAGATAGCATTGAGAATCGAGAGCGAGCAGCAGGATTACCAGCGATTTTTAAGCGAACAGCAAACTTGGCGCAGCAAGCTGATAACGAGTATCAACCGCCAGAATCAACTACCAGTGATATTGTGGGTGATCTTTTTAAGCCTGCTGGCGATATCGTTGGGCATCAACATCTCGGTGCTCGTAGAATGGCGGATTTGGTCAACATTCATGATAACATCATTACTGATGATTCTGTTTATTCTGACTTGTTGCGGGATTTACCTGGCGTATCAACAGTTAACGCGGGAGAATTAAACGATGCTACCGAACCATCCAAACCTACTGTTAGAGACCGCCTTAGCGCAGCTGTCAAAAACCTTGTTAGACGAGCAACAAGCGCAGTTTACGGTTTTCAAACAGCAGTACGAGCAAGACAATCAAGCGTTGAGCGAATTAGTGGCCTTGCTCAAACTTGCTATGGAGAAATTAGAAAACTCGTCAACCATCGATACGAACAAAGAACCCGTCACCAAAACACAGCTCGACAATTTGCTGGCGCAAAATCAGCAGTTAGCCGATCAAGCCGCACGCTTAGCCGAGCAATATCTAAGCCAGTATCACGAGCATCAACGAACGATTCAAGCGTTGACCAACCAAGTATCTCAGCTTCACCAGTCCAATCAGGCACTACAAACACAAAACCAGCAGTTGCAGCAGTCCAACCAGCAACTGACAACGGAAAATCAAGCGATCTTAGCCAAGTTATCCGAATGGATTACGCTATATCAAGCACAGGACGCCAAAATAACGAACTTGATGAAACAATTGAATTTATTACCCAACGACAAGCTGCCATTGCCGAACAAGCACGACTCGCTAAGTTAAAAAAGCAGCTTGAAGCACGCACCGAGTTTGAGAAGCAAATTGCCCAGGCAATCAAAGCCTATTTCGATCAATTAAAACAAGCAAAAATCGAAGCGGATTACTACTATGAGCGCTACTCACTTAATCGGGCGCTACAAGCCATGATTGCGCTTAGGGTAAGTCAAGTCATTGGCGATAAGGATATGTTTTTAACAGCCACGACGGCATATAAACGCGCGATGGTAGGGGTCAAACCCACCCATGATATTAAAGAGATGACAGAAAAAGCACAGGACGGGTCAATGAGCTTTGCAGAAAAAATACGCTTTAAAGACCCTGATGGCCTAGGTTATCAAAAAGATAAGCCTAAGCATTGTCAGTATTTGGCACAAGGTATTAAGCTTGCAACGTTGTTAAATAATCAAGCAAAGGCGTTAGTGAACCAAGCAATCGATGATGGATTTATCGAGTCTGATCAGCCCGTGGAGCGGTATGATGAGGATCGGCGGTTTTTAAAGCCATTGACGAGCTTGTTTAATGATATTGATCAAATACTGACAAGCGTTGATACGTCTGTGCAATCGCCTAAACCTACTCAGCAGCTTACGCCAAGTTATGGTAGAAGCGGAGGTCCTGGGTTCTAAGAATTCGTTTAAACAGTCTAGGTAATTAACTTATCAATACTAGACAAAAATCCAGATAATAACTATGATTAAATGCTAACACACGGTAGAACCGTCTTGATATGCTATCGCCCTGCAGTCAATTAAGAACTATAATGTAATACTAAATTGCCACAAGGAACTTTGTAATGAACAAAAAAATTGTTATTAACAAGCTAAAACATCGCTTGAATCTTAACGAAGATGAGACAAGAAAAATTTTAAATGAGACCTTAGCGGTATTTGATGAGGTGTTTCAAGAGCATGATATGCTGCGTTTAGTTGGCTTTGGTACCTTTGTCAAAAAAACAAGGCAAAGTCGAATCGGCAGAAATCCTCAGACGAAAGAAGAAATACAGATTCCTGAAAAAACGGTAATTACCTTTAAGATGGGAGCGGGCTTGGAAAAAGCGTTAAATCAAGTTAAAAAGCCAATCAAAAAGAGTAAGAAATAAGGATTTAGATGGCAGGTTACTTGTTCATTAAGCTAAGTTTTTAATGGCAAAAAGGCTTATAAGTCATTGCCTTATGTATAAAGGAGTTTTCCATGAACGAAGTACATGTTACGACAGCAAAAGTTGTTTTAATTTCTTTGGTTAGTGGCGCTATGGTAGCACTATTAGTAAAATTACTATTTTAAGTTTCAGGCCAGTATAAGTATATAGTCCAAAGTAGGGATGCTTTGGCAGTAATGATGAAAACTTTGTGGGTATCATTAATTGTTAAAAGAGATTATTTCTCTTAAAAATTACGATTAGCACAAACTAAAGAAATTTTTAAGTAAGCAAGGCAAGCCTTAGAACAGCGTAAGGGAAATCAACATGAAACAGCAACCGAAAATTATAGTACCAAACAATGACAAATATACTCGACATCTTAAATTAACTGAGAAACAAGAACAAGAATTGATAGCTTACAATAAAGCAGGGGCGGAGTATTTTAAGAAAGCATTTCAACATCGAGCTAAAAAACCAGCCACGTAATAGGCTAAATGCTCAAGCAGCGGATAAGGGTTTATATTCCTTGATAAGGGATGCGTTTGAATTTTAATATTTAACATAACCAAAGATGGGCGAAGTGGAGCCTTAAGACTCCACTTGCAGAAGGTTCAATAGATTATTGCAACCACTAACATGATAATAATACCTGCCATAATCGATAGCATGGTCATGGTTGCAGAACGTACATAGTCATCGTTCATTTCATCTCTCCATAGAAAGGCTTAATAGCCATATCCTAAGTATTTTCAGTAAGGGCAAATATTCCAATTGCCTAAATTAAATCAAACTCCATATCGGAGAGCTTAAACAGTTTTCAAGTATAATGAAAGCAGAAATTTTTAGCCTCATTAAGCCATTGAATTGACCAATCGCGTATGTATTTTCAATCCTTACAACCTCAACAGCCATTAAGTATTGTCGAACAGTACTACGAAACGGGAATGTCTGAGCCCTCACATCGTCATGTCTGTTATCAACTGATTATTGTCAAACATGGTTTTATCCGAGTCACAACGCCTAATGGTCAGTTTGCCATTACCCAAAATCGAGGAATATGGCTAACAAAAGGTACCGAACATAGCCTAACTATTTTAAAGAATACCCAAGTTTTATCCGCCTTTGTTGAACCATTGACACGGGCAGACCTACCCAATCGCAGTCAAGTGGTTGCCATCAGCGAGTTACTGCAAGCGTTGCTTGGCAGTGCCGTTGGTATTGACAGTCATTATCAAACCAATACCCGTGAAGCCTGGATCGTTGAGCTGATACTCGATGAAACTAGATGCTTAACACCACTCACAGAATTTGAAGTACCAAAGCCTGCTTTACCTGAGTATCAAGCCTTAATTGAAAAAATTAGTGCGCGACTCTCGCATCCATGGACACTTGCTGATATTGCCCACCTGCTTAACATCAGTGAACGCACCGTATCACGGCAATTTACTCAGCAAACAGGGTTAAGCTTTATTGAATGGCTAAGACGGCTGCGGTTGCAGCACAGTCTTGAGTTACTGTTGCAAGGCCAAAGTGTGATCGATGTGGCATTAGCCGTTGGTTATGACAGCCCCAGTGCGTTTAGTACCGCTTTTAAACAACGTATTGGGCTATCACCGACCCAATACGTTGCTGGGTATCAGCACAACTTTAGCCAAGTATAAGTTGCTGTTGACAGGCATTGATCACCGCCTGCATCGATGTTTTTGCGACATCATCGCCAATGGCTACCCCATAAAACGACTCATCATCTTCTTTTAGCATCACATAACAAATCGCTTGGCTATCACTGGCTTTCCCTAAGCTATGCTCATCATACTGTTCGATGCTAAATCGTCTATGAAAGTGGCTGTTAATCGCATTAACAAAAGCAGAGAGTATGCCATTACCTATACCCTCAATTGTTAACTCATTGGGGTTAGAAAGTTCAACCGTTAAATGGTAGTCATTGGCATTGTTTCTCCCAGTAAAGCCCTGTACTTGATAGCCTGCTGGCTGATATAAATTTAAGCCATAACGCTCTTTAAACAACTGCCAAATCTCAGCCATGCTCGCTTCTTTTTCATGTTGGTGGGTAAAGTCTTTAACCCGTTGGCTAAAGTCCAGCTGAAACGCACGGGGTAATTTGATGCCATGATGGGTTTCAAGCAGCCACGCTGCGCCACTTTTACCAGATTGGCTATTGACCCGTATGACTGCTTCATAGGTTGCACCAATGTCTTTGGGGTCAATGGTAAAATACGGTACATTCCATAGTATGTCTGGGTTTTGTTCACGTTTGGCAAAGCCTTTTTTAATTGCATCTTGGTGAGAACCACTAAAGGCAGTAAATACGAGTTCACCGGCATACGGATGTCGTGGATGAATCGGCAGCTCGTTGCAATAGGTCATTACATTAGCCGTTTGTTGAAGATTTGAAAAATCTAAGTTGGGATAAATGCCTTGTGTATATAGATTTAACGCAAGTGTTACCAAGTCAACATTACCGGTACGTTCACCATTGCCAAATAGACAACCTTCGACTCGGGTTGCCCCTGCAAGCATGGCAAGTTCAGCACAGGCTACCCCGGTGCCCCTGTCATTATGCGGATGAATGCTGATGGTAATATGTGATAAATCCGAAAAATTTTGCATAAACCATTCAATTTGATCGGCATATACATTGGGCGTATTCATCTCAACCGTGGCAGGTAGATTGATAATCATGGGCCGATCTGCTGTTGGTTGCCAAACATCTTTGACCGCTTCACAAATCTCTAGAGCAAATTCTCGCTCAGTAAAGCAGAAAGTTTCTGGTGAATACTCAAATTGCCATTGGGTATTGGGATTTTGCTCACAATGCTGCTTGACTAATGTTGCCCCATTTACTGCTAATTCTATGGTGCTGGCTTTGTCTTGGTTAAATACCACCTCACGAAAGACAGGGGCGGTAGCATTGTATAAATGGACAATCGCTTTGGATGCGCCTTGTAATGCGTCAAAGGTCTTAGCAATAAGTTCAGGACGTGATTGGGTAATGACTTGAATCCATACATCGTTAGGAATAAGCTTGTCATCGATTAATTGACGCACAAAGTTAAAATCGGTATCCGATGCTGAAGGGAAAGCCACTTCAATTTCTTTAAAGCCAATCGCCACCAAATGATTGAATAGATACAACTTCTTGTCCGTATCCATAGGGTTAATTAACGCTTGGTTGCCATCTCTTAAGTCAGATGAGCACCAACGTGGGGCAGTAGTAAGCTGATTGTTACACCAGGTGCGAGTGGAAAAGGGCTCAACTGTGAATCGTTGATATTTAGTTTGGGGATTGGTTAGCATGGTTATCTCCTTATTGGGTTAAACCATGCTATCGAAATTTTAGTGGTGATGCCTTCGAGTTTCGGACAGGATTCTTTGCTAGTGGTTTTCGGCAAATAATTGTGATGTTTAAATCACCCACACAATTTTGAAATTTAAAAAACAACTGTATTGGGCATTAACTATTAAATTACCCTATAGTAGCCAATTAAAATAGGAACTAATCATAGGCATCATCATATGAAACTACTCGGCATCATTGGCGGCATGAGTACCGCAAGTTCAATCAGCTACTACCAAAAAATCAATGAACAAATCAATCAACGTCTTGGCGCTAATCATGGGGCTAGGCTAGTGATTTATAATCTCGACTTTGAAGAAATTGCTCAACTACAAAAACAAGGCAACTGGCAACAAGCAGGTGAGATGTTAGCGGATGCTGCAAAACGCTTAGTACTCGCAGGCGTTGATGGAATCTTACTTGCCACCAATACCATGCACAAAGTCGCTGAGTTCATCACAGATGCGATAGATGTACCATTTTTACATTTGATTGACATCACGGCTCAAGCCATTGCTAAACAAGGCTTGGACAAAGTAGGATTGTTAGGGACTAGTTTTAGTATGACGGATGGCTTTTACCAAACAACTTTAGCCGAATATGGTATCCAAACGATTATTCCTAACGAATCTGCCCAGCAAATCGTGCACCGCATTATTTATGATGAGTTGTGTTTAAACCAAATTAAACCGAGCGCTGCCGAGCAATATATTCAAATCATTGAGACACTCAAAGCGCAGGGTGCACAAGCCGTAATTTTGGGGTGTACTGAAATCGGACTGCTTATCAATGAAGAAAATAGCCCCCTACCTGTGTTTGACACCACACTTTTACATATTAATGCAGCGGTGGCGTGGATGTTGGCTCAATAAATAAACAAGTGATTGATGTATGATGAAAGAAACGGAGAAATTTACAAGGCTATTTTTTTATTAGAATACTTGGTAATATCTAAAATAGAGTGGGCAATTATTTGATTTCAAGAATATTATTTAACATAAAATAAATTGGGCGAATTTGATATCAGAAGTTACTTATTTCTCAAGCAGATTATCTCTTATCCAATAGTCTAGATTATCTAGTTGCACGAACTCAATATTGCTATCCATCGAATAGCCTCGATGAACCCAATTAATCGACTTTGCTACATAAAGGGTTTTAATAATGGGTGATTCATCACTGGTTACAGGGTAGCCAAAAAATTTCGCAAATTTCTGATGATATTGTTTTATAAACTCATAGCGTTTCATAATTTTGGTTATATGGCTCGGTTTCTCCGTCGCAAAAATTTCCTCACGAAGCCGCTTCATATCTTTCATACAAAAAGGGGTTTGATTGAACTTACATTCTACCATTACCCAAGTATTCTTTTGCGGGATATAGACTAATACATCGTAATCGCCGACGTTTTCATTCTTTTTTATTTTTCTAGGGTCGAAGTTTAAAACACACAAGCTCTTATCGAAATATCTTAAAAAGATTTGATGGGTAGCCACTTCCAACTCATTTTCGATACTTCTTTTAATGATTTTTAATACTTTGCTGACATTTGGCCAAGCAAATTCTGCAGGCAACCCCCCTTCTCCGACCTTATCTTGCCAAATCGTGAATGACCGATACACGCACCCTGCGGACCACATTAGCTTGTCATCAACTTGAATGAGGGGTCGAATATTAAGTCGATGATCTCGCTTTCGGTATTCTGAAATGTAGATACTTGATTCCTCGGTGATGCCATCAGGCTTTAGAAAGATTTTTGTTGGCTGCAGTGTAAGCCCCCGACCATACCCCTATTGAGGTGGTATCCAGACATGTGGTAGCAGC
>NZ_DALZEG010000021.1:0-6511 GCF_031979465.1 Moraxella sp. CTOTU46934
TCTGCTAATCAGTCGGCTTTTGCCCAGCTTAAGGCTATTAGCGGTGCGTAACTTCAGTTATTTACGGCTGCAAACAGAAATGAACCCACGCCGTATTAAGCATGAAAATTCGGCGCAAGATGATGATACGTTTGAATAAAAATTACATATTTTTAAGTAGATTAATGTATGATACAAAGTATATTTAAACATCAATTTATTTTAAGTTATGCGGCGAGTGCGCCGTATAACTGTAGTTATGCCTCACAGCCAAGTTACAATCTCATTCAAATTAGGAGATAGAAAATGAAAATAGTTACCGTCATAGCACTCTTTTGTGCAGCAGCAGTTGTTCCGTCATTCGCTCAGGCATCACTTTATGACCCATCAATCAAGCACAAGCCGAAGGATGGTGTCGTCAAACTGTATGGTGCTGGGGGGCCGCATACCGCCTTCAAAAAAGTCGCTGAGGTCTGGGAAAAACGTTCGGGTACCAAAGTGGAAATTATCGCCGGGCCTGAAAGCAGATGGTCTGCTGATGCGCAGGCAGATGCCGATATACTTTGGGGTACTTCGGAGCAGTCGATGACGGCATTCCTGCTAACCTACAAGGCCTTCGACCCCAGCAAGGTCAAGCCGATCTATATCAGGCCCACCGTTATAGCCGTTAAGGCCGGCAACCCAAAGAATATTCAGGGCTTTGACTCGCTTCTAGTGGAAGGAATGAAAATCGTCGTTACGGAGGGCAAGGGCATCTACAACACCTCCGGAACTGGAACATGGGAAGACGTCGCCGGACGCATGGGCTCGCTGAATGACGTCGCGCAGTTTCGGAAGAATATCGTGTCGTACTCGCTCGGCTCTGGCGCCAGCTTCAATGCGTTCAAGGAGCTGGACGCTGATGCCTGGATTACCTGGCCGAACTGGCCAATCACGCACCCCGATGTATTGGAGCTTGTTCCCTTAGATGAAGGCCGAACGATCTGGCGAGATATCAATGTAGTCATCTCACCTGACGCAGACCGTGAGGCGCAGATGTTCCTAGACTTTCTGGTTACCGAAGAAGCCCAAAAGATAATGGCCACCGAAGGGTACCGGAGATAATCGCTATTTATTAGTTGCCCCATAATCCGATGCATAACAAGGCGCTGCACCAGACGGCAATTCCGCTGCGCTCCATTGCCGCCGGTGAGCTTAGTCGTTATATGCCCAAGCGGTAATGCACCCTGCAAATAATTGAACTCAAAAGTAGAAAATCGAATAACCTTTATCTAGGGAGATTTTCTATGAAAACATCTAAATATTCAGACAGCCTAATCATGAGTATTTTGAAACAAGCTGAAGCAGGAACTCCTGTTCCGAACCTATGTCGCGAACATGGCATGAGCAAGACGCAATTGCCCTAAAAAACCAACTTAAAATCGTCGAAGAACGTGTCACCAATGAATACGACAAGCGTGTTGCTGCAAGTGTGATGGAAAAAATCCATGCCCAAACCGATGAGCTTGACCATAACTATAACTTAGATACGCTGGCTGTGTTTGCCACGCCTGAATCTGCTCAAGTGGTGCGTTTGCCCTTTGATGCCGCTGAGCGAGTCATCATTGGTGAAAAGTTTGCGACCCGTGACCTCATGCGTAACTTATCAGAAGGGGTTGGCTATTATGTGTTGGTAGTTACGCCTGAAAAAGCCCGTCTGATTGAAGGCGTGAATAATCGTCTGGTTAAAGAAATTAAAGGCGGTAGCGAACGTCAACAAACAATGAGCGAGTTGACCTTCCCTATTAACAACTCAACGCTACCCAACAACAGTAAAGCAGACCGTACAGGCTCATCAGACGATGATATGTACTTAAAAGAGTTCTTTAACCGTGTTGATAAAAGCTTGCAAGAGCTTTATAACAAATCACCACTACCTGTGATTTTGGTGGGTGATAGCCACAATATTGGTTTTTATGAAAAAGTGTGCGACCGCCCTGATATGATTATTGGTAAAGTCGATAATTTAACATATCTGAACGACAGCAAGCCAGAGGACATTATTGCTGGCGTTCAAGACATCGTTGAGCAAAAGCGTCAGACTCGTTACGAAACTGCCAAAGGCGACCTTGAAAAAGCTCGTAATGAAAAGATGGTGCGTACTGATTTGCAACAAATCTATCGCTCGGCGTTTGAAGGCAATGCGGTAACGCTATTGGTTCGTCAAGGTCATAGTGTGCCTGCGAAGATTGATGAGAAAGCACAGACCCTACAAGTCCAAGATGATGCTACTGCTGAGGGTGTAACCGATGATGCGGTTAGTGAAATCATTGAATTGGTTAGCCATAAAGGTGGTGAGGTGGTATTTGTACCCACTGAGCAAATGGATGAAAAGGAGCCGATTGCGTTGATTACTCGTTACTAATCGTCGAATCGTTTACAATGAAGGGTAGGACAATGGTCTTACCCTTTTTTTATTGAGTAAAATAGATGAATAATACGCATTTGGTCGCTCAATGGCTACAGCGACAGATTAAAGATAGTTCAGCAGTTGGGTTAATGCTGGGTTTTTTTTGTCTATATGTGTCCTATGTACCAATGTTGTTGCCACGGGTCTGGTGGTTGCAGGCAATCAGTGGTGGCATTAACGCTATCGTTGGTTATGCGTTTGGAATGCTGTTGGGTCTTATAGGGTATTGGTTACAGCGTTTATTAAAAAACTCCAATCATCAATCAGCTATCAACCACCTAAATATCTTACCAATAATGACGATGGTATTAGGATTTTTAGGTGCGATTGGTTTTGCTTTTTATCATTACCAGATTACTGCCAAGATTGCCCAACAGGTCCAGATAACACCGCCGTCATTGCTTAATGTCAGCGGGGCTATGCTCTTAAGTCTATTGCTTTGGGGGTTGGTGGTGTTTATCGCTCGCTTGATAAAGCAATTGGTGTTGATGGGGGTAGAACGTGGCTTTCCACAGTTTTCTACTACCACAAAAATGAGTATGAAAGCAGGGGCTTTTTTACTACTGATTGTCGGATTGGTTACGTTAAGTCGGGATTACATCTGGCATAAAGTTGTCGAGAAAGTCGCCTACAGTGCCATGCAGCTTGATACCTCTGAACCCGATACCCTATCAGCCCCATTCTCACGGTATAAATCAGGGTTTGATAGTGGGCAAACGGGGCATAGTAATAAAGAAAAACCTGCCCAACAGTGGCAGGAGTTGGGGCATTTTGGACAACGCTTTGTCTCGCTTGGGGCGTCGCAGAAGGATATTAGCTTGCTGACAGGATTGCCTGCCAAAGAGCCGATTCGGGTATTCGTTGGTTTGAATCGTCAAGAACCTGATAAAGCGTTGTTAGAAAAAATGGTGCAGACCGCCCTTGATGAGATGGATAGAACGCAGGCGTTTACCCGCCGCTATATCGTGATACAAGGGGCTACAGGACGGGGCTGGATTGAAGAGTACAGCAGTCAGGCGGTTGAGTATTTGACCCAAGGCGATGTGGCAACGGTGGCGATTCAATACTCGTATTTACCCAGTCAATTTTCGTTTTTGTTGAATGGTGAGCTTGCCACGTTTGCCAATAGCGAGTTGATAAATGCCGTCAAACAACGTCTTGAGCAAATGCCGATTGATAAACGCCCTAAACTATTGCTTGCAGGAGAGTCGTTAGGGGCGTATGCCAGTCAATCGCTTTTTAACAATTATGATGATGTCATTAATCGTATTGATGGGGCGGTGTGGGTGGGAACGCCAAGATTTAGCCCACTATGGCAACAACTGGTGGCGAATCGGAATAAAGGTTCGACAGAAGCCTTGCCTATTATTCACAGCGGACAACATGTGCGATTTATGGATAATCCTGCCTCATTAAAACAACTGACAAATGATTGGCAGTCACCACGAATTGTATTTTTGCAGTATGCGACAGACCCTATCGTGTGGTGGTCGTCCAAGATGCTATGGCAAGCACCTGACTGGATGGCAGAACCCAAGGGTCGAGGGGTTAGTCATTTACCTAGATGGTTGCCTGTGTTAAGCTTTTGGGAATTATCTCTGGATATGCCAGCGTCTAACCAAACGCCTGCAGGATTTGGTCATATTTATGAAGATGATATTGTGTATGCGTGGGCGGCGGTACTCGATAATCCGAATATCAATCCAGCACAAGTTGCCAAGCGAATCGAACAACGGTTAGAAATAATTAAACAACATAAATGATTTTAGATTAGGAGGGTCTATGAGTAATTTTCAGCAAACGCTTAAGCGGTTTTTTGCGATGGATGCAGCGGCTGGTATTGTTTTAGCCATCGCTGCACTACTGGCAATGATTGTTGCCAATTCGCCATTGCAAGAAAGCTATGAGCATTTATTGCATTTTCCGATTGCGATAAGTTTTGGTGATTTCGTGGTGAAACACCATTTGCTTCATTGGATTAATGATGGGTTAATGGCAGTGTTTTTCTTTTTAGTGGGGCTTGAGCTTAAACGTGAAATGATGGTAGGGGAATTGTCCAACCCACGCAACATCATTTTACCTGCACTCGCTGCCATGGGCGGCATGGTGTTTCCTGCCTTAATTTATTTGATGTTTAACTACCAAAACCCTGATTTTGCTAAGGGTTGGGCGATTCCTGCGGCCACGGATATCGCCTTTGCGTTGGGGGTGTTAAGTTTACTCGGTAGCCGAGTGCCGCTGTCGCTTAAAGTGTTTTTAACCTCAATTGCGATTTTTGATGATATTGGGGCGATTTTAATCATTGCTTTGTTTTATTCCAGTGGGTTAAACCTAGCCGCCTTAGGGGTTGCCGCTTTAACGCTTGCAGTATTGTTTATCATGAATCGTTTTAATGTCACTCGTATTTCTGCGTATGTCATTATTGGATTGGTGTTATGGGTGGCGATGCTTGAATCGGGTATTCATGCCACGATTGCTGGGGTATTGCTGGCGATGTTTATCCCAATGACTGATTCGGCAAACCCTAAAATCTCACCGTTAAAAGAACTTGAGCATGATTTGCATCATACAGTGAGCTTTTTGATTTTGCCCGTATTTGCCTTTGCCAATGCAGGGATCCATTTTGGGGGAGCGGAAGGAGGCTTTATGGCGTCACTCACCCACCCTGTGTCATTGGGCATTATCATGGGATTGCTAGTCGGTAAAATTCTGGGTGTGATGTTATTTAGTTGGCTTGGGGTTAAGCTAAAGCTCGCCAATCTGCCACAAGGCATGAACTGGGGTCAAGTAATTGGTGTCGCTGCCCTATGTGGCATTGGATTTACCATGAGTTTATTTATCGGGAGCTTGGCGTTCGCAGGATTGGAGATTAAACCGTTTGATGAGCGATTAGGGATTGTCATGGGTTCAGTTTTAGCAGGCATTATCGGTTATTTTTATCTGAATAAGACATTGCCAAAACAAGCCTAGCCTTTAACTATCCTATACCTAAAATGCGTTTTTATCATTGATAGCGGTAAAAACGCATTTTTTAATTGAATAGCAAAGTGAGTTTTTTATGTTGATTGCGATTGTGGCATTTTTAGTGGGGCTAGCTATACTGGTGTGGAGTGCCAACGTGTTTATTGATGGGGCAACGGATTTGGCCGTTTCTCTTAAGCTACCTAGTTTTTTAATCGGTGTGGTGATTATTGGGGCAGGTACATCGGCACCCGAGTTTGTAGTTGCTATTTTATCCGCCTTATCGGGGACACCAAGCTTAGCAGTAGGCAGTGCTTTTGGCTCAAGTATTGCCAATATTGCATTGATTCTGGGGGCAACTGCTTTAGTGGCTCCCATTGTGGTACGACGTGGTATTGTTCGTTTTGATATGCTGATGCTACTGATTGCAACAGCATTGCCTATGATATTGTTATTTGATGGTCCGTTATCTAAGATGGATGCTTGGATACTGTTGGCGGGACTCATCGCTATTATGGGCGTTCAGATTATCGGTAGTCTTAACGCTCCTCAACCTAAAGAAAATATTAGTCATGAAAAGAAAAGTATTGTTAAACCTCTTCTAATGCTGTTAGGTGGCTTATTTCTCTTAGTTATCAGTTCAAGGGCAATCGTTTGGGGTGCAGTAAAACTCTCAACACTGTGGGGAATGAGTGAGTTTATTATTGGGTTAACGATTGTTTCGATTGGCACGTCTCTGCCTGAGCTAGTATCGTCGATTGTGGCTGCCCGCCGTGGTGAAACTGACATGGTCATCGGTAATATTATTGGCTCGAATACATTCAATATGCTAGGCGTTATGGGAGTGGCAGCGGTCATTGCACCATTTAGCATTGAGCCTAGTGAAATTATTCGAGATATGTGGGTATTGGGCATAGCCACAGGGTTGTTGTTTGTATTATCAGTTTGGGTGGTGGTGAAAAAACCCCAGTCGGCTTATTTGCACAAAGGCAGTGGCATACTTTTTTTATCGGTGTATATCGGTTATCTATGGATACTGCTACAAGGTGAATCCTTTTAAAGGGTTAATTAACTGAAGTTACGCAGCCCTTTAAAAAAGCGCTATCATAACAAAAAAAGCAG
>NZ_DALZEG010000022.1:0-2079 GCF_031979465.1 Moraxella sp. CTOTU46934
ATTGATGACACATGTCAAACGAGCGAGCCAAATATTTATGCCATTGGTGAATGTGCGTTATGGGACAATAAAATTTATGGGCTGGTCGCCCCAGGCTACACCATGGCAAGCGTGTGCGCCTCGCAACTGGCAGGCGAGCATGACAGCCTATTTGACGGGGCGGACATGAGTACCAAACTTAAACTCATGGGCGTGGATGTCGGCAGTATCGGCGATGCTCATGGTAAAATCAAAGACAGTTTAAGCTTTGTCTACCAAAACCCAAAAACAGGCGTGTATAAAAAATTAGTCACCTCGGACGATGGCAAACGCTTGCTGGGTGCGGTACTTGTGGGTGATACGGAAGATTACAGCAACTTGCTCCAGTTATTTTTAAATGGTATTGATTTACCATTACACCCAGAAAGCTTGATTTTGCCAAACGTGGAAAAACCTGTGATGGGTGTGGATAATCTGCCCGATACCGCTACCCTATGCTCATGCTATAACGTTAATAAAGGTCAAATCTGCGCAGCAGTGGACAATGGGGCCATGACTTATGAAGACATCAAGAGCTGCACCAAGGCCAGTACAGGCTGTGGCGGCTGCGCCCAAATTGTCAAAGATACCTTAGTGTCAGAACTTAAAAAGCGCGGTATCGAAGTTAAAAACCACATCTGTGAGCATTTTGCTTACTCTCGCCAAGAGTTGTATCACTTAGTGCGTGTCGGCAATATCCACACCTTTGAAGAGATGATTGAAAGACACGGACACGGTGATGGCTGTGAAATCTGTAAACCAACGGTTGGCTCGATTTTGGCGTCTTGCTGGAATGACTATATTCTTGATAAACCCTTGGTTGCGCTACAAGACACCAATGACGCTTTCTTGGGGAATATCCAAAAAGATGGTACTTACTCAGTCGTGCCGCGTATTGCGGGCGGTGAAATTACCGCCGAAAAACTCATCGTACTGGGCGAAGTGGCTCGGGATTTTGGACTTTACACCAAAATCACTGGTGGGCAACGTGTGGATTTATTTGGTGCTCGTAGTGACCAATTGCCCGATATTTGGGAACGCTTAATCAACGCAGGTTTTGAAACAGGGCATGCCTATGGCAAGTCTTTGCGTACCGTCAAATCTTGCGTCGGTAGCACATGGTGTCGCTATGGCGTGGATGATAGCGTTGGCTTGGCGATCGAACTGGAAAACCGTTATAAAGGCTTACGTGCCCCGCATAAAATAAAATTCGGTGTATCAGGCTGTACCAGAGAGTGCGCCGAAGCCCAAGGCAAAGATGTTGGTATTATTGCCACTGAAAATGGCTGGAATCTATATGTCTGTGGCAATGGCGGTATGCGTCCTAGACATGCTGAACTATTTGCCAGTGACTTGGACACAGCCACGCTGATTAAATATATCGATCGTTTCTTAATGTTCTACATAAAAACAGGCGACCGCTTACAACGCACGTCAGTCTGGCGTGAGAAAATGGAAGGCGGACTTGAGTACATTCAACAGGTAGTCATCAATGATAGCTTGGGTATTGCCGAAGAACTCGAAGCACAAATGCAAGCGGATATTGACGCGTATCAATGCGAATGGAAAACCACCCTTTCTGACCCAGAGCGCCTTAAACGCTTTAAGCACTTTATCAACAGTGACAAAGTCGATGACAACGTGGTATTTGTCGAAGAGCGTCACCAAATTCGTCCTGCAACTGCCGATGAGAAGTCAGTGATTGGCCAAGACGCAACCGAATTCTCAGACCAGACTGCATCACCTGCCTAACGTTAATAACATTCACCAAACTGGGATGTCCCATGGGCATCTCATCGGGTAAAAAATACGGAATCAAATCATGAATGAAATCTGTAAACTAGACGATATCATCCCTGAAACTGGCGTTTGTGCGCTAGTGGGCGGCGAACAAGTTGCCATCTTTCGGACCCATCATGACGAAGTATATGCCATGCATAACTTTGACCCATTTAGCAAGGCTAACGTCATTTCTAGGGGGCTACTTGGTAGCTGTGAAATTGACGGGCAAAAAGTGCGTTATGTCGCGTCACCTATGTATAAACAACGTTTTGACTTGGC
>NZ_DALZEG010000023.1:0-1475 GCF_031979465.1 Moraxella sp. CTOTU46934
TCTGCTAATCAGTCGGCTTTTGCCCAGCTTAAGGCTATTAGCGGTGCGTAACTTCGGTTAATTATTTATTTACTACTTGGTTGAAAATAGCTCATTTGGCTAGTAAAAAATACCAGCCCGATGAATGGTATTGGTGCTTAACCCTATCTGGGTCGATTGCATCTGGCGCATTTTTGCATTTTTATTGAACATTTTATCTGGAGAGGGCCTGCAATATAAGTTTCAATCATTCCAACGGTTTTTATGGGTTAAAAAAGCATTGTTTTTGTGCGAAAAATAGTATGGTTTTATTTATATGCCTTTAAATGGTTCAAATTTCAGCCGAAATCCTGCATCAAGCTTATAAATAGGGAAAGTGAAAATGCTTTTTAGTTCTTTAATAATAAAAATATATGATTTTATTGGATTTTATTGAGTTGGCATAACCTTTGCAAGATACATTTTGATGCAATTTAAAACATAAATCAGTCAAATATCCATCATGGGGAGATCAAATGATGAAACTTGCATATAAAGCAGTGGCGTTAAGTGTTATGGCGATGGCTTCAACTTTGGCAATGGCTGAAGAATCGAATGCGCTGTCTCAGGCAGGTGTAAGCTTTGCAGGAACCGCTGCCTTAACTTCAGATTACCGTTATCGTGGTGTGACCCAAACTCAAAATGACCCTGCGGTGCAAGTTGGCTTTGCATTAACGCATGAATCAGGCCTTTATGCGGGTGTCTGGGGTTCCAATGTAAATTTTGGTGGTGCTGATCCACATCTTGAGCTAGACCCATATGTTGGTTATGCAACTGAACTGCCATTTGCAGGCAAACCCACTTTGGATGTTGGCCTATCGTATTACGGTTATCCAAGCGCATCAGATATCAACTGGCTTGAGCTTTACGCAAAACTTGGATTCAAGGATGTATTAACCTCTGGTGACAGCTTGCTGGGTGCAGTCAACTATACCAATGACTTTGCTGGTCTGGACGAGAATGGCTGGTATGTAAATGCAACCTATAATGTGCCGTTTGCCGCTGGCTTTGGTGGTGTGGCAAGCGTTGGCTATACCAAGGTGGATAACTACGACTTTAGCGACAGTGGCAGTGAAGATGACACCTATGTTGACTGGAAAGTGGGCCTCACCTATAACGTGAAGTCTGTTTCTGGCTTGACTGCTGAATTGGCTGCGATTGGCACCAATATTGATGCCAATGCCCAACCATACAAACGCGGTACAGAAACGGGTGCGGTGTTTACCTTAACCAAGGCGTTCTAATGTGGTTAGGGATGTGTTGAACCTTTATTTATAAAGGTTTGCCAGCTCCTCTAGCGAAGAAAACAGTCAGCACATATGCTGGCTGTTTTTTTATTATTACCCGAAGTTACGCACCGCTAATAGCCTTAAGCTGGGCAAAAGCCGACTGATTAGCGGATACGAGTAACTTTAAACGCAAAGCGAAATGATTTAACTTGGTTTTGATTTTCAAAC
>NZ_DALZEG010000024.1:0-1069 GCF_031979465.1 Moraxella sp. CTOTU46934
TAACTGAAGTTACGCAGCCCTTTAAAAAAGCGCTATCATAACAAAAAAAGCAGTCAGAGAGAGTAAACAAATGAACAAAGACATGATAGAACTCTACAGCGACTACCTCATCGCAAGTTTTGGGCAAACCACCGCCACAGGACTTGCCAATCTACTACAAGGGAGCATCTACCATGACAGCATCACCCGCTTTCTAAACAGTGAAACACTCACCGCCAAAGAACAATGGCAACTGATTAAACCCATGCTAAGACAGCATGAAAATGCCACACCCAATGCCATCGGCTATCTCATCTTTGATGACACCATACAGCCCAAACCGCACACAAGCGTCGACGACATCAACTGCTGGCACTACGACCACACCCAAAACAAAAATGTTAAAGGCATTAACCTGCTTAACTGTCTGTATCATCGCAAAGATATCGACATACCCTTAAGCTTTGACATCATCACCAAACCCAATGTCTTTACCGATGACAAAGGCAAGGTTAAACGTAAAAGTGATAAAACCAAAAATCAGCGACTGCTTGATATGTTTGATAGGGCAATCAAAAACCAAGTCAAATTCGACTATGTATTAGCTGATTCTTGGTTTTCAGCCAAAGCGACATTCAAACATATTCGTAAAGCTAACAAGCATTTCATCTTTGCGTTAAAGTCAAATCGCTTGGTGGCTTTAACCGCGGATGATAGAGAAAAAGGTAACTTTGTACGTATTGATGAATCTAATCTACCCGATAATACCCCTGTTCGCGGCTTTTTAAATGACTATCATGATGAAGTCTTGTTATTATGCCGAGTCTTTACAAACAAGGACGGTTCTACAGGGGTGTTATATCTGGTATGCTCAGATTTGCAATGCGACAAGGATAAATTTATCAACGGCTATCAAAAACGATGGCAGGTTGAAGTGTATCATAAGTCGTTAAAGCAAAATGCCAATTTGGGTAAGTCGCCTGCTCATAGCCAAAGGGCTCGGTTTAATCATATGTTTTTAGCCACGTATGCGGTGTTTAAGCTTGAGTGTTTGAAAATCAAAACCAAGTTAAATCATTTCGCTTTGCGT
>NZ_DALZEG010000025.1:0-1025 GCF_031979465.1 Moraxella sp. CTOTU46934
TGTAAGCCCCCGACCATACCCCTATTGAGGTGGTATCCAGACATGTGGTAGCAGCTCATCAATCTGGCTATCAGGATGCGTCGGCAGACGACTCAACACATCTGCCAAATACGCATACGGGTCAAGACCATTCAATCTAGCTGACTGGATAAGCGACATAATACTAGCCGCCCGCTGACCGCTCTCAAGCGACCCTGCAAACAACCAATTCTTTCTGCCTAACGCCCATGGACGCATCTGATTTTCTGCCCAATTATTATCAATCGGCAAATTGCCATCATCCAAATAGCGAGTTAATGCCGTCCAACGTTTAAGGCAATACTCAATCGCCTTAGTAATACTGGCATTCTTAGTCGTGCCTAAGCGTTTCTGTTGTAACCACGCATAAAGTTTATCCGCAACTGGTTTTGCCTTATTCTGCCTGACTTGCCTAACTATTTGAGCATCTCTGGGCATTGGCGTTTGGTTTCTCTCAAACTGCTCATCAATCTCACGTTCAACGGCATACAGTGTTTGAAACAGTTCTAATGCCTCAATGCTAATAAGACTCTGCCCTGTCACATGCAGCTCATGAAACTTACGCCTGGCATGTGCCATACAACCCACTTCAATCACCCCTCGCCCAAATAATGGCTTGTAGCCGTTATAGCCGTCGCAAATAAGTTTGCCCTTAAAGCCGTTTAAAAACGCATTGGGATGCTCACTACCCCGACCTTGGGCAAAGTCATACACTACCGCCTTGATTGGGCTATGCTGTGGTGTCACATACGCCCAGACATAGCCTTGTTTTAGCTTGCCCTTAATATCTTTGGTACCGTAAGTGTTTAAAATCTTCACAGGGGTTTCATCGGCATGCACAATTGGTTGGGTAAGTATAAGCTTGATTAAGCGATTAACTAAAAACCCAAGCTGTACCCCACAACGTCCCACCCAATCGGCTAAGGTCGAATCAGATAAATACACCCCGCTTCGCTGATAAATCAGGCTTTGGCGATACAGGGGTAAATGGTCAGCGTATTTACTGA